>JAHJQE010000076.1 GCA_018819205.1 Gammaproteobacteria bacterium
CGTTCTCAACCAGACCGCGATCACCTACCCGTACACCACACTCACCGAGATGACCGGCGCGCAGATCAAGACCATCCTCGAAGACGTGGGCGACAACCTGTTCAACCCCGACCCGTATTACCAGCAGGGCGGCGACATGGTGCGCGTGGGCGGACTGGAATACACCTGCGAACCCGGTGCGGCCATGGGCAAACGCATCCAGGACATGCGCCTGCATGGCAAACCGCTGGATGCGAACAAGACCTACAAGGTCGCAGGTTGGGCGCCGGTGTCGGAGGCCGCACGCGACAAGGGCGGCGAACCGGTCTGGGATCTGGTCGCGCGCTACCTGCGCAACGAGAAAGTGGTCAAAGTCACAGCACCGAACGTGCCGAAGCTGAAGGGAGTAGCAGGGAATCCGGGGATGGTCTGACTATCACCGGATAGGTTGTTATAACGATGAAGTAAAACTTAAAGGGGAGAAGAAAATGGAATCACAAATGATCTTGGGCATAAACATCGTGGCGATCGGCGTGATGCTGGTCTGCATGTATCTGGTGTATTCGTTGCGCAGCAAGATACCCGGTGGCGTCGTGGGCAAACAGTGGGGTTTTCTGACAGGGCTGGTCACGCTGTTCACGGCAGGCTATTTCGTCACCCCTTTCTTCACGCATCTGCCACCGAACATCATCAATATGATCGTAGCCCTGATCTTCCTGTTCGGTGCGGTGTACGTGCTGATCACCGTGCGGCTGATCTTCCGTGTCATCGAAGAGCTTGTCTAAGCGGTCATGGAAAACGCTGCTTTATTGGTCAAGACAGACAAGGGGGTAGCAGAGCTGGCACAGCGTTCCGACGCTGTGCCGCAAAAGCTGCGCGCGATCCTCATCATGGTGGACGGGAAGACGCAGTGGGGCGAGTTGCTGAACCGCTATTCCGGGCTGCCCGAATTCAGTGAACAACTGGCGTGGCTGGTGGACAACGGCTACGTGCAGGCTGTTGCGCAGTCAGGTGCCGCTACTGGTAATGATGTATCGCATCAGGAAGCGTTCGCCACCACTGCAACGGGGCGGGCCGGGCTCATCGAGCTTGCACATCACTTGCTGGGAGAACACGGCCATAACGTGGTGCAACGTCTGCAGGAAACTGAAGATGCCTATGATGCTTTACTGCAGACACTGGAGCGTTGCTGCAAGTTGATCCGCCTGTCCATAGACGAAAGCAAGGCCGAACAGTTCAGGACGCAGGGCATCAAGCTGTTGGCGTAGCACGCTGCCTTTGTTATGCCATGCATGCCTTGAAAGGAACGAACATGAAAAAGATACAGATTCTCCTGGTCGTGATGTTGCTGGCGATGACCCAGATCGCCAGCGCCGCCGAAGACGAACTCAGCTACACCAACGTCCAGCTGCAGATCGCCAGCATCCAGGTGCAGGACGACATCAGCTTCGACGACGCCGTGGAATCGCTCAAGCTGCGTGCCAACCAGCACAACCTCAAATTCGTCGGTGTGAATAAGCTCTATAAAGAGATCGAAGCCCTCACCGGCAAGCCCGCCAAACGCATGGAGATATTCAACTTCTGCGACGGCCTCACCGCCAACAAGATGCTAGCCGCCGACCACATGATGATCGCCTTCATGCCCTGCCGCATCGCCATCATCGAAGACAAGGCAGGCAAGCGCTGGGTCATCTCCATGATGATGGACCTCAAGATGATCAAAGCCCTGCCGGAAGACACGCGCAAGAGTGCCGAGAAGGTGATGGCTGCCATGAAGGACATGATGGTGGCGGCGAGTACGGGGGATTTGTAGTCGGTGAATAAATGTAGGTCGGGTTAGCGCAGCGCATTGCACCGAATGTGTGACTCCATACGGAGCAATGCCCGTTGGTTATTGCGCCCTGCGCGGGCTAAGTCAATTCATTCGGATCTTTAAGGCCTATTCGAATTAGATCGCCGCTTGCTAAGCTTGAATTACTGTTTCCAAGGTCTTCTCGAATGGCTCTATACATTTGATCCATAGTGATAAGAATATTTCTTCCGTCCCCTTCCATAGTGGCCGCTCTGAAATGTAGCCACGCCTTAATGACCTTTGGAGATGCCCAGAGGATAAGTCCACGATTAAGCTTGGCAAAATCACTTCGTAACCAATCTGGAAGGTTGCTCTCTCCAAGATTGCTTGCTTCAACACCTCCAGCTTGGAATTTTTCTACGAGATCAAAAAAAGTGCTGTAAACAGCAATCTTGCTTTCTCGATGGCTTTCAGCAATGTCTCGACTCTTGGAATGCCACTGGGCATACCAGAGTCCAAGCAAACCAAGTGCCGCAGTAACTAAGGATGCCGCAACTGCAGAGTCAAGAGATTTTAGCCAAGCAACAGATGTGCTGATAAACAACCAGCCAAGACCCAATAAAATGGCCGATGTGATTAATCCAATGATTAGTTGTTTTTTGTACATAAGCGAAGCCCTCACTCCCACTCCAACATCGGAAACACCCGCGCGATGTTCCTCCGGTTGGTGATGTCGAACAGCAGCCATTTATCTTTTTCATA
>JAHJQE010000014.1 GCA_018819205.1 Gammaproteobacteria bacterium
CGTCAGCGGTAAGAAACCGGGTAACTACATCAGCTACGGCGTGCGCGAATTCGGCATGTCGCACATCATGAACGGTATGGCGTTGCACGGCGGCTTCCTGCCGTTCGGCGGCACCTTCCTGATGTTCTCCGAATACGCGCGCAATGCGCTGCGCATGTCGGCACTGATGAAGCAACGTGTGATCTATGTGTTCACCCACGACTCCATCGGTCTGGGCGAAGACGGCCCGACGCACCAGCCGGTCGAACAGACTGCTACTCTGCGTTACATTCCGAACATGGAAGTATGGCGTCCGTGCGACACCGTCGAGTCTGCTACAGCATGGGTGGCCGCAGTCGAACGCACCGATGGCCCATCCAGTCTGATCTTCAGCCGTCAGAATCTGGCATTCCAGAAGCGTGATGCAAAGCAGATCGCTGCGATTCGTAAGGGTGCATATGTGCTGTCTGAAGCAGCTGGTGGCAAGCCGCAAGCGGTCATTATCGCGACAGGATCCGAAGTGTCACTGGCACTGGGCGCACAAGAAGCATTGGCTGCAGAAGGCATCAACGTGCGTGTGGTATCGATGCCATCGACCAACGTGTTCGACAAACAAGACCAGGCCTACAAGGACAGCGTATTGCCGAAGGGCATCAAGCGCGTGGCCGTCGAAGCGGGCGTGACCGGCGGTTGGTACAAATACGTTCTGGATGGCGCAGTGGTCGGCATGGATACCTTCGGTGAATCCGCTCCGGCCCCAGAGCTGTTCAAGCACTTCGGCTTCACTACAGACAATGTCGTCAAAGCAGTTAAGGGCGTTCTGTAAGGTATTCTGACGACATTGCGGCGGAGGCTAACATGAGCGTAGCGAATGTTAAGGAGCAACGCTCCGGCCAAAGCCAAAATGTGGTCAAGGCCGAAAAGTCGGTGCTGTAAGACACAAGTTTTTAATTACTAAACGGGAGAGAAAACATGGCAATCAAAGTTGGTATCAATGGTTTCGGTCGTATCGGCCGCATGGCATTCCGCGCAATCGCTAAGGACTTCCCCGAGCTCGAAGTTGTCGCGATCAATGACCTGCTGGAGCCGGACTATCTGGCCTACATGCTGAAGTACGATTCCGTGCATGGCAACTTCAAGGGTGAAGTCGGCGTTGACGGCAGCAGCATGGTGGTGAACGGCAAGAAGATCCGCCTGACAGCCGAGACCGATCCTGCAAACCTGAAGTGGAACGAAGTGGGCGCTGAGCTGGTGCTGGAATGTACCGGTTTCTTCCTGGATGAAGCTGGCTGCCAGAAGCATATCGCTGCCGGTGCCAAGAAAGTCGTGATGTCTGCACCTTCCAAGGACAAGACTCCGATGTTCGTATACGGCGTGAACCACACTGCATACAAAGGTGAGGCGATCGTCTCTGCGGCATCTTGCACCACCAACTGCCTGGCACCGGTGGCCAAGGTGCTGAACGACAACTGGGGTATCAAGCGTGGTCTGATGACCACTGTGCATGCAGCGACTGCTACCCAGAAGACAGTTGACGGTCCGTCCAAGAAAGACTGGCGCGGTGGTCGTGGCATCCTGGAAAACATCATCCCCTCCTCCACTGGCGCAGCCAAGGCAGTGGGTGTGGTGTTGCCCGAATTGAACGGCAAGCTGACCGGTATGGCATTCCGCGTGCCGACCTCCGATGTGTCCGTGGTCGACCTGACTGTGGAATTAAACAAGGAAGCCAGCTACGCAGAGATCTGCGCCGCCATGAAAAAGGCATCGCAGAGCGGCGATATGAGCAAGACCTTGGGTTACACCGACGAGAAAGTGGTTTCCACTGACTTCCGCGGTTGCGGCTTCTCTTCCATCTTCGATTCGGAAGCTGGCATCGCGCTGGATGGCACCTTCGTCAAGGTTGTGTCTTGGTATGACAATGAATATGGTTACACCTGCAACATGCTGCGTTTTGCGCAGCACATTGCCAAGTAATCCATATTGAATAAGGGCTGGCATTTGCCAGCCCTTTAAGTTTCAGTCTGCAAGAAGGAAAAATCATGTCCGTAATCAAAATGACCGACCTGGATCTGAAGGGCAAGCGCGTCCTGATCCGTTCCGACCTCAATGTACCCGTCAAAGACGGCAAGGTGACCTCCGATGCGCGCATCAGTGCATCCATGGCGACCATCAATGCCGCACTGAAAGCTGGAGCTAAAGTGATGGTGACATCCCACCTCGGCCGTCCGGAAGAAGGCGTGTTCTCGGAAGAGAACTCCCTCAAGCCGGTAGCTGACGATATCGCCAACAAATTGGGTAAGCCAGTACGCCTGATCCGTGACTGGATCGACGGCGGCTTCGATGTCGCAGATGGTGAGCTGGTGTTGCTGGAGAACTGCCGCTTCAACAAGGGCGAGAAGAAGAGCAACGACGAACTGTCAAAGAAATACGCTGCCCTTTGCGACGTGTTCGTGATGGATGCATTCGGCACTGCACACCGTGCAGAAGCTTCGACCCACGGGGTGGCAAAGTTCGCACCGGTGGCAGCAGCCGGTATCCTGCTGACCGAAGAACTGGAAGCATTGACCAAAGCCCTGCTAAGCCCGGCGCGCCCGATGGTCGCCATCGTCGGCGGTTCCAAGGTCTCTACCAAGCTGACCGTTCTGGAATCATTGTCCGAGAAGTGCGAACAGCTGGTGGTTGGTGGCGGCATCGCTAACACCTTCATCAAAGCAACCGGCGGCAACGTTGGCAAATCGCTGTGTGAGGACGACCTGATTCCGACTGCCCAAGCGCTGATCGAAAAAATGAAACAACGCGGCGCTAACATCCCCATCGCGGTGGATGTGGTGTGCGGCAAGAAATTCGATGCAAACGAACCTGCCGTCCTGAAGGATGTAGGTGATGTCGCAGACGATGACATGATCTTTGACATTGGTCCCAAGTCCGCGCAGGAACTGGCTGACATCATCATGAAGGCAGGCACCGTGGTTTGGAACGGTCCGGTCGGCGTGTTCGAGTTCGATCAGTTTGGCGAAGGTACCAAGACCATTGCCAAAGCGATCGCTGAAACCAGCGCATTCACTCTGGCAGGTGGTGGCGACACTATCGCTGCGATTCAGAAGTATGACATCTTCGACAAGGTGTCATACATCTCCACCGCAGGCGGTGCGTTCCTGGAATTCCTCGAAGGCAAGACATTGCCAGCAGTGGCGATCCTCGAAGAACGCGCAAAGCAGTAAACCAAACGACACCTGCATCCCAGAAGAGAGAGGGATGCAGGGTAGAACGCTAGAAACAACAAGGAAATCATGCTGCGCAGAACAAAAATAGTAGCAACCCTGGGGCCGGCGACCAATGACCTGAAGTCATTGACCGCAATCATCAAGGCCGGCGTCGATGTCGTGCGTATGAACTTTTCGCATGGCACCGCTGCAGACCATCAAAAACGTGCCGAGATCGTGCGTGCGGCGGCTGCAACAGCAGGCCGTACTGTGGGTATTCTTGCCGACCTGCAAGGACCGAAGATCCGTGTGCGCAAGTTCGAAAATGACAAGATCATTCTGAATCCCGGAGACTCGTTCATTCTTGATGCCGTGCTGGAGGGCTTGGGAAATCAGGAACGAGTCGGTCTGGATTACAAGGAACTGCCGGACGATGTGGAGATTGGTACAGTCCTGCTGCTGAACGACGGCATGCTGGAATTTCACGTCACAGGTGTCCAAGGTGCTGAAGTACATTGCAAGGTCATACGCGGTGGTGTGCTGTCCAATAACAAGGGTATCAATCGTAAAGGCGGTGGACTCACAGCGCCTGCACTGACAGACAAGGACAAGGAAGACATCAAGACAGCCGCGCTGATCAAGGCCGACTTTTTGGCAGTATCCTTCCCGCGTTCTGCAGACGATATGAAATTGGCGCGTGAATTGATGCATGCGGCAGGCGGCAAGAGCCTGCTAATTGCCAAGATTGAGCGTGCTGAAGCGATTCCAGTGCTGAGCGAGATTATCGAGGCATCCGATGGCATCATGGTTGCTCGCGGAGATTTGGCCGTCGAGGTGGGTGATGCAGCTGTACCTGGCCTGCAGAAAAAGATGATCAAGCTGGCGCGTTCCAAGAACCGTCTGGTCATTACCGCCACGCAGATGATGGAATCGATGATCACCAATCCGATCCCGACGCGTGCGGAAGTATCTGACGTGGCTAACGCCGTGCTGGATGGTACCGATGCCGTGATGCTGTCCGCAGAAACAGCGGTAGGTGATTATCCGGTCGAGACCATTGAGTCGATGGCTCGCATCTGCATCAATGCAGAAGGAGAGAGCGAAGAAAGCGCTGCAGATCGCCGTCTTGAACACAATAAGTTCGCTCGCATCGACCAGGCAATAGCAATGTCGGCTTTGTATGCGGCATCCCACTTCAAGGTGAAGGCTATCGTTGCGCTGACACAATCCGGATCTACAGCGTTGTGGATGTCCCGTAGCAGCGATACCACACCGATTTTTGCTATGACGCCTATGGAAGCCACATTGAACAAGGTCACACTGTTCAGTGGAGTGCATCCGATTGCATTCGAATCGACTTCAGATGACCATTCGGTCACTCTGCGTCAGGCGGAAGATGAATTGCTGCGTCTGAAGATGGTGCAGGAAGGCGAGTTGATCGTAATGACAGTAGGTGAAGCCATCGGCAAAGCTGGTCACACCAACACCATGAAGATCGTGCGCGTCGGCGATCATCGCAAGAGTTAATGTTTTGTAATTAATATCAGGAGGAAATAATGGCACTCGTATCCTTACGTCAACTTCTCGACCACGCAGCTGAAAATAGCTATGGTCTGCCCGCGTTCAACGTCAACAACCTGGAACAGGTCAAGGCCATCATGGAAGCGGCTGACGAAACCAATAGCCCGGTCATCATGCAGGGTTCCGCCGGTGCGCGTAAGTACGCAGGCGAACCGTTCCTGCGTCACCTGATCGAAGCAGCAGTCGAGATGTATCCGCACATCCCAGTTGTCATGCACCAAGACCACGGCGCATCGCCAGCTGTATGTATCAACGCTATCAAGTCGGGTTTCTCCAGCGTGATGATGGACGGTTCGCTGATGACCGACGGTAAGACACCTTCTTCGTTCGAATACAACGTCAACGTGACACGCAGCGTAGTTGAGATGTCGCACGCAGTTGGCGTTTCCGTTGAAGGGGAACTGGGCTGTCTGGGTTCTCTGGAATCTGGCCACGGCGAAAAGGAAGACGGTCACGGCGCTGAAGGCGTTCTGTCCCACGACCAATTGCTGACAGATCCTAACGAAGCGGCTGAGTTCGTGAAGGCCACTCAAGTGGACGCCTTGGCAATCGCCATCGGTACTTCCCATGGTGCGTACAAGTTCACCAAGCCGCCCACAGGCGATACCTTGGCGATCAGCCGTATCAAAGAGATCCACGCACGTATCCCCAACACACACTTGGTGATGCACGGTTCTTCTTCCGTGCCGCAAGAGTGGCTGGAGATCATCAACCAGTTCGGCGGCGCGATGCCTCAGACTTACGGCGTGCCGGTCGAAGAGATCGTTGAAGGCATCAAGCACGGCGTGCGCAAAGTGAACATCGATACTGACCTGCGTATGGCTTCCACCGGCGCGACTCGTCGCTACTTGGCCAACAATCCCAAGGACTTCGATCCGCGCAAGTTCCTGGCCGAAACCACCAAGGCCATGAAGGCGATCTGCAAGGCACGCTACGAAGCCTTCGGTTCTGCCGGTCAGGCTGGCAAGATCAAGCCAATCGCGCTGGATGCCATGGCAATGCGTTACATCAAGGGTGAACTGAACGCGATCGTGAAGTAATCATCGCAATAGCAAGTAAATAAAAAGCGGCCTGAAGGCCGCTTTTTATTTGTTCATAGAATCGAGCTGAGACTGCGCGATCAGGTATTTTTCGAATTCCGAAACCGCAGTAGAAGGCCGTTTGTCCTTGCGTTGTACGATGTACCAGTGACGCACGATGGGAAAGCTGTCCACATCCAGAACGACTAGGCGCCCAGTTTCAAGTTCGAGTTCAATTCCATGGCGAGAGATGATGCCTACTCCCATTCCTGCTTGAACAGATTGCTTGATCGCCTCGTTGGTATCCATCTCCATGTGCGCAGGCAAGGGAAGTTTATTGCTCTCAAAATAGCGCTCAACCACACCGCGCGTACCCGACCCCAGTTCGCGCAGCAGGAATGTTTCCTTGGCCAACTGATGCGCCTGAATGTGCGAACTGCCAGCAAGCGCATGCGTGGTTGCGGCAATTACTACCATCGGGTTTTGCAAGAATGGCTTAGCGACCATCTCCGTCCCGGCTGGTGGTTGACCCATGATGGCAAGGTCGGCGATGTTTTCACTAAGCAGCTTTACAACCGCATCACGGTTGGCGACGGAAAGCGCGACTTGAATGCCGGGGTGAAGTTGTATAAAACTCGCCAGCAGTTGCGGCATGAAATAATTGGCAGTGCTGACAACCGCGATATTCAGTCTGCCCCGCTCCATGCCTTTCATGGCATCGAAGTTGGATTCCATTTCCTGCATCAACTGCAAAATGGCACGTGAATAATGCATCAGCTCCCGCCCAGCTTCGGTCAGGAACAGGCGTTTACCGGCTTGCTCGAACAGAGGTATTCCGATAGTCTGTTCAGCCTGCTTGATCTGCATGGAAACGGCAGGTTGAGTCAGATACAGCTCCTCCGCAGCACGAGAATGACTCAAATGGCGGGAGACGCTTTCAAATACCTGAAGCTGGCGTAACGTGAGTGGCAGCATAATAGTCAGAATTCTATTGCATAAGCATTGCTTATGATAGCGATAAAAACATTTGACTGTTATTTATGATAGCAAGAACGTAAAGTCAACAACGTTGCAAGAACACTTAAACGACAAGAGGAGAAAACAATGGATCAATCGAATCGTTATGCAAATCTGAACTTGAAAGAAGCAGATTTGATCGCTGGCGGCAAGCACCTGCTGGTTGCATATAAGCTGATTCCGGCTAAAGGCTACGGCTTCCTGGAAGTGGCTGCTCACGTTGCAGCGGAATCTTCTACAGGTACAAACGTTGAAGTGTCGACTACCGACGACTTCACACGTGGCGTTGACGCACTGGTATACGAAGTTGACGAAACTGCATTCGGTGACGACCCTGTCAGAGGCGGTGGTCTGATGAAGGTCGCTTACCCGGTCGAGCTGTTCGATCCGAACCTGACCGATGGCTTCTACAACGTCTCCCACATGTGGTCTCTGATCCTTGGCAACAACCAGGGTATGGGCGATCACGTTGGTCTGCGTATGCTGGACTTCCTGGTACCAGAGCAAATGGTCAAGAAGTTCGACGGCCCAAGCGCCGGTATCGCAGATCTGTGGAAAGTACTGGGTCGCCCAGAAGTTGACGGCGGCTACATCGCCGGTACCATCATCAAGCCAAAGCTGGGTCTGCGTCCTGATCCGTTTGCTAAAGCCTGTTACGACTTCTGGCTCGGTGGCGACTTCATCAAGAACGA
>JAHJQE010000015.1 GCA_018819205.1 Gammaproteobacteria bacterium
TGATGGGCAGCAGTCAGTTGCCACGATAAGAAAAGAGCAAAATGAATTTCAAAGTAAAGAACGACACCTTCCTGCGCGCTCTGCTGCGTCAGCCAACCGAATACACTCCGCTGTGGATGATGCGTCAGGCCGGTCGTTATCTGCCCGAATATCGTGCGACTCGCCGCCAGGCTGGCAGCTTCATGGGGCTGTGCAAAAGTCCGGATTTCGCGACTGAAGTGACCCTGCAACCGCTGGACCGCTTCCCGCTGGATGCTGCCATCCTGTTCTCCGATATCCTGACGGTACCTGACGCGATGGGACTGGGACTGTATTTCTCGGAAGGCGAAGGCCCGAAGTTCGAGCGGCCGCTGGAGACCGAAGCAGACATCATGGCCTTGCAAGTGCCGGATATCGGCAAAGACCTTAAATATGTGACTGATGCTGTGTCACAGATCCGCAAGTCGCTGGACGGACGTGTGCCATTGATCGGCTTCTCCGGCAGCCCGTGGACACTGGCCTGCTATATGGTCGAAGGCGGTAGCAGCGACGACTACGCCAAGGTGAAGACCTTGATGTACAAAGAACCCAAGCTGATGCATCACATCCTGAACGTGACCGCGCAGGCTGTGACGGCTTACCTCAATGCGCAGATCGAAGCCGGCGCACAGGCTGTGATGATCTTCGATTCCTGGGGCGGCGCCTTGTCGCATTCGGCATTCCACGAATTCTCGCTGGCTTATACCCAGCGCATCGTGGATGGCCTGATCAAGGAAAAGGATGGCGTGCGCATCCCGTCCATCGTGTTCACCAAGGGTGGCGGACTGTGGATCGAAAGCATCGCCGACATCGGATGCGATGCCGTGGGCCTGGACTGGACCATAGACATCGGTGTGGCCCGCCAGAAGGTCGGCCACAAGGTCGCCCTGCAAGGTAACCTCGATCCGACCGTCCTGTTCGCCACGCCGGAAGTGATCCGCAACGAGGTGGAGAAAGTGTTGTCCAGCTTTGGCTTCGGCAGCGGTCATGTGTTCAATCTGGGCCACGGCATCTCGCAACATACCGATCCCGAGAACGCCGCCGCACTGGTACAGGCCGTGCACGAACTCAGCAAGAAATATCACTAGAAAACGCTTGACAGACGCTGTTTATGAACAGGCGTCCAAGCCGGCAAAGGCCATGGGAGGGAGCTTCCATGGCCTTTTGCATTGAAGGCGTAAGTTGTTGAAAGTTAATGCAGTAATAAACTGCATGGAAAATGTGCGAAAGAAAAAAACTGTATACACTGTTTGCAGTTAGCTCACTTCATCGGTGGTTGTCCACATTGTTATCCACAGGAAATGTGGACAAGAAAAAATACCTATATCACTCAATAGGATTCGCTAAACTTCAAACAAAATACCGGAAAGAATCTGCACAAAATGTCCATCATCCGCGTCGCGCTCGACGTGCCATTGTCCACGCTTTTCGACTACGTTGTCAGTGAGGAGAAACAGATCGAGATCGGTCAACGCGTACTCGTACCGTTCGGTCGCAAACAGGTGTTGGGCATCGCGATGGAATGGGCTGGAAGTTCAGATCTTGCTGCCGAACGCATCAAGCCGGTGACGCGGGTGCTGGATGATGTGCCGCCTCTGCCGCAGGACATGCTGACCCTGCTGCGCTTCTGCAGCGACTATTACCACTTCCCCTTGGGCATGACGGTGTTGTCTGCCTTGCCCACGCGTTTGCGCGCACTGGAACCGGTCAAGCTCAAGCAGGCTTTGGACTACACGCTGAGCGCGGCCGGCAGGGCACTTGATGTGGCGACGCTGCCCAAGCGACGCGTGGTACAGCAGCGCATCCTGCAGGCGTTGCGCGAAGCGCCGCTCAGCGGCGCGCAGCTGCGCAATCTGTCGGTCAGCGCGCCTGCCGCGCTGAAGGTGTTGCTGGAAGCCGGTTGGGTAGAGGTATGTGCGCCCGTGCCGCGCACCGCGCACACTTTCAACGACGCGCATGCGCTCACTGGCGAGCAGCAACAGGCGGTGGACGCAGTCACACAGCAACAAGCTTACGGATGCTTCCTGCTACACGGCATCACCGGCAGTGGCAAGACCGAGGTCTATGTGCATCTCATGCATGAAATGCTGCAACGCGGCGGGCAAGTGTTGCTGCTGGTGCCCGAGATCAACCTGACCCCGCAACTGGAGAACTATTTCCGCAGCCGCTTCCCGGATGTCGATCTGGTCAGTCTGCACAGCGGTCTGGCCGACGGCGAGCGCGCGCAAAACTGGCTCAAGGCGCAATCCGGCGAAGCGCGCATCGTACTCGGTACGCGTCTGGCGGTGTTCACGCCGTTGCCCAAGTTGAGCCTGATCCTGGTGGATGAGGAACATGACCCCTCATTCAAACAGCAGGACGGTTTGCGTTACTCGGCGCGCGATGTGGCCATCTTCCGCGCCAGCCAGCGCGGTGTGCCCATCGTGCTGGGCTCTGCCACACCTTCGCTGGAAAGCTGGCACAACGCCCAGAGCGGACGCTATCGATTGTTGAAGCTCACGCAGCGTGCAGTGCAACCCGCCACTTTACCCATCGTGCGTTGTATGGATGCTACCCAGCTGCCGTTGCAGGACGGCTTGAGTGAGCCATTGCTAACTGCCATCGAATCCCGGCTGCAGCGCGGGGAGCAAAGTCTGATCTTCATCAATCGACGCGGCTATTCGCCGGTGCTGATGTGCAGTGCCTGCGGCTGGTTATCCGAGTGCAAGAACTGCGCAGGCAAACTGGTGCTGCATATGAAAGACCGCAGCCTGCGTTGTCATCACTGCGGTTTTCAGCAGCGCGTTCCGCATGCCTGCCCCACCTGCGGGGATGTCGATCTCAAGCCGGTCGGTATCGGTACGCAGCGACTGGAGGAGGCCCTGCAGCGACGTTTCCCGCAGGCGCGCATCCTGCGCGTAGACCGGGACAGCACGCGCAACAAAGGCGCATGGAGCACCATGCGCAAGCAGATACACGACGGCGAAGCGGATATTTTGATCGGCACCCAGATGTTGGCGAAAGGCCATGACTTTCCCAACCTCACGTTGGTTGGTGTGATCAGCCCGGACGGTGCACTGTACAGCTCGGACTTTCGCGCTTCGGAAAAGCTGTTCGCGCAACTGACACAAGTCGGCGGCCGGGCCGGGCGTGCGGATAAAGCGGGCGAAGTGATCGTGCAATCCGCGTTCCCCAACCATCCCCTGTTCCAGTCACTGCGTGCCCATGACTACGAAAGCTGGGCGAAGACATTGCTGGCAGAACGCAGCCTGGCGGGTTTGCCGCCGTTCACATTCCAAGCACTGCTGAGTGCTGAAAGCAAAGATGAGCAGTCGGTGTTGAAGTTCCTGCATCAGGCAAGCGAGACAGCTGTACAGATACAGTCTGAAGTCGAAATCTATGGCGTGGTGCCAGCGGCGATGCCCAAACGCGCCAACCACCACCGCGCCCAGTTGCTGGTTCAGAGCGATGCGCGTAAAAAGCTGCAAGCCTTTTTAAGAATTTGGAAACCCAAGCTGGATACTCTGCCATCTCAAAAAATACGCTGGTCCCTGGATGTCGATCCGCTGGAATATTGAAGCATGACCCGTCAGAGCTATATAAGACCCTACTAAACCAAGCGCTATAATGCGCACGATCAATTGAATGGAGTAGAAAATGGAAATCCAGCGTTTCACCCTCTCCAACGCAGCACTTCCCCTAAAAACATTGTTCAGCGGCTACCTTCTGGTGGTTGGCCTGGGCCTGCTGTTCGCCGGAGGACAGATCATGCTGACCCACGGCATGGCGGACGGCAAGCTGGGCCTGTCGGTCGATGACATCGTCTACAGTTATTACGGCAACCGCGAGGAAGGCTCCAAGCTGGTATCCAAACTCAACGGCTCGATGAAGGACAATGCGCCGCCCGACGTGCGCATGGCGATGATCAAGTGGGCTGAAACCGGCGCATCGGAAGAGTTATGGGATAGCCGGGTCTCCATGGATGTCGACCAGTATTGCCAGCCCTGCCATGCCAACATCTCCGGCCTGCCCGACCTCAGCAACAAGGATACGATGAAGAAACTGCTGGCCGTCGACGAAGGCCAGCCGATGGCCACGTTGACGCGCGTGTCGCACATCCACCTGTTCGGCATATCGTTCATCTTCTTCTTCGTGGGCTGGATATTCACCTACTCGACCGGCATCGCGCCGATGCACAAAGCGATCTTGATCTCGGTGCCGTTCGGCTTCCTGATCGTGGACGTGCTGGCCTGGTGGCTGACCAAGTTACATCCCGGCTTCGCATGGTTCGTCATCATCGGCGGCTTCGGTTACAGCCTTGCGGCTGCCATCATGATCTTCACCTCTCTGTATCAGATGTGGATATTGCCCCTGCGCAAGAATCACCCGGTATACCCGCCCGCTGACGCAACGTGAGTGATGAACAAGCACTGCTTGCGCGTATCGCCGCCATCACAGGCGGTGATGCCGTCTTGACGGGTGATGCCGGCGCTGACTACTGCAAAGACTGGCGCGGCCGCTATCATGGCGACGCGATCGCGATCGTGTTTCCCACAGATACGCAGCAACTATCCGAAGTCGTAAGACTGTGCGCAGCGCAGCGCATGGCCATCGTGCCGCAGGGCGGCAATACCAGTCTGTGCGGTGCGTCGGTGCCGCTGGCCGACGGCACGCCGCAGATCATCATCAACCTGTCGCGCATGGATCGCATCCGCGAGGTGGACGCCACCAACTACACCATGACGGTGGAAGCGGGCTGCAAGCTGGCATCGGTATATGAAGCGGCGGAGCAGGCCGACAGATTGTTCCCGCTCGGCCTCACGGCCATTGCGCCGCACTGCGAGATCGGCGGCAACCTCTCCACCAATGCGGGTGGTATCGGTGTGTTGCGCTACGGCAATGCGCGCGATCTTGTACTGGGTCTGGAAGTGGTGCTGCCGGACGGCAAAATCTGGCACGGCCTGCGCCGCTTGCGTAAGGACAATACCGGTTATGACCTCAAACATCTGTTCATCGGGGCGGAAGGCACGCTGGGCATCATCACGGCTGCCGTACTGAAGCTGTTCCCGCGGCCGCGTTCGACGTCAACCGCCTGCATCGCAGTGCGCGATCCCGCCGCTGCAGTTGGGCTGCTCGCGCATCTGCGCGCCACTTGTGGCGATACCATCAGCGGCTTCGAGCTCATCTCGCGTTCCTGTCTAGAGCTGGTGTTCAAACATATCGACGACACGCACGAACCCTTCGCGACCAAACACGAATGGCTGGTCGTCACCCAACTGAGCAATGTATTGCCGATCGCGCTGGATGAGGCGCTGCGCAGTGCTTTGCAAGCATTCGACGGCGTGGTCGCCTTCGACATTACCAACGACAAGGAACATGCCGAGCGGTGGTGGAAGCTGCGCAAGAACATCGCCGAAGCCCAAAAGGCCGAAGGCATCAGTATCAAGCACGACGTGTCGGTTCCGGTCAGTCGCGTGGCGGACTTCATTGCCGACGCCAGCACCGCGCTACGCGCGGAATATGCCGGGATCCGCATTGTCGCATTCGGCCACATGGGCGACGGGAACATCCACTACAACATCTCCATGCTCGATGCTGCACAGAACGATGACTTCATCAAACAGCACGAGCACGACGTCAACCGCATCGTGTATCAGCGCGTCGCCGCGCTGGACGGAAGCATCAGCGCAGAGCATGGTCTGGGCCAACTAAAACGCGAAGAGGTCAGTCGTTACAAGAGCGCGCTGGAGCTGGAAATGATGCGCGATATCAAACATACGCTCGACCCGCGCGGGCTGATGAATCCGGGCAAGGTGATTTGAGTGACACCGCCGCGCAGTCAGCAATAGCGGTTATGGATGCTGTAGAATCACACAACAATTGGGTGTGAGAACACAACGGATATTCGAATCTAATTTCAAGTAGAGGATGTCATGAACAAAAAAGTCTTTGCACTCGCAGCACTGCTGATCGTTCTGGCTGGATGCTCTGATCAAAAAGGCCCGAAAGATCTTTCTAAACTTCCCCTGGACGTCGAGGCAGGCAAACAGGTCGCCCAGAATAGCTGTGCAATATGTCATGGCATGGATGGCCGTGGGGCGGCGGAGAACATTCCAAATCTGGCTGCCCAGATCGAGATATATCTGCTTAAGGCTGTTCAAAGCTACGACCATGGAAAGCGAGTCGACAGCAGCGGCAATGTCATGAAGGTCGCAGAGGGGTTGTCACCGAATCAGTTACGCAATGCGATCGGTTACTACGCGAGTCTGCCGCCTGTTGCAAATCAACTAGCTAAAACCGAGGCCAAGTATTCGTACTATGAGCGTGGCAAGGCTTTGAGCCAACCCTGTGCCGCCTGTCATGGAAAGGACGGCAATACGACGGTCGGTGGCGTGCCGCGCCTGGCCGGTCAACATCCGCAGTACACCATCAAAGCTGTCAAATCCTATCGTGATGGCGTACGCACCATGCCAGCCATGCACGCGAAGCTGGCAGGTCTGAGCCAGGCTGACATCGAGAATATCGCGATCTACTACGCATTGAACGAACCCAGATCATCCGCCGGAAAGGCAGACCATACTCACGAAGGCGCACAGTTCATCAGCGCCTGCGTCAAATGCCACGGCCCCTCGGGTTACGGTGAAGACACGAGTGTGCCGAACCTGGCCGGGCAGAACGTGCAGTATCTGAACAAGGTGATCAAGTCGTATCGTGACAGCGTACGTGATCACAAAGTGATGCACCAGTCGCTAGCCGGGCTGAAGGACAGCGAGATAAATCAGATCGCCATCTTCTTCTCGACAGAACAACCTGCTCGTACCAGTTTCGCCCCGCCGGAAACCGTCAGTTCGCTGGTACAGAAGTGCGATATTTGCCACAGCCTCGGCAGCAGCAACCCCGAAATGCTGACCCCAAAGCTGAATGGCCAGAATCGCGCCTATCTGATCAATGCGATGAAGACCTACCGTGACGGGGACAGAGGGAACTCGGCGATGCATACGATGAGTTCGGCGATGAATTTCGATGCGACCATCGAAGGTTTGGCCGATCACTATTCATCGCAAGAGGCCAAGTAGGCGAGTCGGGATTTTAGCCGATCAAACATAACGACAGGAGACGTCACATGAAAACCAGAACATTGATATCGATCGCAGCCATTGCCGTATCGGCATTGATAGCGGCAGGCGCACAAGCGGCTGTAGATGAGGCGGGAGCGAAAGAGCTGCTCAATGAGAACGGCTGTCTGAATTGTCACGATGTGACCAAGACCAAGACGGCTCGCGCGTACAAGAAGATCGCCGCCGACTTCAAAGGCAAGGCAGGTGCGGAAGCTGCCATCACCAAGCATCTCACCGAGCCAAGCACGGTAAAGCTGGGTGATGAATCCATCGACCATCCTCAGGTCGACGCCGATCCGGCGCAGGTGAAGAATCTGGTCAAATGGATTCTCTCGCGCTGAGGTAGGAAACAGGGGCGGCGCAGTCTGTCATGCTGCGTCGCCCCTTGGTCACACCGGACGTATTGAATGACACTCCAAACTGTCTGGAAGAAAAGATGAAAACCCTCGTGCTGTTCCCCTCCTTGCCAAGAGGCTTGAGCCTGTTGGCTCTCCTCGTTGCGACCTGGTTCATGAGCAGTTCGCTTGCGCTGGCGGAAACCAGGCCGGCCACGCTGAACAATGCAGCCTGCCTGGCGTGCCATGACGGAAAGAGTACCAAGTTACATGGTCGGGATTCGAATGGAGAGAAGCGCGAACTGCATGCGGTTGCTCCAGAAAAATTCGGGAAAAGCGTACACGCCAATCTTGCCTGCGTGACATGCCACATTGAGATCAAGGATGCACGCGCACCGCACAAGATTTCGGGCGCGTCGAAGAAACCGGATTGCGCGGAATGCCACCTTTCTCTGTGGGTGAACGCCTTGCGCGAAGGCAAGCTTGAAGAGAAGCCCGGCTTGAGCGCCGTGATGCGCAACATCGAAGCCTACAAGAAATCGTCACACGCAAAACCCAACGCCGATAACCCGGATGTTCCGAATGCGACATGCCATGACTGCCATGACGACCACGCTTTCAATGTCGCCCCAAGCGGGTCTGCCGAACACGATGAGTGGCATCACAACACCCCCCAAGTCTGCGGCGAGAATTGCCATGCCGGCCAATTGGGTCAGTATGCCAACTCGGTGCATGGCAAGGAACTTCTTCAAAACAACAATCACAATGCAGCGGCCTGCATCGATTGCCATACGGCACACGCGGTAGGCAGCCCAAGGGCATCGCCGATCAAGCTGGAGATCACCAAGAACTGTGGTGGTTGCCATGAAGAGAATCTCAAGACATACCGTGCGACCTACCACGGACAAGTCAGTTCGCTCGGATATGCATACACGGCCAAGTGTTTCGATTGTCACGGTAGCCATGATGTACGCAGAACGGATGACCCGAAATCAAGGGTGCATCCAGACAAACGGCTGAAGACCTGCCAGAAATGCCACAACGATAGAAAACCGGGTATGAATACGGCCACAGAGGGATTTTTGACATTCAGCCCCCATGCCAATAGTCACGACTTCGAGAAATATCCGCAGATGTGGATCGTGACGAAATTCATGATCGCGCTGTTGGTCGGGGTGTTCATCTTCTTCTGGCTGCATTCCGCACTCTGGTATTACCGCGAGTGGAAAGAGCAGAAAGAGGGAAAGACGGTGTCCTATATCCGTGCGGGCGATCTGCCGGTAGATGAGAAGAAATTCTTCCAGAGGTTCCCGTGGGGCTGGCGTGTCGCACACCTGCTGTTCGCCCTGGTCACCATGACACTGGTGTTGACCGGCACGACCGCCCTGTTCGCCGAGACAGTCTGGGCGCCGGTGGTTGCGGAATGGCTAGGCGGGCCGCACCTGATCAATCACATCCACCGCATCGTTGCGGGGCTGTTCGTCGCGATCTTCTTCACACACTTCGTCTACGTGATGCAGAAGTTGCTGCGCGACAAGAACTTCCGCTGGTTTGGGCCGGACTCGTTGATACCGAACTGGAAGGACTTCAAGGATTGCTACGGCATGTTCAAGTGGTTCTTCGGCAAGGGGCCGAAACCGATGTTCGATCGTTGGACATATTTCGAGAAATTCGATTACTGGGCAGTGTTCTGGGGTGTCACCATCATCGGTACCAGCGGTTTGATGCTGGCGATTCCGCATGTGACGGCGACATATCTGCCGGGTTGGGTGTTCAACGTGGCAACGGTGGTGCATGCAGAAGAAGCGTTCCTGGCTGCCGTGTTCCTGTTCACGGTGCACTTCTTTAACAACCACTTCCGTCCGGACAAGTTGCCGCCGCCCGACATCGTCATGTTCACCGGTGCGCAATCGATGGAGGAGTTCAGGCGTGACCACCCGGCACAGTACCAGCGGCTGGTTGACTCCGGCGAACTGGAGAAATATCTGGTGGATGCGCCGTCGTTGCCGATGACCCTGGGTTCGAAACTGCTCGGGATAGCGCTGATCCTGTTCGGTCTGACATTGCTGGTGCTGGTGGCGGTGGGCTTCTTCGGCCAGGTGTAGCACGACGGAATTTGCCGGAAGGACGGGGCGGAACGATCCGGCCCATCTCCGGCAAGGGCGGGGACCGGAGAAGAGGGGGTGATACTTATGGCAAACATACTCATCCTCTACTCGACGACCGACGGGCATACGAGAACGATTTGCCTGCGGATACGCGAGGTGGCCGAGCGTGACGGCCATGCCGTCACCCTGCTGCCGATCCGGGAAGGTGGCAGCGTTGACCTGTCGTCATTCGACAAGATCGTGATCGGTGCCAGCATCCGCTACGGCAAGCACAGCCCGCTGCTGATCGACTTCATCGATCAGCACCGGCATCTCCTGGATGAAAGACCCAATGCCTTCTTCTCGGTGAACGTCGTGGCGCGCAAGCCGGAAAAGAACCGCCCGGACACAAATCCATATTTGCAGAAGTTCCTCCGGCAGAGTGCATGGCGTCCCAGGCAGCTGGAGGTCTTTGCCGGAAAGATCAACTACGCCCTCTACAATCCCGTCGACCGTTTCATGATCCGCCTCATCATGCTGATCACCAAAGGGCCTACTGCACTAGATACCCATGTCGAGTACACCGACTGGCAGCGGGTCGAAGACTTCGGTCGGCTGATCGGCAGGATGTAGGCGCTCCCTGAACTGTGTGAAGTGATGTAAAGTCTTCCTGTGACATTCCGTCATTCGTTTTGAAAGAAAGGACGCAGGATGGCAAACCAACCCGAGATCACCAACATGGCCCTGTTCTGCGACTTCGAGAACGTGGCGCTGGGCGTGCGCGATGCCAAATACGCGCAGTTCGATATCAAGAAAGTGCTGGAACGCCTGCTGCTCAAGGGCAGTATCGTGGTCAAGAAAGCCTATTGCGACTGGGAACGCTACAAGGAATTCAAGGCGCCCATGCACGAAGCCTCGTTCGAGCTGATCGAGATCCCGCATGTGCGACAAAGCGGCAAAAACTCCGCCGATATCCGCCTGGTCGTCGATGCGCTGGATCTCTGCTACACCAAATCCCACGTCGACACCTTCGTCATCATCAGCGGTGACTCAGACTTCTCGCCGCTGGTCTCCAAACTGCGCGAGAACAACAAATACGTGATCGGCATCGGCGTGAAGGATTCCACCTCCGACCTGCTCAGTGCCAATTGCGACGAATTCATTTTCTACGACGACCTGGTGCGCGTGCAGGAAGCCAAGAAGAAACAGGCCGCCAAGAA
>JAHJQE010000077.1 GCA_018819205.1 Gammaproteobacteria bacterium
ACCGCGCATGTGAATCCGGGATGGTCTCGGAAAACATAGATATTTTGATGTCGAAAGTTCGTGAAAGGAAAATCGACAACATTTACATTGCATATCCAATGCAGGAAGAAGTGAGAATTAGAAACTTGCTTGAGCGATTGGCTGATAGCACAGTTTCAGTCAGCGTGGTTCCTGATTATTTCGTTACAGATCTGCTTCACTCACGATGGATGAGCCTGGGCGATATCCCTTTGGTTAGTGTCTTTGAAAGCCCGATATTCGGCGCTTCAGTAATTGTAAAAAGAATGGAAGATATAGTACTGGGCAGCTTGATTCTGTTGCTCATATCGCCCCTGCTAGTGTTAATAGGCTTAGCTGTAAAGATTTCGTCGGCAGGCCCGGCAATATTCAAGCAGCGCCGGTATGGCTTGAATGGACTGGTGATAGAGGTATGGAAATTCCGCAGCATGCATGTTCTTGAGGATGGGGGGCACGTTCCGCAAGCACAGAAAAACGATCCGCGCGTTACGCCACTTGGCGCCTTCTTGCGCAGGACTTCTTTGGATGAATTACCGCAATTCATCAATGTCCTGCAGGGCCAGATGTCTATCGTTGGGCCTCGTCCGCATGCCGTTGCCCATAACGAACAATATCGGAAGTTGATACATGGTTATATGCTTCGGCATAAGGTAAAGCCAGGCATCACAGGTTGGGCCCAAGTGAACGGATGGCGAGGTGAAACTGACACCACTGAAAAGATGGAGAGGCGGGTACAGTACGACCTTGAGTACATAAATAATTGGTCACTCTGGTTTGATTTGAAAATTATCTGGATGACCATTTTCGGAGGGATGCGCGGCAAGAACGCGTACTGAATTTGCCAGCAGCGTTTAGAAAAAGACTCCGCTCTTCCCTAGCAGTACTGCACGATCTTGTAGCAGCTTTACTTGCTTGGGTGGGTGCTTACATGCTGCGTTTTAACTTTGATTTACCAGAAAATTTTTCCAATGAACTCTGGCGAACGCTTGCTTGGGTTGTGCCAGTGCAGGGCTCAGTGTTTCTTGGTCTTGGTCTGTACCGTGGCATATGGCGTTATGCCAGCATAAACGACCTAAGACGAATTCTCTATGCTGTAGTACTGGGGGCTGGGGCGATTCCTCTGCTGTTTTGGATGCTTCGTCTTGAAGTTGTATTGCCCCGCTCTGTATTAATTATTTATCCCATATTATCGCTACTGTTTATGGGCGGAGGGCGACTGGTATATCGCCTATGGAAAGAGCAGGCGCTATTTTCGGATATCAAGTGGTCTGGCGAGCCAGTCTTGATTTTGGGAGCTGGCGATGCGGCAGTGAATCTAACAAAAGAATTGGCGCGAAATCCATCATGGCGCGTGGTTGGCTTCTTGGATGACGACGAAGGCAAGATTGGCACCATGCTGAATGGTGTTCGAGTTCTGGGGCGTCTAGATGAACTGGCGGACACAGTGCAACGGCTTGGCGTAACTCAGGTGGTCATCGCGATGCCCAGTGTCTCGCACCAACAGCGCAAGCGAGCCATCAGTTTGTGCGCTGAAGCTGGCGTAAAGATCATGACAGTGCCAGCATTTGATGATTTGTTGAGCGGACAAGTATCGATTTCACAACTGCGCGCGATTGAACTGGAAGATTTGCTCGGTCGTGATCCGGTGCAGCTGGATGAGGCTGGCTTGCACCAACAGTTGGCCGGGGAGGCCGTGTTGGTGACTGGGGCTGGTGGGTCCATTGGGTCTGAATTGTGTCGACAGATTGCGCGCTTTAACCCGAAACAATTGATCCTGCTCGATGCCGGTGAGTTTGCGTTGTATAGCATTGAGCAGGATATGAAAAAACGATTCCCGCAAATGTATATTGCCTATCTGGCGGGTGATGTTCGTGATGATGCGAGGTTGCAGCAGGTATTTGAAGAATACAAGCCAAGTGTGGTATTCCATGCTGCGGCTTACAAACATGTGCCACTGATGGAGCGAGAAAATGCCTGGCAAGCAGTACGCAACAATGTATTTGGCACATGGTGTGTTGCAACTTGCGCGCAAAGGCATGGCGTAGAGAGATTCGTGTTGGTCTCAACCGACAAGGCGGTGAATCCGACCAATGTGATGGGGGCAACCAAACGGATGGCAGAAATGGTTTGCCAAGGGTTGCAGAAGCCAGTCGGAACGCGCTTCATCATAGTTCGATTCGGTAATGTGCTTGGCAGCAATGGAAGTGTAATTCCAAAGTTCAGGGAGCAGATCGCTAAGGGAGGGCCACTTACAGTAACTCATCCGGAAATCACTCGTTTTTTTATGACGATACCCGAGGCGGCTCAACTGGTAATGCAGGCAGGCCATATGGGGCAGGGCGGTGAGATATTTGTGCTCGATATGGGTGAGCCGGTGCGGATTGTCGATCTAGCCAAAGATATGATTAGGCTGTCTGGATTGAATGAGGATGACATTCAAATAGAGTATGTGGGGCTGCGTCCTGGAGAAAAGTTATATGAGGAAATGATTTCGGCTGAGGAGCATACCTTGCCTACGCCGCATCCGAAATTGCGCATCGCAGAAGCAAGAGCGGTATCTGAAGAATCCTTGCAGAGCATGCTAGATTGGGCCGGTAGTGAAAAAGTATGTTCAGATACATTGGTACGAAAATACTTGAAACAATGGATCCCCGAATATCAGCCGTCATTAATCGAAAATAGAGCTGACTTATACAAAACGGGTCACTCATCCTGACAGAATGGCCGATCTTCATGCCTGTACATCCTATTCTTGTAGCTCAACACCTCATTTTCTCTGTAGTCATCTTCGGAGTTTCAGTCGCCATCACTGATCTGCTGGTTCGCCGATTGAAGGTTATGGATATGCCGAATGCACGTTCGTCACACCAGAACCCAACACCAAGAGGGGGCGGGCTCGCTATGGTGGTCGCATTCCTGATAGGCATTATCCTAATCCATCTGATCGGCGACAAATCTCCAATCTATTCGCTTTATTTTGTGGGTTTCTTGGCGGCAGCGTTCATGATCGCGACCATCTCTTTTTACGATGATGTAAAGCATTGCGCATTCGAGATCAAGCTGGCAGGGCAGCTACTTGCGGTGATTGTGGCTATGTCGTCCGGCATCGTCATTGATGTGATGCACTTGCCCCTTCTGGGTGAGGTTGGCTTGGGATGGTGGGCCTATCCGATTACATTGCTCTGGGTGTTTGGATTGACCAACGCATACAATTTCATCGATGGGCTAGATGGGTTGGCAGCTAGCACAGCAGTGATTGCGGCGATTTTTCTTTCATATATTTCTTTCCAGCAGGGAAGCCATTTCATCTATCTGGCGTCCATGACGCTAGCTGCAGCAGCGCTAGGTTTCCTCATCTTCAATCTGCCAACTGCAAAAATATTCATGGGCGATGTGGGTAGTACATTTCTTGGCTTGGTATTCGCAGTGATGGCAGTGATCGCAGCACGATATGATCATTCACATACATCCCTGTTTGTAGTGCCGTTGTTACTATTCCACTTCATCTTTGATACAACCTATACATTCGCTCGCCGATTGATTGCCGGAGAACATGTGTTCACGGCACACAGAACCCATCTTTATCAGCTGCTAAATCGCATGGGTTTGTCACACGGTAAGGTAACGGCTATCTATTCTTTGCTGGCAATCGTGCAGGGCTGGGGCGCCATCCTGATGATGGATGCTCAAGGTAGCTTGCGAGTATTGATATTTGTCCCTTTCGGGCTGCTGTACATGCTTCTGGCGCTATTTATCATGCGCAAGGCAAAGCTATATGGAATCATTTAGTGCTATCTTGCGGCCTTGGATATGCAGTATCTTTTAAAAATTAGTGTACGAGGAATGAATGCTTAATCATCTGGACTTGGGTTGTGGTACGACGCCACATAACCCCTATGGAAAGCCAAATGTATTTGGTATTGATGTTCGGGATGATGTGCAGGCCTTGCTTGCCGGAAAAGGCATCGTCATGCGCAAAGCGAATCTGATTCTTGAGCGCATTCCTTTTGAAGATAATTTCTTTTCCAGCGTTTCTGCCATTGATTTTTTGGAGCATATTCCACGGCAAATCTGTCTGGGGGCCACGAATGAGATTACCTATCCATTTATTGAGCTCATGAACGAGATTTGGCGTGTGTTGGCGCCTGGCGGCCTATTGCTTGCGGTTACACCTGCGTTCCCATCACCACTTGCCTTTGCTGACCCGACACATGTGAACCATATAGCAGAAGGTACTCATGAATATTTCTGCGGCGAAAAGCCAGCCGGAGGGATATACGGTTTTAACGGCAGGTTCCGCGCTCGTATCGCCAAAAGGTCGGTGCCGACCAACTTCAGGAAGATGCCGCCCAACCCTTGGGAGATGGCAATCAGGGATTTGGGGCGCCGCTTGTCCGGTAAAGGATTGCATCATATGGTGTGGGAGCTGGAGGCGGTGAAGTGATCAGTATCATCATACCGAGTTGGAACAATCTGGCTCACTTGAAGTTATGTGTTGAAAGCCTGCAAAAATACTCCACATACCAACACGAGATCATCGTGCACCTGAACGATGGTTCAGACGGTTCGCTGGAATGGGCCAGGTTGCAGGGTATCAAGTACACACACACTGAAAAGAACGTCGGTGTTTGCCTGTCAGTCAATCATCTGGTCGCGCAGGTGCAGCACGATTGGGTGTTGTACATGAATGATGACATGGTGGCAGCGCCCGGATGGGACAGGGCATTTATTGATGCAATTGAGTCGGGCGATACCGACTTGGCACTATTCTTCGGCACCTTGATCCAGCCAGAAACCAATGGCCACCCGGATATCATTAAGCAGGACTTCGGGCGCGTGCCATCAGAATTCGACGAAGAGGCTTTCCTGAAAGGCTATCTGTCAGATACTCGCGGAGACAAGGAAGGAGCAGCTTCGCAGCCTACGCTGTTCCACAAGAAATGGTGGAATATGGTCGGCGGCTACAGTCTGGAGTTTTCACCAGGCATGAGTAGTGATGACGACTTGCTGATGAAGTTTTGGGTGGCAGGCTGCCGCAATTTCCGTATGGTTGGTGCGAGCCGTTTCTACCATTTCGGCAGCATGAGTACAGGGCGCATCACGCACAACCAAGGCGGACGCATGTTTGTGATGAAATGGGGCATCACCCAGCTGGAGTTCTATCGCTATTACCTGCCTTCGCTGCGTCGGCCGGATGGCGGCAATACAGCCGGCAATCCTCACAACTTCGTGCGGCCGACCTGGCTGGGAAAGCTGCGACGCGTGCGCTATGCCTTGCGTTACAACTATCCGCTGGACGGAATCGAAGCGTGGGATCCAATGTCCGGGCGGACAAATTTCACTAAAGGCGGCTAACGCAGTTGTTGGGAGGGTTCTGCCTTTTGCAGGGCTTTGAGCATTTCTTCGCCCATCATCAGATAGCCTGACGTAGAGACATGGGTGCCGTTGGCGGGAAACAGGTCGACCATCCTGTCATCAAGGGCGCGCTGCATCATACGCAAGAGGTTGGGAGCACCATAACGTCGCTCTGCCTCATTCCAGTACTGTTTGTCCGGATAGCGATAGACAGTGCTCTTGTTCGGCACGAACATCCATATTGGGATGATGCCTTCCATCCGGGCATTGAGTCTCGCAATGTTGTCCAGTGCACTGTTGTCCACCTCCCCAGGCAGGTCATAAGACAGGAACAGGACGTCGTTGCAGCGGGCATGGCTGAATAACTCACAGCCATTCTTTACCCGAGCCATAGTCACGTCATTGGGCAACGTCCACAAGCTGAAATCATGCGATTGACTGCGGCGTTCGTATTCGAATGTGTGCAGCAGCGTGCGGAAGCCAGTGGACAATTTCCCGGCATAGTTGCCGCCATACACATCGAACGAGACCGCTGGTGGATAACGCGGCGCATCGGTCTGTGCATTCGGGTGATACTGCATCTGCTTACAGGCGACAGATTTTCCCAGGTCGTTCACCAGATTGCGCTCGATGGATTCCAGCACGATGAAACGTCCGTGAAACCCCTGACCGCGCAGCCATGGCATGAAGTCCGCACATATCCCGCGCATGCTGTTCCATGTTTCGGTTCTGACCTTATAGCCTTGGTGGGTAAGCTTGGTTTGCCAGATACGGTCTTCCGAAAAGCTGTCGCCGATCACTAGAACATCCGCCTCCTGCATTGCGGCCTGCTCCATCAAGTGCACATCGAGCAAGGGTTGCTCTTTGGTCCAGCCAAACAGGGTTTCAGGAAGGAGCGCCATGCGTGTCAGTTCCCCCTGAAAGGTCGCCTTGGGCAGGAAATAGAAGCCCATGGCGCCATAGCCGAGCAGCGCGACAAACACAAGAATTGAAAAGCGTTTGGCGTATTTCATGTCAGAACTGGAAATAGAGGAACGGACTGTAACTGCCGAACTGATCGATCGCTACATACAACATGTAGAGAACCAATGCGGCTTGCAGCAACATCAGCATGTTGCTGCCCTTGATGAAACGGATACGGGTCGAGTTCGGCAGCAGCCATACCCATAGCAATCCCGGAATCAGCAGTCGCAACAGTTCACGACCTGACATGTCGGTGAGCAGCAACAGATTGCCGTGCAGCACCGCATCGAATGAAATTGGCCGGGCTGCGATGCCGAACATCGCATTCAGCAACGCCATCGCCTGAGGCATGTTGTCGGCGCGGAACACCACCCAGGCGGCCACTACGGCGATGAAGGTCAGGCTGCCGCCGACCAGCGTGCCGATCCAGTTCGGCACCCAACGCAAGAATCTTTCGGCCACCAGTTCGCGCCACAGGTGATTGATGGTGAGATAGATGCCGTGCAGCGCCCCCCAAAGCACGAACGTCCAGCCAGCACCATGCCACAGTCCACCCAGCAGCATGGTGGTCAGCAGGTTGACGTAGCGGCGCAGCCTCCCTTTGCGATTGCCGCCCAGCGGGATGTAGAGATAGTCGCGCAGGAAGGCGGACAGGGTCATGTGCCAGCGCCGCCAGAAGTCGATGATGCTGGTGGCCTTGTAGGGCGAATTGAAGTTGATCGGCAGGCGGATGTTGAACATCAGCGCGATACCCAGCGCCATGTCGGTATAGCCGGAGAAATCGAAATAGATCTGGAGCGTGTAAGCCAGCGCGCCGGACCATGCCTCGTAGATGGTCGGCAATATGCCGGTGGCCAAGCCGTGCTGGGCGCCGTCAAAGATGGCGGTGGCGTAGGGGGCCAGCGAATCGGCCAGCAATACTTTCTTGCATAGCCCCAGCGTGAACAGCAGCAATCCGGTGGCGACGTTGTCCCAATCGATGCGATAGGTCGCAACATGCGCGAACTGCGGCATCATGTCCTTGTGGTGCAGCACGGGGCCGGCGATCAGATGCGGGAAGTAGGTGACGAACAGCACGTAGTGGATGAAGTTGTATTCTTTGACCTTGCCTTGCCAAGTGTCGACCAGGAAGGCGATTTGGGTGAAGGTAAAGAACGAGATGCCCAGCGGCAGGATGATGTCGCCCAGCGTAAGCCCGGAGCCAGCGAGGCTGTTCACGCTGGACAGGAAGAAGTTCGCGTACTTGTAGTAACCCAGCAGCAGGATGTTGCAGGTGATGGCAAAGGCCAGCACATTCGTCTTGCGTCGTTGCTCATGCCTGACGCCGGCTTTGGCGATCCACATGCCACACGCGTAGTTGAAAACGATCGAGCCGAGTAACAGTCCGATATAGGCTGGATTCCAGTAGCCGTAGAAGAATAGCGAGGCCAGTGCCAGCCAAGCCGCCGCGTACGCATGGTGCAGTCGTGCGAGCTGGAAGAATCCCAAGAACACGACTGGCAGAAACAGGAAGATGAAACTGTATGAGTTAAAGAGCATCAGGCAGTCAGTCGCTGGCAGTGCGGCAGGTGGTGTGCATGGGAATGGAAGGATTTTCTGTTACCCTATTTTACAGTGAATGAAAGGGTGCAAGGATGTCCATCTATGCTGTGGGCGATATTCAGGGATGTTATGAAGAGTTGCAGCGACTGCTGGAGCAGTTACGCTTCGACCCGGTACAAGACCAGCTGTGGTTCGTTGGCGATCTGGTCAATCGCGGCCCCGGCTCGTTGGAGGTGCTGCGTCTGGTGAGATCGCTGGGTGACCGTGCGATCACGGTGCTGGGCAATCATGATCTGCATCTGCTGGCCGTTGCCGAAGGGATAGGCAAGCTGCATAGCAGCGATACCCTGGACGGGATCCTGAACGCGCCGGATCGCGAGGAGCTTCTGTACTGGTTGCGCCATCAGCGTCTGATGCATGCGGAAGGCGGGCATGTGCTGGTGCATGCCGGTTTGTTGCCACAGTGGTCGGTGCAGCAGGCGCTGACATTGGCGCACGAAGTTGAAAGCGCATTACGTAGCGACGAATACGCAGTGTTTCTGGAGAAGATGTACGGCAATGCGCCGCACGGCTGGGAAGACGGTCTGCAGGGCTACAAGCGCCTGCGTGTCATCGTCAACGCGTTCACGCGGCTGCGCATCTGCACCCCGCAGGGCGAGATGGAATTCAAATTCAAGGGGGAGGTGGAGAATATCCCCGAGGGCTACCTGCCCTGGTTCGAGGTGGCGCAACGCAAGAGTCGTGGCGCCACGGTCATCTTCGGCCACTGGTCCGCGCTGGGGCTGAAGGTCGAGCCCAATATCATCGCGCTGGATACCGGCTGTCTGTGGGGTGGGCCGATGACGGCCATCAGGCTGGAGGATCGTCGCCTGTACCAGGTGGGTTGCAACAACCCGGTGGCCAAACACTGGTGAAAAAAAAGCCGGTGATGCGCGAGGCATCACCGGCATTCTCAGCTATTACACTGATCAGAACCTGCGCTTCTGCTGTGGCACGAAAGCGCTGCGTCCTTCGATATGGCGGAACGTGATGCGTCCCTTGCTCAGATCGTAGGGCGACATTTCCAGCGACACCTTGTCGCCGGCGATGATTCGGATGTGATTCTTCTTCATCTTGCCGGCGCTGTAAGCGATGAGCTGGTGACCGTTCTCCAGTGTGACGCGGTAGCGGGAGTCCGGAAGGACCTCGTCCACCACGCCATTCATCTCGAGCAGTTCTTCCTTTGCCATGGATTTAAGCAGCGCGGATGTTGGATGCCTGCTGACCTTTAGGGCCGGCGACGATGTCGAACTCCACTGTCTGACCTTCGGTCAGAGTTTTGAAACCCGAGCTTTGAATTGCGGAAAAGTGTGCGAACAGATCATCGCCACCGTTGGAAGGTGTGATGAAGCCGAAGCCCTTGGAATCGTTGAACCACTTAACTGTACCTGTTGCCATGTTGAATCTCCTGATAAATTTAGGGCAATACGCCCTGTTGGGAGCGAACTTCAAGACGGCACACAGATGAAGGGAGAAATACCGCAGGAAAGCGGGTACAGAACCAAACAACAACGACAGACTTGAATCGCGGGGCGCACTATGCACGGTATTACCGATATTGGCAATAGGAAAATGCAGGTATCTGTGTTCAGGGAGCCAGTAGTGCGGAAATCATGCGTTCTGCTTGCCTTGCATAGCTGCCGCCGAACAGGTTGGCATGGTTGAGGATATGATAGAGGTTGTACAACTCGCGGCGTTTCGCATAGCCAGGATCCAGCGGCCAGGCGGTTTGATAGGCAGCGTAAAACTCCGCAGGATAGCCGCCGAACAGTGCTGTCATTGCAAGGTCGCATTCGCGGTCGCCGTAATAGCAGGCAGGGTCGAAAATAGTCGGCGTGCCGTCGGCAAGAAAGCCGTGATTGCCACCCCACAGGTCGCCGTGCAGCAATGAAGGCTGCGGTGTGTAGTCTGCGAAAAAAGCAGGCAGTGCCACCATCAGCTTTTCACCCAGTCTTTGCAGCTCCCCGTCATAACCGTTGCTTGCAGCAAGCTGCAGCTGGAAGCCTATACGATGTTCGCGCCAGAAGGAGGGCCAGTCATCTGTCCAGCTGTTGGGCTGAGGCGAGGTGCCGATGAAGTTGTCCTGCTGGTAGCCGAAACGTTCAGCGGTGTGGCGATGCAGGGCTGCGAGCTGAATACCAAGTGTGCGTGCATCTCCGTGGCCACCCAGTGGCAGATGTTCCAGCACCAGAAAGCTCAGCCCATCGGCGATGCCATGCGTGATGGCGCGCGGCACACGTATCGTGTCGGTGGCAGCGAGGCTCTTCAGCCCCGCTGCTTCCGCAACGTACATTGCATGCTGTCTTGCATCATTGAGCTTGAGGAAATACAGCGAACCGTCAACACCTTGCAGACGGCAAACCTGATTGAGATCGCCGCCGCCGACAGGCGTGGCGCGCAGCAATTGAAACGGGCGCTGTGTGGCATCGCCGATGGCTGATGCGACAGCGCCCGGTATCTTCATGCCTTACAGCTTGATGCGGAAACCGAAGTGCTTCTCGAACAGCTCCATGATCTCGGCGCGCGAGTGCTTGTGGTTTTGTCCGCCGCGGCTGGAGATCTTGAGCGAGCCCATGAGGGAGGCCAGACGGCCCGTGGTCTCCCAATCCCATCCGGACTGGATACCGTACAACAGTCCTGCACGGTAGGCGTCACCGCAGCCGGTCGGATCGACGATGGCTTTGGGCTTGGGGGTGGGGATGGCGATCTGCTTGCCGTCGGCGTAGATCAGCGAACCGTCGCCGCCCAGTGTGATGATGAGCGCAGAGACGCGCAGCGCGATGTCGGCCAGCGACTTGCCGGTCTTGTCCTGCAGCATCTTGGCTTCGTAATCGTTCAGCGTGACGTAGTTGGAGAGCTCCACCATCTCCAGCAGCTCGTCGCCGGAGAACATGGGCATGCCCTGACCCGGATCGAACACAAAGGGGATGCCGGCCTCATTCAATTCACGCGAATGCTTGAGCATGCCGTCGCGGCCGTCCGGTGACACGATGGCAAGCGTGATTTCCTTGGCATCCTTCACATGGTTCAGGTGCGACATGCTCATCGCGCCGGGATGGAAGGCGGTAATCTGGTTGTCGTCCAGGTCGGTGGTGATGAACGCCTGACCGGTGAAGTTGCCCTCCACGTGTTTGATATGCGTCTGCGGCAAGCCCAGGTTCGTCAGGCGCGTCGCATAGGGGCCGAAGTCGTCGCCGACGGTCGCCATGATCATCGGTTGCCCTCCCAGCATCTGCAGGTTGTAGGCGATGTTGCCGGCGCAACCACCATACTCGCGGCGCATCTCGGGTACCAGAAAGGCAACATTCAGAATGTGGATCTGCTCGGGCAGGATGTGCTTCTTGAAATGATCCTTGAACACCATGATGGTGTCGAAAGCCATGGAACCGCAGATGAGAGTTTTCATTTCTTTGCTCTTCGTGTGGAGGATGGCGTGATTATATCAGTGCGCCGGCGCGTCTTTGTCCTGTCCTGCTGAGTTTGAAGGGGTGTCTGCGAGCATGATCGCGGCCTTCACCGCCTGTTCGATGGCGCGACGCAGCATACTCGCGGCGCGCAAGCGGGATTCCATTTCCAGTACGGGCAGTTCCCCCCGTGCTCCCGCCGCCAGCAGGTGGGACTTCAGTAGCTGGTAATGATCCTCCAGCGTGTCCAGTGCCAGATTGATGGCGGGGCGCTCAAGTCTGGCAACTGCGGGATCGACCTCATCCAGCAAAGCTTCCGCCTGTGCGTTGAACTTGCCTGCTTCCACCGGCGTCGGCGTGGTGTGTTCGCGCATGCATGCCGCCAGGTCCACTGCCAGTTCAGACAGCGTCTCGTAGTATCTTGCGATACGCAGGATGTCCGGCAGCCGTTGTGCGCTGTCGGTCGACATCTCGGTACGGCTCAAGCGCATGACGAAATCAGCGATGGCGTGATCCAGCCCGACTACAGATTGTTGCTCGCGAACCAGTCTGTCCTGTGTCTCGCCGTTCGTGGCGTCGCGCAGCATACGTATGGCGAAAGCACCCATGCGGCGCACCTCCTGATGCAGCGCATCCAGTGCCAGGGTCGGCACCCCCAATACGTTCGCGTCCAGATGCTGCGGTTTGGCTTCATCCTCTTCCGCTGTGCGGAAGCGGCGTTCCAGGAAGTGTGTCAACCTGCCCACCAGCGGCCACATCAGAAATACGCCCAGCAGATTGAACACGGTGTGGAACAGGGCCAGGAAGGCGGCCGGGGCCGTATCCAGTTGCAGCAGGTCGCGCAGTTCGGCGATCAGGGCGACCAGCAAGGGCAACATCAGCAGGGCGACGATGCCGGTCAGCAAGTTGAACAGCACATGCGCGCTGGCGGCGCGCTTGGCGTTGGGCGTGGCGCCGATGGCCGCGATCAGCGCGGTGACCGTGGTGCCGATGTTGGCGCCGATCACGGCAGCCGCCGCACTCTCTATGCCCAGCAAACCGCCCTGTGTGGCGGTCAGCACGATGGTCAGCGACGCACTGGAGGACTGCATCAACACCGTCATCAGCAGGCCGGACAGCACCATCAGCAGCAGGCCGGTCACGCCGTCGAATTCGCGCAAGGAAAAATCGGTCGTGAATCCCGAGAATGCGACTTGCAGCATGTCGATGCCGAGGAACAGCACGCCGAAGCCGGCCAGGGCCAGCCCCGCCGCGCCGCGCCGGCTATGTTCGCCGGATAGTCGGAGTGCCATGCCGAGTCCGATCATGGGCAGGGCGAGCAGGTCGATCTTGAATTTGAGTCCGACCAGCGCCACCAGCCAACCGGTCATGGTGGTGCCGACGTTGGAACCGAACAGCACCCACAATGATTGCCCCAGTGTCAGCAAGCCGGCATTGACGAAACCGATGGCCGCGACCGTCACCGCACTGGACGATTGCACGAGAGCCGTAAGCAGCGCGCCCGATGCCAGACCGCGCATCCGCGTCCGGGTGGAGTAGGTGAGGATATGGCCAAGAGCAGGGCCGGCCGCTAGTTTAAGACCGTCGGTCATCAAGCCCATGCCAAGCAGGAACAAGCCGATACCCCCCAGCAAACCGCCGATGGCGCCCCAGTCGTTCATTCGCACTCCTGTTTTGGCAAAGTGCCGCCGCGCCGGTGCAGCGCTGCCTTGGCCAACAGGTGCGCCGACACCGGCGCGGTGATGAACAGGAACACCATCACCGCGATCTCGTGCAGGCTGACGCCGTCACGCGTGGCGGTGAAATATAATGCGGAAGCCAGCACCATCGCCCCAACCCCCAGCGTGGTCGCCTTGGTCGGGCCGTGCAGGCGTGTGAAAAAATCGGGCAGGCGCGCCAAGCCTATCGAGCCCAGCAGTGCGAACAGGCTGCCGAGCAGGATCAGGGAGGCGACAAGGAATTCGACGATGGGATTCATTATTTCGGCCTCAAATCAAAAAACTACTTGCCACAGAGTTCACAGAGAAAGAGGTGGGTTGCGCCATCGTGGCGGCGCTCACATCACAGGCATTCTCCGCTCTCTGCGTGTTTCTTTGCTTTTCTCTGTGTCCTCTGTGATCTCTGTGGCTAAAGATGTAGTTCATTCGATGATGTCTCCGCGCAAAAGGAATTTGCACAGCGCCACGGTGGCGACGAAACCCATCGCCGCCAGGATCAGCGCGGCCTCGAAATAGGCCGAGCTGGTGGCGCGGACGCCGAACAGCACCAGCAGCGCGATGGCGTTGATGTTCAGCGTATCGAGCGCGAGGATGCGGTCGGTGATGTCGGGGCCTTTGAGCAGCCGCCACAGGTTGAGCAGCATGGCCAGACCAATGAGCACGAAGCCGGCCTCGATGGCGAAGTTCAGCATGCGAATATCTCCCTGATCGGTTTCTCGTAGTGCTGTTTGATCTGACGGATCAACGCCTCCGGATCGGGCGCATCCAGCGCATGCACCTGCAACACCCAGCGTTGGCGATCCACGTCGATGGACACCGTGCCCGGCGTCAGCGACACGATGCTGCCCAGCACCGTGGCGGCGAACGGGTCGCGCAGGTCCAACGGCACCTCGACGAAGGCGGGATGCAAGGCTGCCACCGGTCCGACCACGCGCCGTGCCACCGCCCAGTTGGCGAGCAGCATGTCCCAAGCGATGCGCGCGCCGAACCTCAACACCAGGCCGGGATGCCGGATGCGCAAGGCATCGGGCCAGAACGGCGACACGATGTGCGGCAGCAGCAGGGCCAGCAATGCGCCCAGCAACAGCGTCGCGGCTGCGGCGGAATTGCTCAGTGCCGCCCACAGCAGGAACAGGGTGAGCGACAGCGCGGGGCGCGGGAGCAGGCGGCGCATCATGGTCGCGTCTCCCGTGCGATGGCGCGTCCGCCCAGTACTCCGGCGACATACTCCTGCGGCGCGTGCAACTGGGCGGCGGCGCGCGCGGCGTAATCCGCGACCGGCCGGGCGAAGATGGCGAGCAGCAGGGCGGGCGACACCAACAAAGCGACAGCCAGACTGCGGCGCCAGCCGAAGGGGTGGGTGCTGCCGTGCGGATGGCTGGGGCTGCGTTCCCAGAGCAGGCGGCCGCCGCCTCTGGCCAGCGCCAGCATCAGCAGCAGACCGGCGATGAGCAGCACCGACCAGATCGTTGCGGCGCTGCCGCTGTCGCGCAGCGCGCTCAGCAGCATCAGCTTGCCGAGGAAGCCCGCGAACGGCGGCAGCCCGACCGCCGAGGCGGCAGCCAGCAGGAAGGCCAGCCCCAGCCAAGGGGTATGCAGGCGCGGACCGGGCTGGAAGACATCGGACGCTTCGCCGCGCCGCACCGCGACCAACTCCGCGATGAGGAACAGCGCGGCGGCGACGAAGGTGGATTGCACCAGATAATACAGCGCGGCGGCCGTGACATCCGCCTGCGGGAAGACGGGCACCAGCAGCAGCGTACCGGCGGAAGCCAGCACCAGCCAGGCGGCCAGCTCGCGCAGGCGCAGCGCTGCCAGCGCGCCGAGGGCTGCGAACAGCACCGTTGTCAGCGCCAGCGGCAGCAGCCAGCCGTCGAGCAGGTCGGCGGTCGTAGCGGCGGGCGCGAAGGCGACGGCCTGCACACGCAGGATGCTCACGATGCCGACCTTGGTCATGATGACGAACAGGGCGGCGACCGGCGCACCGGCGGCGGCATAGGCGTGCGGCAGCCAGAACGACAGCGGCAGCAGGGCCGCCTTCAGTGCGAACACGGCGACCAGCAGCATGCAGGCGAGCCGGGCGGGTGCGACATCCATCCCCGGTGTTTGCAGGCGCTGCGCCACATCGGCCAGGTTCAGCGTGCCCAGCGTTCCGTACAGCATGCCCAGCGCGATCAGGAACAGCGCCGAACCGGCCAGGTTCAGCGCCACGTAGGCGAGGCCGGCACGCGTGCGCGCCAGACCGCCGCCGTGCGCCAGCAACACGTAGGAAGCGAGCAGCATCACCTCGAAGAACACGAACAGGTTGAACAGGTCGCCGGTGAGGAATGCGCCCTGCAGTCCGAACAACTGCAACTGGAACAACGGATGGAAATGACGTCCCTGGGTATCGAAACCGGCGCTGGCATACAGCAATGCGCCGAGCCCCAGCAGCGCGGTGAGCAACGCCATGGCGGCAGCCAGCCGGTCCACCGCG
>JAHJQE010000078.1 GCA_018819205.1 Gammaproteobacteria bacterium
AACTCAGCCATCGTAGGATGGGTGGAGCGAAGCGATACCCATCATTGCGCATGTTGGGTATCGCGTTGCTCCACCCAACCTACATAATTTTTTGATTCCGGGAGGCACAGATGTCCGAAAAAGAATCCCTGCTCAACACGCTGCTCGGTCTGTCCATGATTGTCGAAGCGCGTGACCCCTACACCGGCGGTCACCTGTGGCGCGTGTCGCAATTCTCCAAACTGCTGGCGCAGCAAGCGGACCTGTCGCAACGCGACATCGCGCTGTGCGAGGTCGGCGGCTTCCTGCACGACCTCGGCAAGGTCGGTGTGCCGGATGCCATCCTCAACAAACCGGACCGGCTCACCGACGGCGAGTACGACGTCATCAAGACCCATCCCGCTGTCGGCGGCAGACTGTTGTCCAACCATCCGCTGGCGAACCTGGCCTACGACGCCGTAGTCGGTCACCACGAGCGTCCGGACGGCAACGGCTACCCGAACCGCATCGCGGGCGATGTCATCCCGGAAATCGCGCGCATCGTCAGCATCGCCGATGCCTTCGACGCCATGACCAGCACGCGTGCCTACCGCAAAGGCATGCGCATGGAAAAAGCGCTCGACATCATCCGCGAAGAGATCGGCCGGCAATTCGATACCACACTTGCAAAACACTTCATTGCACTGAGCGGTACCAGCGCGTTGGCACACATCATCGGCCACAGCGAACCCGGTCTGCCCTTATTCCAATGCGGCTGCGGCGCACCTCTGGCGATACGCAGCGGATTGCGCGACGGCGAGTATGTGTACTGCCACTGCTGCGGCGGTGAATCGCGCCTGAGCAAACACGGAGACGACCGAAAACTGGAAATGACCGGACAAAAAGGCGATGCCTCGGTGTTGGCACCGGATTGCGACTCAGACCTGATCGGTGCGATGGTGGAAGAGATCGCGCCGCACGTGTTGTGAGTTGCTACAGCCACCTTGTCATTCCGGCGAAGGCCGGAAACCAGTGGGTTTATTCAACATGCTTTGTCATATTTGTCCCGCGTCGCGGGTGTTTTGTGCAAACTGGATTCCGGCCTTCGCCGGAATGACGGCAACTGAAGAGTGAGGGAAAGCGAGGTTCGCGATGTCCGAATTGAACAACACAGTCGAGATCAACGGCAGGCAAGTATCGGTCGAATGGACTAAATCCGCCGCGCGTGAACTCGCGCAGCGCGCGCAACCGCTGGTGGTCGAGCTGGAACTCTACTTCTCCTGCCTGGTGAAGAAGTTCGTCCACTTTCACGAAGAAAGACCGCAACGCGACACCGTCGCCGTCAGCGACAAACTCGCCGTCTTCTTCCGCCCCGTTACCTCCACCGCCTGCTCGTTCGAAGTGGCAGACCGCTTGGGCCGACAGCCAGAGATCGAACTCGACACGCCGAACGTGCGCAAGATCGCTCCCAAGCGCGTCAGCATCGACTACGTGCGCGGGGCCTGGAAGGGACAGTACTGGATATAAATGATGCTGATGGTGTCAGTTCTTCGGCCATAGCAGTCCTGGGTAGTTTCTTCTGGGAAGTCCGTCATTCTAAGCATGGCGGCCATTTTGACGCCACTAGGTCAAAGAAAAGGGAAATTACGACTACAGAGGACGGGCGAAGCCTGCCCTAGACTTGTTTAATGGACACTTAATTACTTGTAGGAATAATTGATGCCCCAGCAAGCTTCAATTACTGCTCCGCTTGACTGTCTTTGGCTGCATTTTTATTCATGTGAGTTTGATATTTATCAAACATTGAAGCGACCCTAAAGATTCCTATCGCTGCCGCAACAGCAGCACAGATACTATAAAGGAAAAGCCAATAACCAATTCCGCTTGAAACTTTATCTGCGATTTGTAGAAATCCCTTTATGGGCATCAGACATTCAGGCGTTGGAAAATGAGTAGCATTTGCCAAAACCGCCCACAGAAGGGCAACAATTTGAACTAAGACAAAATGTAAGTACGTTACGGAAAACCCTAAATATGGAGAATGACGCTCACTTTCACCATCCGGTTTACCAGCAATTAGCGCCTTAAATTTTTCATCGCCGAATCCAAGGAAAACTGCAAAGCCCCCCAAAGTAAATCCTAGTAAATTTGGTAGAACTGAAATGGACTGGTTCCACCAATCGTTGTTCCACCAGAACCCTACGGATACAGCGCAAAGCAATATCGACAAATGCACGTATGGCGAGGCTATTAGCGCTCGCCATCCACCATAGATATTCCAGTAACGCCTGAATATATCTAAAACACCATTGTAAATTTTATGATCTGCCATGTGATAAAGATGATGTATAAGCTGCTAGCGCGTCATATTCAGTCTGGTAGTTCGGATCGTACTTCACGAGTTCGCGCCAAGGCTTATCGACCGTAGATTCTTCAATACGCTGTCCTCTTGTTGTATATCCAATAGCCACCACCTTGCCATTGTGAGCGGCAACCTTTGCAAGCAAAGCAGTATCATTATCCGGCTTAATTGACTCGTGCGGTTCTGCTGTTAATACCTGAGTAATTCGACGTGCACTCTGCGCGTGCAGCCTCCTGAATACCTCTTCTTCATCATCAGTATTATCGTCAGGGTTTGGTCGTATCACATCAATTGTGAGCTTTGTCAGTCTGGGAATTGACAGAATTTTATTAAGTTGAGCACGGTCTGGAATGACCGTTAACTCAACTTTACCGAACTCGTGCACTATTTTTGCAGCAGTAAACAAATAGCTAAACAGCTTAACAAGCGCCTGCGGAGACAGAGTCGACTTGTTGTGTTTAGAGGTAAAGTAAAACTTGTGTCCATGAGGATAGAAGATGAAATCAAACATCATGAGGTTCGGTTTCAAATCATCCGGTATGGCGATGGCAGCCATTTCATCCACCGTAGCTACATCATTGCGTTCAACATTAAACCAAGGTGCATCTGGATCTATCTGATCGAATCGATATATTCGCCCGAACATTCCGCCTATCATCCCTTGGCTTTTGCTCAATGGCCTTAACTCACCAATCATTAAACGCTGTGTTGTTCGTATGGAAACACTTTGCTTCATACGGTATGCCATTTTTAGCAATTCAACATAGCCCTCAGGTGAATGAGGATGTGTAACGATATTCAACCCAGAAACTACTAGCTTGCGCTCCTTTGCCATTAGTCTTGCCCCTTTGCGCTAGAAAATGTTTAGAAATATTCACTGGCCTTATTATGAGTTCGGTGGCCTTGTTATGTTTTTTCCTCCTAGCGGACGCAAAGTATCATTAAAAAGCCGGGTGCGCACCTCACGCCGATGTTCGACAGAAGACATTTATTTATCCTTCAGAATCTGTATTGATTCAATCCAACAAACAGTCAGTCAGCCTACTAACGGCCTAAAAGATAAAAACAAACGGCTTACATCTCTGTAAGCCGTTGTTTATTTGGCAGGCCTTCACGGACTTGAACCGTGGACCAAAGGATTATGAGACGGCGGGTGTTCGGCCATAAGAGACATCGGAGGATTGCTGAACTACCTGCCGGTTCGGACAGCATGAATGTCCGCTTCACATCCAGCTTGAGTCGCTTGTAAAAAGTCATTTGATTGCGTTCAGCTTTACAAAAAACGAAAGCTCAAAACCCGAAATCCGCCTGCGACTCATCAATGTTTGGCACGAGAATATCTTTCGCTGGGCGACCTAGTTTACTTCGCGCTCGCCGTACCCCAACCGCTGCACACATCATCTCGGCAAACCGTTCGCTACCCAGCGGTTGCCCTTGCGCCAGTGCAAGCCGGATATCCCCTATGGCTGCATCGTCCAGTTCGCTTCGAAACAGACCACGGTATTCAGCCAGCCTATCTGTCTCTTCCTTGCCCAACGCCAGATAAAGTGAGTGCGGGGTGATGCGCTCATCCGTCAGTCCTACTCCGTTGGCTCGATAACTTGACCAGCGATACAGTGCCGGGTCGTTCACCATGTTGGCGCGCACCGGGTTGAGTTCGATGTAGCGCATGCAGGTGAGCAGGTAGGCTTCGGCCTGCACCAGGCTGGATTTGAAGCGTCCCTCCCACAGGCTGCCTGTGCGTCGATAGCTGCGGTTGATGTATTGCACATAGCGCCGACCGATGGATTGCATCATCTTGGCAATACCATCCGGTTGTTTCGGGGTTACCAGCAGGTGCACATGGTTCGTCATAAGAACGTAGGCATGGATGGCACAGTGCCAATCGGCAGCCGACTTCTGTAGCCAGTGGAGGTAAGAGTGATAATCCTCCTCGGCAAAGAAACACGGCTCGCGGTTGATACCGCGCTGCACGACGTGCTGTGGGACTTCGGCTAATTTAATGCGTGGGCGACGTGGCATGGTTTCTGGAAATTAAATGCGAAGCTGACCCTTTTGATTGATTGCCGATGCCACCGCGCAGCATGTCGCCGCCTGTGCCGGATGCGGGGCTTTCTCCGATGAGCACTGCATTGTTTGAGTATTCGCCACCAGCCCAACTGAATAACCGCGAATCAAGCAGGGTGGTTACGCCGCCCGCTGTCTGGTCGAGGTGAAGGTCGGCGGGATTGACGTTGGAGGGATCGTTACCCGCAGCTACCCATGCATCAAATGCTGCCTTTACGTCGGCGCTGGCGCTGGCGTCCAGCGATACTGTTGCAGGAACTGTTGCGTCGATGTTGCCATCCGCGTCGTAGCTGACGGTGGTGATCAGGCCGGTGGAGAATTTGGTGACTTGCATCTCTCCGCCCGTCTCCGTTGGAATGCTCCAGAATTCCTGGTTGGTTTGGGTGTCCTTGATGTAGATGATGCCGTTGTCGTAGAGCCGTCTTTGCTCGGTGGCGTTGTCAAATCTGTAGTAGTGCAGGTTCTGGTCAGAGGGCATGTTGGGGATGGCGAGGCCGGTGCCTTCCGTCGGCGGGACGGTGGTGTCTATGCCGGTATGGGCGCCGTCTTTGGGGCGGAGGACGCCGACAAGCTCCATTGGATCAACGTTCCAATAGCTTGTTTTCGCATCTACTATCCCGGGGCCACCTAACGTCCCTTTCTTTTTGCTGCCCGATTGCGAGCCGTAAAATATCGGATAGCCAAAATCATCGTAGCCAATAAAAATTCCCATATGACCAGGGCCGCCGTTTATATTGCGATATACAACAACGTCGCCGGGTTGATACGCCCCCGCCCCGATAGCAACCTCATCGAAGTATTGCTTGGCGTAAGCCGTAACTTTCCCTGTCGCCTGCGAGAACAGGCCAATCTTGGGATCATTGGTGTTAAAGGTGCCGATGTTGTATCCAGAATCTTTCAGCGACCACTGCACCAATGCCGAACAGTCCACTTGTGTACCCGTGCCACTGCGCCCCGCGCCAATTTTGTATGTGTAATTACCGAAACCATATTTATTGAATGCCGCGACCAGTACGTTGAGTCCCATGATTTACTCCCTGTTCTGTGGTTAATTGGAATTGTCCGATGCACCACCGCAGGCGGCAGCTTCTACGCTCTTGATCAACTCGATATATTTTTTGTACTGAGGTATCCGGGCCCGCGCTTGTTCCTCGGTTTCCTCCTCTACATGTTCGGCCCCTTGGTACAGTTTCTGCGGAGGAAACTTGATGTAGGCTTCGTACCTCCTAATATGTTGCACGGGTACGCTCGTTTCTTGCTCATATTTGGCATCAACCCGACTTACCCTATTACTTTTATCTACAGTAATGAGCACTTCATCGTCTTCTTTTTTCTTGTCCAGAATAAATTCATCCTGTATGTGATCGGCCAAAGTTGGCCCCCATTTCAAAGTGGCAGATCGCCACATCCCGATAATTTTTGTGCGGTACATCAACTCGAAATGGCCATTAGCCACACTTGCTGAAACCAACTCAGGCTTTGGGCAGACCACATACCAACGTACCCGCATCCCATTGATCTCCAGTTTCGGCGCCGAGTCGGTAAACACCTCGCCCGGGTAATACCACCCCCCGTTTCCCTTGTCGGTTTGCAGAGCTACCAATGGCCGTATGTTCATTTGCCAGAGTCCTTCCTGTTGCTCGTCATTCCTCGCGTAAGCCGTCCCATCAAAATGATGCAGCACATACTTATTTCCCACGCTGATTGCCGCCTCAATGAATTTGCGTTCGTTCGGAGATAGTTTCTTTAGTTGCAGCTTCACCTCATCAGAAATCGCAACTACAAAATCCTCTTTCGCTGGCAGCGCAGTATCGGCAACTGCGGACAGTGCCAGCACCAGCAATCCAATCCCGAACAAGAAACGCTTCACGCCATTCAAAGTTACGTTGCTCATGCCGCCAACCTCCAAAATCAAAGGGGTCAGCTTCACATTATGTTTTCGCATTCCATCTCTCCCGTTCAAAACCCAAAGTCACTTTGCTCTTCAGCACGCTCACCCAGCGAAAGGGGTCAGCCTCGCAATATATTTCCGCATGTCATTTCTCCCGTTCAAAATCCAAAATCACTCTGCTCTTCAACCCGCTCACTCTGGTCGCGCTTCACCATCGGCCTACCCGGCTTTCTATGCGCTCGCCGCACGCCCACTGCCGCACACATCATTTCACTGAACCGTTCGCTTCCCAGCGGTTGCCCTTGCGCCAGTGCAAGCCGGATATCCGCTATGGCAGCATCGTCCAGTTCACTGCGAAACAGGCCTCGGTATTCAGTCAGTCGTTCTGCCTCTTCCTTACCCAACGCCAGATACAGCGAATGCGGGGTGATGCGTTCATCCGTTTGTCCCAATCCGTTGCGCCGATAGCTTGACCAGCGGTATTGCGCAGGGTCATTCACCATGTTCGCGCGCACCGGGTTCAGTTCAATGTAGCGCATGCAGGTGAGCAGGTATTCTTCGGCCTGCACCAAACTGGATTTGAATCTCCCTTCCCACAGGCTGCCTGTGCGGCGGTAGCTGCGATTGATGTATTGCACGTAGCGTCGGCCGATGGATTGCATCATCTTGGCGATGCCTTCCGGCTCCTTTGGCGTAACCAACAGATGCACATGGTTGGTCATCAACACATAAGCGTGTATGGCACAGTGCCAATCGGCAGCCGATTTCTGTAGCCAGTGGAGGTAGCAGTGATAATCCTCCTCGGCATAGAAACAAGGCTCTCGATTGATTCCGCGCTGCACAACGTGCTGCGGGACTTCGGCTAACTTAATGCGTGGGCGACGTGGCATGGTTTCTGGAAATTAAATGCGAAGCTGACCCCTTTGATTGTGGGCGCCGGTGTCATCCACTAGAATGAGATCGCCACCTTGCAATGCGCCGGAGATTTTTCCGTCGGCGGATTTGAAGCTGCCGTCGGCTTGGCGGATGAGAACGCCCAGTTCGCGACCGTTGAGCAGCACGCGGTTGTTGCCGATCTTGTCTTCGATGGTGACTTGGCCTGCGCCGTCCAGGATATAGGTGTCATCGCCAGCGCCGCCGGCCATGGCGTCGTTGCCGCCGCCTCCGTACAACACGTCCTCTCCGCTTGAGCCGATAAGCAGGTCATTGCCGATGCCGCCGCGCAGCATGTCGCCACCTGTGCCGGAGGCGGGGCTTTCTCCGATGAGGACAGCGTTGATTTGCGGGGTGATGCCTATCGCGATATCGGGGCGCGCATCGAGCAAGTTGGTTACGCCGCCCGCTGTCTGATCGAGGTGAAGGTCGGCTGGATTGACGTTGGAGGGATCGTTACCCGCAGCTACCCATGCATCAAATGCTGCCTTTACATCGGCGCTGGCGCTGGTGTCCAGCGTGACGGTGGCGGGGGTAGTGGTGTCAATGTTGCCATCCACATCGTAGGTGACGGTGGTGATCAGGCCGGTGGAGAATTTGGTGACTTCTTGTGTGCCTCCGGTGGTAGTCGGGATGCTCCAGAATTCTTGTTTGGATTGCTTATCAACCGTGTAAAGCACGCCGTTGTCGTAGAGGCGGCCAATCTGCCCCAGACTATCTATCACCCAGTACTGCGAGCCAGGATGCGCTGCATCGTAAGGGGTGTTGAGGGACGGATTGCCAGTATCTGAGACGGCAACCCCCTGAATCAGGGTGCCTGTTGAATCAACGGCCCAGCACGCCACAACGCCATTGATGATTTTGGTGAGGATCGGATGGCCGGATGCATCGGCGCCTATCGTATGTGGTAGACCGCCCCAGTCGGTGAAGGTGAGGGGGTCGAGGGTGGTATGTCCACCCACAAGAGGCAATTTCTGATTGGGTATTACTTCAAAGTGCAAATGCGGACCGGTTGATATGCCGCTCATTCCGACGAGACCAATTGTTGCGCCAGCTTCAATTGTTTTACCGAACAACTCTATTGGAGGTTTCTGACTAAGATGTGCGTACAACGTGTAATACACGGGGCTACCACCTAGCGGTGTGTGCTGGAGTACCACACAATGTCCATAACCCGCAATGTCTTCGATGTTATATACAGTGCCTTTGGCAGCCGCAGGTATTGGCGTATCCATTGGTGCAGGAAAGTCCTGCCCAGCATGCATTGCCCATTTATGCTTTTTGGGGTGAAAACGCATCACCCAAGGGTCGTTAACTTTAAAAGTTGAGCCTGGATGATAAGCATTGAACAGATAAGAATTCGCCATGTTGGTTCTCCCTGATTGTTATTCGCCGAGGATGGCGCATGTGATGCCTTGCGTTGAAATAGATTTGATGCGACCGGATTGCGGGTCTATTTCCCAAGCACGTTCGATTCGAGTTGAATAGTTATCGCGTTCAAACTTGGGGTCTTCGAGACCGAAGATAAGCCTGTCTTCGTTATTCTCGTATTGGCAATATGGAGAGAAGATCAAAAAGTCACCTTCCTCTAACCGCGTGATCTCCCCATTCTTATAGCGCCAGTTAAGCCGCTTTCCGGGCAACAACCGGGCATCCAGTATTTCCAATGTTTTGTCGTTGTGCATGGCAATTACAAAAAACACAGGCCATTTCCCTTCGACTATCCCTTCTTCATATATAAGTTCCGATCTAGGTGTTTCGTTGCCGATTTTCTTTCCAAGCATCGAAACACCAAAATAGATAAATTTTGGAATGCTTCCACCTATTTGCCCCACAACCTTCGGCGGAATCTTCATCCCAATCAGCTTCTTCACCTCCGGAGGCAACGGCTCATCCTGAATCGGCGCATCGCCTGCCAGCGCCACCGCCCCGCTCGCAATCAAGAGCAGTACCGCGATTAATCCTTTCATCATCGTTTTCATGCCTTCATCCTCCACCCCGCATCATTCACCGCATCGAGTTAGCTTCGCTGATTACTAGACAGTGCATCGTGCATCACCCGTTACTTCCCGCCCGCCTTCTCCAACTCCTCCACCCGCTTCGCCAGTTTGGTCAGTTGCGCCTGCTGCTGCGCATACACGCTCACCAGTTGCTTGGCTGTATCGGCCAGCCCTTTCACGGCGATGGTGAGTTCGTCTTTCTTGCTATTCACGTGGTCGATGCGCATCATCACCAGTTGCGCGACTTCTTTCGGGTCGCTGATGACGCGCTGTTGTTTGGCTTGGGGCTTGCCGTTGACTTTGGGTTGTTTGGTTTCTTTGTTTTGGGTGGTGCTTGCTGCTTCGGTCATGTTGCTTCCTCTCTGTGTTTGGCTGCTTGTTGCTGAATCGTATTCGTGTTCGTTTGTTCTTCTGTGCGGCATGTTGTCGCAACATATGTCGCTCATGCTTCGACAGGCTCAGCACGAGCGGATTTATAAATATTCTTTATCACCGTTCCCTCCCCGCCTCCTGAAACGCCCCCATCACCGGCGAGAGCAGATATTCAAGGATGGTGCGGGTACCAAGATGTATCTCCGCCGTGACTTGCATGCCTGGACTGAGGGCGTGCTTGATGCCGTTGACGATGAGTTCTTGTGCCTTGAGGTCGACCAGTGCGCGGTAGGCGTAGGGTTGGCCGTTGGGGGATTTGGCGTTGGGTGGGGCGGATGCGCCTGTGCCTTGCTGGTTGGCGTCGGTGGCGTCGGCGCTGAGGTGGGCGACTTCACCTTGCACCATGCCGTATTTCTGGAACTGGTAGGAGGCGAGTTTGACTTTGGTGATTTGGCCTTGGTGGATGAAGCCGACATCCTGATTGGAGACCCACACTTCGGCTCTGAGGATCTCGTCCTTGGGGACGAGGGTCATGAGGATGGTGCCGGGGCTGATGACAGTGCCGATGGTGTGGGTGGCGACGTCTTTGATAATGCCGTCTTGCGGGGCTTTGAGTTCGAGTAGTTCGTGGCGGTATTGTTGTTTGGCGTATTCGGCCTGGGTCTTGTCCAGCTTGCTGCCAAGATCGGCGCGTTCGGCTTGCAGGCGTTGCCGGTAGTCGGCGCTAATCTGTTCGAGTTTGCGGCTGGAGGCGGTGAGCGTGGCTTGGGCGCTGGTGATGAGGTGTTGCTGAGTTTTGAGGTCCTGAGATCTTTCGGTGTATTCGCGTTGCTTGTCGGCGGCTTCGAATCTGCTGACGTAGCCGTCTTGGGCTAATTCGGCGAATGCCTCGGCTTGCTTTTGATAGTGCGGCAGGGTTTCAGTGAGTTTGGTGCTGGCTTGTTTGGCGGCGGCCAGTTCGCTTTGGGCTTTGTCGCGGATGCTGCGCTCTTCTTCGAGGGCGGTGTGATAGGCGTGGCGGTTGGCGCGATATTGGGCGAGTGCTTCGTTGTAGAGCGTTTCCGGATCATCTGGTCTGCGTTTGAATGCTTTATCAGCCAGCTCTGCGTCGATACGCCGTCGGGCGATCTGTTTGATGAAGTAGTCGGCGCTGATGGCTTTGCCGTCTGCATCGGACATCGTGGTGTCCAAACGCATGAGGACTTGCCCGGCTTGAACGTGCTGACCTTCGCTGACGAGGATCTCGCTGATGAGGCCTTGCTCAAAGGGCTGGACGATCTTGACGTAGCTTTGCGGGATGAGCTTGCCTTCGGCACTGGCGACGATGTCGAGCTTGCCGAAGGCCGCCCATAGCAGCAGTGCGAAGAGCAACAGAAGCAGGATACGTAGCATCGCTTGCGCGAAGGGGGCCGGTGGCTGGTTCTGGACGCGCAATAGACTCGGTGCAAAGTCTTGCGGGTCTACTCCGACAATACGCGCCTTACGCGCTACTTTTTTAGCAGCCGCCACAGGTGTCCCTCGACAAGTTTATCTTTGTTGGTTTCGCATCGTTGGATGCGCTTGCCGCCGGGATACCCCTAAGCGGACGAGGGGGAACTTACTGGATTTAAGCCACCTCAACAACCAGAAAAACGGCCTATATATTTGTTGAACGGCGGCTAGCGGGAATGATGCTGGGCCACTCAAAGTGGCTGATCAGGCAAGATCAAAGATCGCCATTTATGTATTGACATAGTAAATACGCCATATAGAATGCCTAGCATGGACATCGAATTTGAACTGAATGGCGATCTTTTCGTATGGGACGAAGAGAAGGCCGAGAAGAACTGGCACAAGCATGGCGTTCGATTCGAGGAATCTGCCACCGTTTTCAGCGATCCAATGTTCGTGCTGGTTGATGCCTCACGTAATGACGAAGCGAGAGACGCTGCGATCGGCTTCGACTCGATTGGTCGATTGCTTTACGTGGTGAACATCGAAGTCGAGGACAGATTCATTCGCATCATCTCTGCCAGACGTGCGGAGCCCAATGAGGAAGAAAAATATGCTAACTGACCGCTTGAAGAAAAGACTGACCAAAGACCGTGAGATGACGACGATCACCATGCGCATTCCTGTTGATGTAGTGGAATCGCTCAAAGAGATTGCCCCGCATAAAGGCTTGAAGGGCTATCAAACGCTCTTGAAGGCATATATCAGCGAAGGGTTGCGTAAGGATGAGGCGCTGTATTCCAGCACATCCTCTGAACGCTTGATCGAAGCGTTGAGAAAGCGTGGCGTGTCTGACTCCGTGTTAAATGAGGCGGTGAACGAGCTCAAGGCAGCTTGATTTGACCTGTATCGTGTTGCAGTCCAGAGCACGATGCATTACCTGAACGCCACAAATCACTGTCTGTGGGCGACTCTAGCTGGATGTGAAGCGGACATTCATACTGTCCGAACCGGCAGGTAGTTCAGCAAACCTCCGATGTCTCTTATGGCCGAATAACCGTCACGATCAAAGTGTCTGTCCGGCGAGTGCCAGTTCCACCATCCATAGCGTGTCTTTGACTGAAATATCCATCTGGCTGGTGATGTCCAATTCTCTGTCTTCGAACACATCCTCGCCGGGATGTGTATCGGCCCATGCCCACACGATCTCGTCGCGCTTCATCAGCAGTGCTTCGATGTGCGGGCGGTAAAGCACGAACATTGCGCTGATCCAGCGGTTCACCGGCAGTGAGGGAAAAGCGTGGTCGATGACGAAGCGGTCCAGCATGTGCATCACCTGCTCGGCGGGATACCAGGCTTCGGCGGTCACCCAGCGGTTGGTGGTGAACAGGGTGGTCGGGAAGCCGTAGCCGTCCATGGCGATGGCGACCATGTGCGATAGTGCTTCGTCGCCTTGCGGCCACGGATCGGTGGCCGGATAGTCGATGGGTGAGACGCCGGCGGGCATGCCCTTGGGGCGCAGGAAGCAGTGGAAGTGTCCGTGCTCGCCCGCATCGCTGCGATGCGCGTGGTAGTAATACTGCGCATGGCTCTCGCGGTCGTACACGTCGTCATCGGGGTAGTGGTTGAATTCGTAGAAGGTCTCGCCCCGGTTCAGATTGTCGCGCAACACTTCGCCGACGATGTTGAGGCCGGCCTTCTTCAGCACGCGATACATTTCCATGATCTCGCGCCCCGCCTGCCGCATGGCGTGCAGCTGCGTCAGCGGCAGGCCGGAAAAATCAGGCTCGGCAACTAGCCTCGATGTGAGACCGGCTAGCGGTGCCGATGTGCTCAGTGTGCCGCGCACGGATTTTTGCCTGCACAGGGGTTCTTGGCCGCGCAAGGATTCTTGGCAACACACGGATTTGCTGTCTTCTTGTGCTTGGCCGCACATGGGTTCGCCTTGTGAGGCTTCATCTTTACGGCACAGGGATTGGCACTGCTGCTTTTGTGTGAACGCGCGGCACAAGGATTGGCAGCACCGCAGGGCGCGGCGAAGGCGGCACCGCTCATGGCGGCTGCCAGGGCGCCGGAAGAGATCAGGGTCTTGCTGAGGGTGGTGAAGTTCATGGTGGTTCTCCTTGGATGTATGGCATTGCCGAATTGGCGGATGCAGGCGTTTGTCGTGCCTGCTCGGACAAACTTACATCTGCTTATTAGAAGTCGCGTTTGATGCGGGACGAGCTGACTGGGCAAAGGGGGCTGTGGCTGAGAATGACATTGACTGGGCGCGCACTGGCACGGATACTCCAAGCCGTATGGAATGACCTCATCTTCCCTTAACTTTTCATAACCTTTCGAATTCCGTGGCCTCTACGACTGATTCTCCTGTGATTCGACTGAGCGATCTGAGCTTGGACGACGCGCTTGCGCTGCTTGAGCACGATCCTTCGTGCCAACTGCCTGCACCGGAGGTTTCTCCCATCGGTTACGTGCAAGGCGTGGTGGACGGTTTGTGCGAGCTTTCTTTGCGCGATCCGTTGACTGGCTTGTCCAATAGGCGTCATTTCCGCCATCTGCTCGGCAGGGAGATAAAGTCGGTTGCCCGTTCCGGAGAGTCGGTCTTGCTGCTGTTGCTCGATATTGACCACTTCAAGGATGTCAATGACACCTACGGTCACCATGCGGGCGATCTGGTGTTGCAGGCTGTCTCCAAGTGCCTGGAATCCTGCGTGCGACCGATGGATACCGTGTCGCGTTATGGCGGTGAAGAATTTGCTGCGATCCTGCCAAATTGCCAGAGTACGTTTGGCCATGTCGTGGCGGAGCGCATCCGCAAAGCGGTGGCTGCGCTCGCGATCACCGTATCGCCGACGGAGACCATACAGGTCACCATCAGCATAGGCGGTGCATTTGCACCAGAGTGGGTGCGCTCGACCATCGAGCTATGGACTGAGCGTGCAGACGAGCAGCTCTATCGTGCCAAATCTGCAGGACGTAACTGTGTCTTCATCGAAGCGCAACGCTCTGTCGCAGTCAGCGCGGATGAGAAAGGCATGTTGTTCGGGATCTCATGACAGGAGAGCCCGCCTCCGGAAGCATCCATGACGATGCTTCAAACAGCGCGCTAGCAGACAACGAATGAACATGGCTAATTGAAGATGAACAAAGTATTGAATCCCCCACAAGGAGAAGTAGCAGAAATGGTGTTGGCCCATGGTTCCCGGAGCAAGGTGATCGCGGTGACCAGCGGCAGGGGCGGTGTCGGCAAGACCTTCGTCTCGGCCAATCTGGCTTCTTCCCTGGTAGAGCGCGGATTGCGCGTGCTGGTGCTGGATGCCGATCTTGGGCTGGCCAATCTGGATGTGGTGCTCAATCTTTGTCACAAGATCACCCTGCACCATGTCATCGCCGGCAAATCCAGACTTGAGGAGGCGATCTATAAGGCACCCGGCGGTTTCTCGGTGCTGTTGGCAGGTACCGGCACGGTGGAGTTTTCACGGCTGGCATCTGAAGTGCACGACGAATTCCTGCGTATCGTGGAAAGTCTGCTGCCGAACTACGATATCGTGTTGCTGGATACCGGTGCAGGTATCTCAGAAGTGGTGCAGTTCTCCTTGTCCATGGCTTCCGAAATTTTGCTGGTGGTGACGCCTGAGCCGACGTCACTGACTGATGCCTATGCCACGATCAAGGTGCTGGCTGCACAGCAGAAGCTGCAGAAGTTGCATGTCGTCGTCAACCAGGCGGTGCAGACTGTCGATGGAAATGTCTTCACGACGAAATTGCAACAAGTGCTGGATCGCTTCGTAAACAAGGATTCCGAACATCCGCTGAAACTGATCCACATGGGCGACATTCCGGTAGATTCCGCTGTGCGACAAGCCATCATGAAGCGTCAGTTGCTGGCGCAATCCGCCCCGGGTTGTCCTGCGGCACTGGCCATCGCGCAATTGGCTAGCAAGCTCGAAGACGCCGTCATCAAGCACGGCGCTTAAAACTCGGTTTGAATCTTCACTGGAATAGAAACCCCATGCGGACGCATGGGGCCGGAAAGCAATTCTTTTACTAGACTGTCACCAGCATCCATGCCCCCATGGCAGCGATGCTCATGCCCATTACCTGAACCACACGCGCAAAACGTTCACGCAAGACACTGCCCATGGCGACGCCGCTCACATGCAGCGATGCGGTGGCGAGCAGGAAACCTGCGGCATAGGCGAGCGGGGCGGCGGCGCTGGGCATCTCGCTGCCGTGCGCGTAGCCGTGGAAGAGGCCGAACGCGGCGGTGAGGGCGAAGCTGACGGGCAGCGCCAACTTGGTCGGGCTGGCGATGAGCAGGCCGAGTATCAACACCGAAGCGGCGATGCCGGGTTCGATCAATGTCAGCGAAGGAATAAACATGCCGATGAATGTGCCGCCCGCCAGCATGGCCATGAAGGTGGCAGGCAGTTGCCAGATGCGTTGACCACCCAGTTGTCCGGCCCACAGGCCGACGGCCAGCATGGCAAGCAGGTGATCCATCCCGCTGAACGGGTGTGCAAGGCCGGTGGTGAAGCCGGATGAACCGTGTCCGGTGTGTGCGCTGGCGGCAGTGCTGATGAAGAGCAGGGCGAGGGTGATGAGGGTGCGTTTCATGTTGTATTTCCTTTATTGGACATCCAAGAAAATCGATTCAGCCACAAAGTACACAGAGACCACAAAGAAAACACTCACCTTGAATCGGAGTGCGGCACGTTGAACGGCTGCGGCAATCTCTGTGCGCTCTGTGATCTCTGTGGCTAAGGTTTTGCATTTCAGCATTACTTGATCTTCACTTTGACCAGCTCTTCGCCATCCGGGTCGGTCACGTGCACGGCGCAGGCGATGCAGGGATCGAAGCTGTGGATAGTGCGCAGGATCTCGATGGGTTGCTTGGGGTCGTGCAGTTTGTGGCCTCTCAGCGCGGCTTCGTAGGGGCCTTCCTGTCCGTTTGCGTCGCGCGGCCCTGCGTTCCATGTGCTGGGCACCACGGCCTGATAGTTGTCGATCTTGCCGTCCTTGATGACGATCCAGTGTGCCAGTGCGCCGCGCGGGGCTTCCATGAAACCTGCGCCTTTGGTGGTGGCGGGCCAAGTTGATGGATCCCACTTGGTCTCGTTAAAGGTGCGCACGTCGCCTGCCTTGATATTGGCGATGAGTTGGTCGTACCAGCCTTGCATGGCGTCGGCGAGGATCTTGGTCTCCAGCGTGCGCGCGGCGGTGCGGCCCAGCGTGGAGTAGAGCGCCGTCACCGGCACATCGAGTTTCTTCAGCGTCATGCCGACCAGTTCCTTGGTCTGCTCATGACCGCTGGCATACAGCATCAGCACGCGCGCCAGCGGGCCGACCTCCATCGCCTTGCCTTTCCAGCGCGGTGATTTGAGCCAGGAGTAATCCTTATCCGTGTCCAGATTCTCGTAGGGCGGTTTTGGGCCGGTGTAGTGCAACGCGGTCTCGCCCTTGTACGGGTGCAGACCTTTTTCCTTGCCCACGCTGTAGTCGTACCAGGAATGCGAGACGTATTCCTCGATCTCGTTCTCGGCATGCAGGTCGACCGGGTGGATGGTGGACAGGTCGCGATTAAGGATGACACCGGCGGGGATGAGGTTGCTGGCCGGATCGTTGATG
>JAHJQE010000079.1 GCA_018819205.1 Gammaproteobacteria bacterium
CGCCGGTAGTCATGGAGATGGCGACAAAGATGCCGGTGATGATGGTGCCGACCAGCACGCCGCCCAAAGCCTGTGGTCCCAGCAGCAGGCCGACGATCAGCGGTACCGCGACCGGTAATAGCGAAGGCACGATCATCTCCTTGATCGCCGCTTTGGTCAGCATATCGACGCATGTGCCGTATTGCGGTTTGCCTGTACCCTCCATGATGCCGGGGATCTCCTTGAACTGGCGGCGCACTTCGACCACCACGCTGCCTGCTGCACGACCGACCGCTTCCATGCCCATCGCCGCGAACAGGTAGGGCACCATGCCGCCGATGAACAAACCGATGATGACCATGTGATTGGAAAGATCGAAGGCCAGTGCAGGACCGCCGTGTGTCGCCAGAGCGTGGGTGTAGTCGGCGAACAGCACCAGTGCAGCCAGTCCGGCAGAGCCGATGGCATAGCCCTTGGTCACTGCCTTGGTGGTATTGCCCACCGCATCCAGCGGGTCGGTGATGTTGCGTATACTTTCATCAAGCCCCGCCATCTCGGCGATGCCGCCTGCATTGTCGGTGATGGGGCCATAGGCATCGAGGGCGACGATGATGCCGGCCATGGATAGCATGGAGGTGGCGGCGATGGCGATCGCGTACAGGCCGCCCAGTTCATAGGCCCCCCAGATCGACAGGCACACCGCGATCACGGGGGCGGCAGTGGACTTCATCGACACGCCCAGACCGGCGATCACATTGGTACCGTGACCGGTAGTGGAAGCTTGTGCGATATGACGTACCGGGCTGTATTCAGTGGCGGTGTAATACTCGGTGATCCACACCATTGCCGCAGTCAGCGCAAGACCGATCAGCGAGGCCAGATATAGACTCATCGACGAAACCAGATTCCCGTCGATCATCACCCCGTCGCCAAGTATCCAGGTGGTGACGGGATAGAACGCGATGACAGCCAATACGCCGGAGACGAGCAGGCCGCGATACAACGCATTCATGATCTTGCCGCCTTCCTGTGTCTTGACGAAGAAGGTGCCGATGATGGAAGCAATGATGGATACGCCACCCAGCACCAGCGGATAGATCACCGCTTCGGGCGAGCCGGTGATAAGCAGGCCGCCCAGCACCATGGTGGCAATGATGGTTACCGCATAGGTCTCAAACAGGTCAGCTGCCATGCCGGCACAGTCGCCGACGTTGTCGCCGACGTTATCGGCGATCACCGCCGGGTTGCGCGGATCGTCTTCTGGGATACCTGCTTCGACCTTGCCCACCAGATCGGCACCCACGTCAGCACCTTTGGTGAAGATGCCGCCGCCGAGACGGGCGAAGATGGAGATCAGGGAACCGCCGAAAGCCAGGCCGACCAGCGCGTGCGTAGCTTCTGATGTGCTGCTGTCCATCATCAAGGTCAGGAAGGCGTAATAGCCGGTTACGCCCAGCAGCCCGAGGCCGACCACCAGCAGACCGGTGATTGCCCCACCCTTGAAGGCGACGTTCAGGGCCGCATTCAAGCCGTCGTTGGCAGCCTGAGCAGTGCGGATATTGGCCCGAACCGAAACGTTCATGCCGATGAAGCCGGTGAGGCCGGACAACACCGCTCCAAGAACGAAGCCGACCGCAGTCTGCCAACCCAATGCCCAGAGGATCGCAACCAGCAGGATCGCACCGACGATGGCGATGGTGGTGTACTGCCGGTTCAGATAGGCCTGAGCGCCTTCCTGTACGGCAGCGGCGATCTCCCGCATGCGGTCATTGCCGGTCGGCAAGCCCAGTATCCATTTGATGGAAATCCCACCGTAGATCAGTGCCGCGATAGCGCATAACAAAGCAAAGCCGAGAGCTGATGACATCGTTACCTCCCCAGGTTAGAACCGCTCCCCAGCTGGGGGCGGCGTTGATTTTCAGATCTTGAATGCAGGCAGTTTGGTTTTCACCGCCACGTTCTTCAGCTGCACATACTGCGGCAAGCCATTCTTATAGGACGGATAGTCTTCCCCCTTGATCAGCGGTGTCAGATAGGCGCGGCACTTGTCCGTGATACCGAAGCCATCGCGCGTGATGAAGTTGCGCGGCATGAACTTCTCCACGTTGGCGACCTTGGACAATGGCGCGACACCGATCTCCCACTTGTACGGTTTGTCCGAGGTGCGCAGGATGGCCGGCATCACTGCGTTCTCTCCCTTGATCGCAAGTTTGACAGCGGCCTTGCCCAGTTCATAGGCCTGCTCGACATCCGTCTTCGAGGCGATGTGGCGTGCTGCCCGCTGCAGGTAGTCAGCCACGGCCCAGTGGAACTTGTAACCGAACGCTTCCTTCACCATATTGGCGATCACCGGCGCTGCACCGCCCAACTGCGCGTGACCGAAGGCGTCTTTCGTGCCCTGTTCGGCGATGAACTTGCCGTCCGGGTAATGACATCCTTCGGAGACGACCACCGTGCAATAGCCGTGCTTCTTCACCATGGCATCCACCTTGGTCAGGAATTTCTTCTGGTCGAAGGGGATCTCCGGGAACAGGATCACCACCGGGATGCCTTGCTCTTCAACCAGCCCGCCGGCTGCGGCGATCCAGCCGGCATGGCGGCCCATCACTTCCAGCACGAACACCTTGGTCGAGGTCTTGGCCATGGATCGCACATCGAAGCTGGCTTCCAGTGTGGAGACGGCGATGTATTTGGCGACCGAGCCGAAGCCAGGGCAACAGTCGGTGATGGGCAAGTCGTTATCCACGGTCTTGGGGACATGGATGGCCTGTACCGGGTAGCCCATCTTCTCCGAGAGTTGGGAGACCTTGTAGCAGGTATCGGCGGAATCGCCGCCGCCGTTGTAGAAGAAGTAGCCGATGTTGTGCGCCTTGAACACTTCGATCAGGCGCGCATATTCGCGCTCGTTCTCTTCCAGCCCTTTGAGCTTGAAGCGGCATGAGCCGAATGCACCGGAGGGTGTGCTGCGCAGCGCCGCGATGGCTTTGGAGGATTCTTTGGAAGTGTCGATCAGGTCTTCGGTGAGGGCGCCGATGATGCCGTTACGCCCTGCGTAGATCTTGCCGATCTTGTCTTTGTGTTTGCGCGCTGTCTCGATGACACCGCAGGCTGAGGCATTGATGACGGCGGTGACGCCGCCGGATTGAGCATAGAACGCATTCTTTTTTGCCATGTTATGCTTCCCTCACGAGTTGATGACGACGCTGCTTATCTTACGCCGATTTTATTTCTGTGGTCGAGGTGGGGCAGAATTGATTATCATCAAACCCCGCGGGCCACGTTCGATTAGGATGCACGACCTGGATCCGACAATTATTTTCTCTGGAGAGTGAAATGGCGATCGAATTGTTCAACAACGGAAAACATCTTTGCTTGATGTTTGACGACCTGGTAGATGACTCAATGGGAGAAGCTGTTCAGGCCAACCAGTTTCTGATCGTAGACAACGAACACGGTGCCTTGCTCGATCCGGGTGGCAACATGACCTACAACGGTCTGTTGATGGAGATGCACAATTACTTCCCGCCCAAAAATCTGGATTACATCCTGGCATCGCACGCCGACCCGGACATCATCGCTTCGGTCAACAAGTGGATGATCCATTCCGAGTGCAAGGTGATGATTTCCAAGCTCTGGGCGCGCTTCGTGCCGCATTTCTGCAGTGTGGGCAATTCAGCCGGGCGCGTGGAAGGTATTCCTGATGAAGGGATGGTATTGCCGTTGGGGAAATCTATCGTGAAAGCGATCCCCGCGCACTTCATGCATTCGGAAGGGAACTTCCAGTTCTATGATCCGATCAGCAAGATCCTGTTCACTGGCGATATGGGCGCATCCATCGTGTCACATACCGAAGTCGATACGCCGGTGGAGGATTTCAAGTCGCATATCCAGTACATGGAAGGTTTCCACAAACGTTACATGATCTCGAACAAGATCTGCCGTTTCTGGGTGAACATGGTGCGCAGTATGGATGTGGAGATGATCGTGCCGCAGCATGGACGCATGTTTAAAGGCAAGAAGATGGTGAACGCATTCCTGGACTGGATAGAAGCGTTGCCATGCGGTGTCGACCTGATGACGCAGGATCAGTACCGCGAACCGAAATAAACAGGTGCTGCGCCGGGTGATACCGCGCAGTCTGTTTTCTTAGAGCGCGGCCACGCCGGCCGCCGCTACTTGACCGTCCTGTGCCGAACGCACGCCACTGATACCGATCGCACCGACCACGACACCTTCTCGCAGCAGCGGGACACCGCCTTCCGCAGGGATCACGCCAGGCAGAGCGAGGTGGATCAGACGTCCCCCCATCACGGCGTCTTCGGATGCCTTGGACGGCATATGCAGCGCTGCAGCCATATGAGCCTTGGCGGTGGCGGTCTCTACACTGCCGAAGCGCGTTTCATGACTGCGCTGCATGTACAGCATGTGGCCGCCATCGTCGACGATCACAATTGACACCTTCCAGCCGTTAGCTATCGCTTCCGCTTCAGCAGCGGCAGCCACGCGTTTGGCATCATCCAGCGTCAGTACAGGTTTGCTCGCCATGCTCAGGCGCCCAGTACTTTGAACACCTGTTCGCGGATGGCATCCACGCTGCCCACGCCAGGCACGTGCGCGACTTTGGGAGCATTCACATCTCCGGAACCTTGCCAGGCGTTGTAATAATCGACCAGCGGTTTGGTCTGGTCGTGATACACGCTGAGGCGCTTGATCACTGTGTCCTCAGCATCGTCCGGGCGCTGTACCAGTTCTTCGCCGGTGATGTCGTCTTTGCCTTCTTGTTTCGGCGGATTGAACACCAGGTGGTAAGTGCGTCCCGAAGCCGGATGCACGCGTCTGCCGCTCATGCGCTGCACGATCTCGCTGTCGGCGACATCGATCTCCACTACGTAGTCGATCTTGATGCCGGCGTCCTTCATCGCTTGTGCCTGCGGGAGGGTGCGCGGGAAGCCGTCGAACAGGAAGCCGTTGGCGCAATCCGCTTCCTTGATGCGCTCCTTCACCAGATCGATGATGATGTCGTCGGAAACCAGATTGCCGGCATCCATCACCTGCTTGGCGGCGATACCGAGTGGGGTGCCGGCCTTGATCGCGGCACGCAGCATGTCGCCGGTGGAGATCTGCGGGATGCCGAACTTCTCCCGGATGAAGTTGGCCTGAGTGCCTTTGCCGGCACCGGGTGCACCTAACAGGATCAGTCTCATGTTGTATTCCTCCAGTGATTATCGTGATTCGAAAATGCGCCTTGCGGTGAGCAGGTCTTGTTCGGTATCCACCCCGCTGGGCGGTGCATCTGGTGTGACAGTCACGCCGATCTGATAACCATGATACAGCGCGCGCAGTTGTTCAAGTGATTCCGCTTGCTCTATGGGGGCGGGAGCGAGTTGACCGTAGGCTTTGAGGAAGCCGGCGCGATAAGCGTAGATGCCGATGTGGCGCAGTACGCCGACCTCGTTCGGCAACGGCCTGTTCAGTGCATAGGCATCGCGCGGCCAGGGGATAGGCGCGCGGCTGAAATACAGCGCATTGCCGTGCTTGTTGAGCACTGCCTTCACGATGTTCGGATTGCGCATGGCCTCTTCATCGTGGATGGGATGGCAGGCGGTGGCGATGGCACAGTCGCTGTGGTCGTGCAGGTGTTGCGCGACGGCCGAAATGAGCTGTGGCGGTATCAAAGGCTCGTCGCCCTGCACGTTCACCACGATGGTCTCGTCCGACCATCCCTGTTGCAGTGAGACTTCCGCGATACGGTCCGTGCCGCTGGCATGGTCGGCGCGGGTCATGCAGGCATCGAATCCGTTTGCCTTGGCTGCGTCGATGATGGGCGAATGGTCGGTGGCGATGAGGATCTGTTGTGCACCACTTTTGGCAGCCTGCTCCGCGACGCGGATCACCATCGGCTTGCCGCCGATGTCCAGCAGGGGTTTGCCCGGCAGACGTGTGGAAGCGAAGCGTGCGGGAATGACGACTTTGAATGAAAGCATCAGAGCTTTTCGATTTCCTCGGCGGTCAGTACGCGGGCCTCGTCGGCCAGCATCACCGGGATATCGTCCTGGATCGGATAAGCCAGTCGGTCTGCCTTGCAGATCAGTTCCTGTTCGGCTTTGCGATACAGCAAAGGCGACTTGCACAGCGGACAGACCAGAATGTCGAGCAGTTTAGCGTCCATGAGATAGTTTTTCCGTGATGAGGTTGAATAGCGGCGGGGCGACTTGCGCATCTACTTGCAGCACCCAGTGTTTGCTGGTGGCGAACGCGGCGCATTTTACCGCATCTTTTTCCGTCATGAGTATCGCGTCAGCATCTGCGGGGGAGATCTCATCGCCTGTGTAGCGGTGATGGTCAGGAAGGGCGTGCGTGTCCGGCTGCAGACCGAGTTGCTGCAGATGTCGGAAGAAACGTTCCGGATGTCCGATGCCTGCGAAGGCATGCACTTTCAGACCATCGAAATCAGCAGCGGATCGAATCAGGGTCGGATCGAGCAGATTATGGAACTGCGTGCCTTGCAGCGACATCGGGATGCCAGCAGTGGAATCGGGCAGGCCGCCATTGACCACCACTGCATCGACATCACGCAGTCGCGACAGCGGCTCGCGCAGCGGCCCGGCGGGCAACAGCAGGCCGTTGCCGAAACGGCGTACGCCATCTATCACCGCGATCTCGACGTCACGTTGCAAGCGGTAGTGTTGTAAGCCGTCATCGCTGATGAGGATGTCGCATTCGGGATGCGACTGCAGCAGCGCCTGGGCAACGGCGGGCCGGTCACGCCCTATCCAGACCGGGCACAGTGCGCGGCGCGCCATCAGCAAAGGCTCGTCGCCGACCGTGTCCGCGCTATCGTCCTTGTGCACTTCGCGCGCTGTCGCGTCGCCTTCGCTGCGGTAGCCGCGACTGATAATGGCGGGGTGCCAGCCGGCTTCGATCAGCTGTCGTGCCAGCCAAAGCGTGAGCGGTGTCTTGCCTGTGCCGCCGACCGTGACATTGCCGACCACGATCACCGGCACCGGCAACTTCACCGAAGCGAGCAGGCCGGAGCGGAACAAGGCGCGACGTAGTGCGACCAGCAGGCGGAATATCAGGCTGATTGGATACAACAGCAGATGAAGCGGGGAAAGGCGATACCAGTGCTGCTGCAGGTGTTCCATGTGGCTGGATTACCTGGCCGGGTTGCGTGTGGTGAAGGTAATACGACCAAAGCCGGCTTCACGAGCGGCTTCCATGATAGTGATGACGGATTGGTGTGCCGCCTTGGCATCGGCATTGATCACGATCACCGGATCCTCCTGCTTGCCGGCCGCTTTGCGCAATGCCTGGGCGAATTCGGACAGGTTCTTGAAGTTGCTGCGCGTGCCGTTGATCGCATAGTGCTCGGAAGCATCGACCGCCACGGTGATGGGTTTGCTGACCGCCGTCGTGTTATCTGCACCGCTGGCTTGAGGCAGGTTGATCTGCAATTCGGAGAACTTGCCATAGCTGGTGGTGACCATCAGGAAGATCAGGATCACCAGCAATACGTCGATCATCGCGATCAGGTTGATCTCCGGTGTCTCGCGATCGCGGCCCCGCTGGAAATTCATGCGCGTTCACCGTGTACGACTTCCACCAGCTTGATGGCTTGCTGCTCCATCTCGATGGTGAGGCTGTCAACCTGGGCGCGGAAGTGACGATAGGCGATCATGCTGGGTACAGCGACGATCAGACCGAATGCTGTGTTGTACAAAGCCACAGAGATGCCGTGCGCCAGTTCTGCCGGCGCGGCACCGCCCGCATTCTGCGAACCGAAGATCTCGATCATGCCGACCAGTGTGCCGAACAAACCGAGCAATGGGCTGATGGATGCGATGGTGCCGAGAGTGGTCAGGAAGCGCTCCATCTCGTGGCTGGCTGCGCGACCGGATTCCTCTATGGCTTCCTTCATCACCTGTGGCGGGCTCTTGATGTTCTTGAGGCCGGCGGCGAATACCTGGCCCAACGGCGAGCCGGTGCTCAGACGTTCCAGCATGGCAGGACTTACGCCACGTTGAGTCAGTTCGTTCACCACTTCATCCAGCAGCCCGGGCGGAATCACGTTTTTGCTGCGCAGGTAGATCACACGTTCGACGATGAGGGTGACGGCGACCAGCGAACAAATGATCAGTAACCAGATCGGCCAGCCGGCCGCTTCGATGAGATTGAACACGCAACGACTCCCAATGGTGAAAATTTCAAGGCGCGAACTGTAGCCTGTAAGGGCTGTTCAGGGCAAGGCGAGTTGACCGGTTTACGCTAACTGGCGGAGTGGAAAGCAATTTATTTTTTATGCACAAAAGCTGGGGATAACTTTGTGGATGAAAGCTTTTCATGCCTCCCTAAAGGCCGTCATTTAGGGCTTTGCAGAATCATTGCATAAAAAATATACGCGAAATAATTTCAATAAAAACAATCAGATGCAGTAAGTCGTTGTTTTTTTTGCCGGGCTGTTTGTCAAGTGGTTCGAGTTTGAGCGGTGGTTGTGGATTATCCGGGTTTGTCAATATGCCATTTGGCCTATTTTTCAACTTTTTTTATTAAATAATTCACTCAGGCGAGTTGCGCGATGAGCACCTCGCGCAGCGCGTCGCGGGCATGCGCATCGTTCAACGCTTCGCCGTCTATCCAGAACGTGTCTTCGGCTCGCGCACCCAGCGTATTGATCTTTGCGCTGCGGATCAGCACCTTATGCCGGGTCAGGATGTAGGCGATGCGCGCCAGCAGGCCGGGGCGGTCGCCGGCGACCAGCGACAAGTTGTAGCGCCCCTTCTCATCACGGCGCAGATCGACCTGCGGCGCAATGGGGAAATGTTTCAACTGGCGGCTGCGGCGACCGAAGGCCGGCTCAGGGATGGAAGTTGCGTCGCCGCCGATCTCCTCGGCCAGCGCGTACTCGACATAGTTCATCACATCGCGGTAGGCGGTCTTGTCCTGGCTCGCGTCCATCACCAGGAAGCTGTCCAGCGCGTAGCCGTGCTCGGTGGTGTGCACCTTGGCTTCCATGATGTTGTAGTTCATGCGCGCGAAGAAATTGCAGATGCGCGCGAACAGATAGGGCTGGTCGTGCTGATAGACCAGCACCTGCATGCCTTCGCCGATGCGGGAAAGGCGGGTCTTGATGATGGGCGTCTTGATGTCGGGACGCTGGGTCAGGGCGCGTGTATGCCAGGCGATCTCATGCGCCTCGTGTCGGATGAAATATTCATCGTCCAGCTTGGCCCACAGCGGCAGATAGCTATCCGGTGCGATCGCGTACAGATTGAGCGTGGCGGCCGCCTCGCGTTGCGTCTCGCCGATCTGGTCGGCGATCTTGCCGTAGCTCAGATAGTGCAGCGTGGCGTGGTACAGGTCTTCAAGCAGTTTGCCTTTCCAGGCGTTCCATACCTTGGGGCTGGTGCCGCGCACATCGGCCACGGTCAGCAGGTACAGCGCAGTCAAGTGGCGCTCGTCCGGTACTTCGGCACCGAATGAGGCGATCACATCCTGGTCGCTCAGATCCTGTTTCTGCGCGGTGGCCGACATGCGCAGATGGTTCTTCACCAGCCACACGATCAGTTCGGTATCCTCGGGCGAGATACCGTGCGCTTTGCAGAAGCGCTGCGCATCGGCGCGTCCCAGCAGGGAATGGTCACCGCCGCGTCCCTTGGCGATGTCGTGGAACAGCGCGGCGATGTACAGCACTTCGACGTGCTCGAACTCGCGGATCAACCGGCTGCTCAGCGGGAACTCATGCGCGTACTGGTCCAGCGTGGCGCGGCGCAGATTGCGCAGCACCATCAGGATATGTTCATCCACCGTATAGACGTGGAACAGGTCATGCTGCATCTGGCCCACCACGCGGCCGAAGGCGGGCAGGTAGCGTCCCAGGATGTCCTGCTGGTTCATGCGGCGCAGCGCGTGGGTCAATCCCTGCGGCTGGCGGAAGATCCGCATGAACAGCTCGCGGTGATGCGGATCGCGCCTGAAAGCCGGGCCGACCAGATGACGGGCACGCCACAAGGCGCGCAACGTCGAGGCGGAGAAGCCGTTCAGCTCCGAGTGCTGTTGCAATAACAGGAAACATTCCAGGATGGCAGACGGCTCGCGTTCGAACAGACCGTCGTCGCACGCTTCCAGTGTGTCATCGCGCGCGATGAAGCGCGGATTGAGCGGACGTGTCGCGCTGGACGGGAACAGGCGCGCGCGCATGGTCTGCAATAGCACGCTGTTCAGTTGCAGCACCGCGCGCTTGGTGCGGTAATACTGGCGCATCATGCGCTCGCTGGCGCGCAACTGTGGCGTGGCTATGATGCCCAATTGTTCGGCGAGTTGCTGCTGGTAGTCGAACACCAGCCGGTCATCATGGCGACCGCACAGTTCGTGCAAGCGGATGCGCATATCCTGCAGCAGATGCTGGTGACGTACTACTTGCCGCGCTTCGGCCATGGTCAGCAATCCGTTGCGTGCCAAGGCCTGCCAAGTATCGCCGAAGCCTGCAGCCCGCGCGATCCACAGCACGTTGTGCAGGTCGCGCAGCCCGCCCGGGCTTTCCTTCAGATTCGGCTCCAGATTGAAGTCGGTATCCACATAGCGTGTGTGGCGCTGCTGTTGCTCCTGGCTCTTGGCTAGATAGAACGCGCAAGGATCGAGATGTTCATGCAAGCGCTGCTGCAGCGTGTCGAACAGCGCGGCGTCACCGTCGAGCAGGCGCGCCTCGAGCAGATTGGTCTGCACGGTGATGTCGCTGCTGGCATCTATGCATTCATCCACCGTGCGCACACTGTGGCCGATCTCCAGCCCCATGTCCCACCACAGGCCGACCAGCGCTTGCAGGCGGGCTTGCAGCGCTTCGTCAGCCTCGCGCGGCAGCAGGATCAGCAGGTCGATGTCCGATCTGGGATAGAGCTCGCCGCGTCCGTAGCCGCCTACCGCGACCAGCGTCAGATCAGGCGGGATGCCGGAAGCACGCCAGACCTGTTGCAGATGTTCGTCGATTGCCAGCGTATGGTCGCGCAGGTAACGGGCGGGTTGCGGGGATGCCGCATAGGCCTTCTTGAGCGCGAGACGCGCGGCACGCAGACTGTCGCGGACGGCGTGAACGGACATCAGGCGGGGATAGCGGGCGATCCGGCGGAAAGGGTCAGCACTTCATAGCCGGTCTCGGTGAC
>JAHJQE010000100.1 GCA_018819205.1 Gammaproteobacteria bacterium
GAGAACATCAGGAAGGTGCCGCCGAACGGCAGCAGACCGCCGTGCAGCGCCATGCCGTTCATGATGTGCGACATGCCAAATTCGCGCACGCCGTAGCTGATGTAGTTGCCGGGCTTCTTGGCGGAAACGTGGTGCGCGCCGGTCCAGTTGGTCAGGTTGGAACCGGTCAGGTCGGCGGAACCACCGAGGAATTCAGGCAACGCAGGTTGCAAGCCGTTAATGGCGTTCTGCGAAGCCTTGCGCGTAGCGATAGTCTCGGCCTTCTCGTTGGTCTTGGCGATGAACTCGGCAGCGTGGGCAGCCCAGTTAGCCGGTAACTGGTTGTTGATACGACGCTCGAACTCTGCGGCTTCTTTCGGAAACGCTGCCTTGTACTCGGCGAACTTGTTGTTCCACAGCTTTTCCAGCCCTTCGCCCTTGGTGCGTGCATCCCATGCCTCGTACACATGGGCCGGGATCTCGAACGGGGGATATTTCCAGCCAATGTGCTCGCGGGTCGCGGCGACTTCCGCGTCTCCCAGCGCCGCACCGTGCACGTCATGCGTACCTTCCTTGTTCGGGGAACCGGCACCGATCACTGTCTTGCAGCAGATCAGGGTAGGCTTGTCGGTAACAGCCTTGGCAGCTTCAATAGCGGCATTGATCGCTTCTGAATCGTGGCCCTGTACATCGGCAATGACGTGCCAGCCGTAAGCTTCGAAACGCTTCGGCGTGTCATCGGTGTACCAGCCGTCGATGTGACCATCGATGGAGATGTTGTTGTCGTCCCAGAATGCAGTCAGTTTACCCAGACCCCATGTGCCAGCCAGCGCACATGCTTCATGGGAGATGCCTTCCATCATGCAGCCGTCGCCCAAGAACACATAGGTGCGGTGGTCGACGATCTCGTGGCCCGGCTTGTTGAATTCGGCAGCCAACAGCTTTTCAGCCATGGCCATACCTACGGCGTTGGTGATACCTTGTCCCAGCGGGCCACCAGTGGTCTCAACGCCAGGTGTGTAACCATACTCGGGGTGACCCGGAGTTTTGGAATGCATCTGGCGGAAGCGCTTCAGTTCTTCGATCGGCAGGTCGTAACCGGACAGGTGCAGCAATGCATAGATCAGCATCGAACCGTGACCATTGGACAGGATGAAGCGGTCGCGATCTGGCCATTTCGGATTTGCCGGGTTGTGGCGCAGATGGCGATTCCACAATACGTCGGCTATCTCTGCCATGCCCATCGGCGCGCCCGGGTGACCGGAATTTGCCTTCTGCACTGCATCCACCGCCAGCATGCGAATCGCACCTGTGATGTCGTTATATTTTGGTGGTTTAACACTGCGTGTTGCTGACATTTCCGATCTCCTCCGAAAAGACTTTGTGGCGATTAAGCACGAGACACTACATTAAAGAGGGCTGATTATGCCTCAGCGCCTATTGTCTGAGCAACTCGACAATATCCCTAACTATTGATAGGAAATGCCCCCCCAAGTTCAGCCGGCGTTCTTTTTGGATGGTTTTATACCAAGTTGCTTGAGTTTTCGATACAAATGCGTGCGCTCAATGCCGATTTTGTCTGCCAGGCTGGCGATATTTCCCTGAGCGAGCTCAAGATGGTAGTTAAGATAGACTGTATCAAAGTGCTCGCGCGCTTCCCGGAAAGGAAGATCCAGAGGCAGCTCCAGTTTTACACAGCCTTCAAGGCTGCCTGTTTGCGCTTCAGTTTTGACTTCAGCAGCTGCAGGCGTGTTATTTTGGAGCTTCAGCGTCTGCGCGATTGTTGCCAGTAATTTTTTCAGCGCGATTGGCTTTTCCAGGAAATCGACAGCACCGATGCGAGTTGCCTCCAGTGCAGTCTCTATGGTTCCGTGACCAGACATCATGATCACAGGCATCGTCAATTGTCCTTGCGCCACCCACTCCTTGAGCAGCGTCAAGCCATCGGTGTCTGGCATCCAGATATCAAGCAGCACAACGTCTGGATTCTGGCAAATCATCTTGCGTGCCTCTTCAGCATTCTCTGCCAAGAGTACACCATAACCTTCGTCATAGAGGATCTCGGACAGCAGCTCTCGTATTCCAGCTTCGTCATCCACGATCAAAATGGTCTTGCTAGTCATACTACCCTCCCGGTCTTATTTTCCAGCACTGGCAGCAGTATGCTGACGCAAGTCCCGCCTTGCGGCTGGTTTAGTATGCTGATACTACCCCCATGTTCTTCCACGATTTTTTTTACGATGGGTAAACCCAAGCCTGTGCCTCTCGCTTTGGTCGTTGTATAGGGTTCAAAGGCTTTGGCAAGGAACTGCTCTGGAAAACCACTACCGTTATCGGCAACAGACAGTCTGAGCATGCCATTCTTGTCATCGCTGGTCGACAGGGTGATCAATCTGTCCTCTACCTGTTGCAAAGCATCGTGTGCATTCTGTAACAGGTTGTGCACCACTTGACGCAACCGCGTCGCGTCGCCGTTGATCATGGTTCTGCGCGCTTCCAGCGCGATCTTGATCGGGCTGCTGTTAGCCTCATACAGGCCAAGTATCTCGTTCAACAGTTGGTGCAGATCCAGAGGCGTCAAACGTGCCGCAGGTGCGCGAGCGTAATCGGCAAAATCCGATACCATGTTCTTCATTGCAGCAACCTGACTGACGATGGTCTGCGTAGCGCGCTGCAGCAGTTGTGCGTCCTCTTCAGCCAGTCGATCGGATAGTTTATGTTGTAACCGCTCAGCTGAAAGCTGAATCGGTGTCAGCGGATTCTTGATCTCATGTGCCAATCGCCTTGCCACTTCCCCCCAAGCTGCCTGTCTTTCGGCTTGCCGCAGATGAGTGATGTCGTCGAACACCACAACATAACCTCGATTGGCGTCACCAGCCAATCTGGTTCCGCGCAACAACAGGACCTGGTCGCCTTCCTTGCTCATGCGTTCGATTTGTTGCTGCCAAACTTGCTGCGGGCTGGATGCGATCCCGAGCTCTATCGCATTCATAAAAGGCCTCAGCAACACTTGTTCCTCAGCCAAAACCCGTATGTTTTTTCCATTCAGTTCATTAGACGGCAAGCCCAATATCTGGCCTGCACTGGCATTAGCTGAACGCAACAGCAAGTGTTCATCCAGCACCAGCACTCCCGACGACAAGTGCGCCAAAACACTTTCCAAGTGTGCTTTTGCGTCGGAAACCTGTTGTTGCTGTTGCTCACCCAGCGTCTTTGCGGCCGACAGCTGCGAGGTCATCTGGTTGAACAACGCTGTCAATCCACCCAGTTCGTCGTTGCTTTGAACAGGATAGCTGCTACTAAAATCCCCTTTCGCGACAGCTCGTGTTCCTGCCGCCAAAGCTGCCAATGGCGCGCTCAGTTTTGAACTCAGATAGAACGCCGCCGAGATTGCGCTCAGCAACACGATCAATAGCGAAAGTGTGAGCGTGATCCCATACAGCCGTTTAAGTCCCACTCTGGAGAGGCTCAACTGCTGGTAATCGCCATATACTCCCTGAACGGTCTCGGCATCTGCTGCCAATCGCTCTGGTACCGGTTGGGCGAATTGCAACATATGTCCGTCATTTTTCAGTGACCGGATCGGCACAATGACGCGCAAGATCAAGCGACCATCCGGCAGTGCATCAGCCTGGCTGTATCGTCCGCTTTCCCTGACTTGGCGCATCATATCCACAGTTGGTGATTCTATGCGCTCGATACGCTTACTGCTGGCAAAGGCAGATAACCTGCCGTTCTTGTCGAATACCGCCGCCTCCTGCGCACCGCCTTCTGATATGAATCGTGCCAGAGTCTCCCCATGTCGGCCCGGGGGTTGGTCCGCAAGGATCAGCGCCACGAACTGTCCTTTTCGGCCCAATTCATCTAATCCGTTCTGCAAAGTGCTACGTGCCAGATTCAAGCCGCCTTCCAATGCTTTTTCCACGCGCACATCGAACCAAGATTCGATACTTTTTCCCAGAAACTGTACTGATACTGCGTATACCAGCATGCCGGGCAATACGGCGATAAGTGAAAAAAACATGGCTAGGCGCAGCGTCAGTTTGGCGCCATATACCTGTTCCCTTAGTTTGTTTCTAAGTTGCCAGAACTGGTATATCACCTGCACCAGCAAGCCAAACGCCAGCGTCCCTGTTAGCAACAAAAGAGTAAAGTAATTGCGGGCATACAGATCCGTGTTACCGCTGGCACCTGACAGCAGGTAGAGCAATACGACACCGATAATGCTGGAAAACAGGACCAAGTATTTCATGGTGCCTCTTCTTCACCGGGCTGCTCAGGACTGATGTCCCAATGGAATTGTTCTGACTCTACTCTCCACTGATCACTAGTCAGGGCATTCATCTGCAACGGTTTTGGCAATTGAGTGATGTCGAGAGACATCCATGCAGTCGCGCCAACCTGACTCCCTTTTTTGATTAACCTCGTAAAATAACCGTTGCCAGACATATCCAGGCGGGATATTTCGATTGGCGGTGCTACTTGACGCCCCAAAATCCGCAAGGCATCTGACAGGGAAAGAAAGCTTTGATACAAACCACCTCGAGTCAGGCGATATTGCTGGGTTAGCGTGTTGAACGAAAGTTTACTGGTCTGGCTGTAGCTGGCTATCTTGCTATCCATCCAGTACCAGCGAGAACGATGAACGGATAGCTCGCTTTCAAAATACAAAGTCACACCGCGCTTCAGTGCATCTTCAACTTGTGGTGGCAACTGGATGTCGAAATCTGCGGAGATCAGGTATCCCTCGTCGGTCAGTCTTGCTTCCACCTTCTTGATTTCGATGCCGTCGGCCACGGCGACTGTGGCGCCAAGGATCAAACCCCAAGCGCACAGACACCGCAACATCGTTTTAATCATTCTTGCGCAGCAGAGCATAGAAGAATCCGTCATGCTGATCGCTGGGCAGCAGCTGTCCTGGCGGATCATTAGCAAAAGGAAGCTTGATTGTTTCCTGGCTCGCCTCTTTATGAGTAGCCATAAACCGCTCAATTACATCCTGATTTTCCTGTTTGAATACCGAGCAGGTAGCGTAGAGCAATTTACCGCCCAAATCCAGTATCGGCCAGATGGCATTCAGTATGCGCGATTGTTGATCGGAGAACTCGGCGATGTCTGCTGACCTTCTTAACCACTTGATGTCAGGATGTCTGCGTATTACACCAGAGGCCGAGCAGGGGACATCGGCCAGTATGCGCTGGAACGGCTTGCCATCCCACCATGCAGATGGTTGCGATGCATCTCCGCAGATCACTTTCGCGCTCAGCTTCTCCCGACGCAGATTCTGCCGGACTCTATCCAGCCGTTGCTCATCCTTGTCCATTGCCACAAGTTCGATATCCGCGCTCTCCAACAGGTGCATCGTTTTTCCGCCCGGTGCAGAACAGACATCCAATACGCGCATACCGTCAGCGACATCCAGTAAGGAAGCAGCACACTGCGCACCCGCGTCTTGTACCGACACCCATCCCTCTGCGAAATTTGGCAAACGCTCCACGGACAGCGGTTGTAGCAACATTAATGCTTCTGCTGCCACGTGCTTATTTGCGATGCCTGCCTCTGCCAACATCGCCGAGTAGTTCTCGGTAGTTGTGCAACGCCGATTTACCCGCAATGTCATTGGCGGATGCATGTTGCCAGCTTCCAGTATGCTGGTAGCCCGCTCCCCATACTGTTGTTCTAACTCACGTATCCACCAATCCTGATAGGAGTAGCAACTGGTTTTCTCAGTATCAGCCGCTTGTCGTAAGCTTTCCCGCTCACGCAAGAAGTTGCGCAACACGGCATTCACCAGCCCGCTAACAGGGGACTTTAATCTTTTTGAAGCCCGTACCGCCTGGTCGACGATCACATGGGAACCTGCTTTGCTGTATTCCAGTTGGTACAACGCCACCCTCAACAGGTGTGACACCAACTTATCGCGTGGCGGCCTTTCAAGTAACTTCCCCAGCATGAATTCTAGGCGCGAGTAGTAGCGAATCGTGCCGTAACTCAAATCCTGAAGCGCTCCTCTTTGCTGCGGAGAATAGCCCGGATTTGCTGCAAGCCTGTCTGCCAGGACACGATCGAGATTGCATCCGCCCATGACGAGTTGAACAATGCCTGCCGCCTCTGTCTGGATGACATTCACGGTTCGCCGTCACCGAATCTGTCTCCGACCTTAAGCGGAAATCCCTGCACGAATTGTGCTGCTGGCAGTGCTTTGCCTCCTGGTTTCTGCAACACCTCCAGCGCCAATGCACCACACCCGCATGCCACGATGATCTCGTTCTTGTTCACGTCCACTATCATTCCAGGCGCCGCGTGATCCTGCTTCACGATATGGGCGCGCCAAATCTTGATTGGCGTGCCTGTAAATTCAGTATGTGCCACCGGGAAGGGGAAATATGCGCGGATCCCCCTTTCCAGTTCAACGACATCTCGCTTCCAGTCGATACGTGCTTCCTGTTTGCTCAACTTGGCCGCATAACAGGCGACGCTATCATCTTGCTTCTGTGGATGCACATCTCCGCTTTCAATCCGCTGCAAAGCTGCGACTATACCTGCTGCGCCTATGTCTGCCAGCTTGTCGTGCAAGGTCTGAGCATTATCCTTTTCAGATATTGGGCAGGGGTACTTGATCAGCATGTCGCCGGTATCCAGACCAACATCCATTTGCATGATGGTGATACCTGTTTCCGCATCTCCAGCCAGGATAGCCCGCTGTATAGGCGCAGCCCCGCGCCATCTGGGCAGCAGCGAAGCGTGAATATTCAAGCAGCCAAAGCGTGGGATGCTCAATACTGCTGCCGGCAGAATCAAGCCGTATGCCGCTACCACCATCACATCCGCTTTCAGTTCAGCCAAGGTCTGCTGTATGTCTTCCGATTTCAGTGAAGTAGGCTGTAATACGGAAATGCCATGTTCAATGGCAAGCTGTTTCACGGGACTTGCAGTCAATTGCATGCCGCGGCCTGCCGGACGATCCGGCTGTGTCAATACTGCCAAAACTTTATGTTTAGATTCTATTAAAGCAGCTAGTGCGCTGGCAGCGAAGGGCGGGGTACCCGCAAAGATGATATTCACGCTTGGATTTTACAGTGTTTCGCGCCGCTGTTTTTTCAGCTTTGCGCGGATGCGGGTCTGTTTTAGGTGCGACAGATGTTCAACGAACACCTTGCCGTGCAAATGGTCGATCTCATGCTGGATACATACCGCAAGTAGTCCATCTGCATCGAGTTGAAATGTTTCTCCATACTCATTTTGAGCCTGTACCTTGATTCGTTCCGCTCGTTTCACTGTTTCATAGATACCCGGAACAGACAGACAGCCCTCTTCACTCTCTTCTTCTCCCTCCTGCTTGAGTAGAACCGGATTGATGAAGACTTTTAGATCATCGTGTGTTTCAGACACATCTATAACGACAATCTGCTCATGCACATCAACCTGCGTTGCCGCGAGCCCGATGCCGGGTGCCGCATACATCGTTTCGCCCATATCCCGTATCAGTTTCCTGGTATTTTCGGTCACCTCTGCAACCGGTTTGGCTACCTTATGCAAACGCGGATCTGGATATTTAATAATTGGTAGTAACGCCATAAATGCTTGCCAACTTAATAGACTAGATGCAGAATTTAAACAGGTGCGCAAACATTGCACCGCATTTCTTTACTTTGCTGGGGTTTTCCATGCGTAAGATTATATCGCTGATTTGCTTTCTGTTGCCCATCCTTGCCTCCGCAGACGTGTTGCAGATTCGCGAAGATGCTCCAGACCGTTACGTTGTGGTAAAAGGCGATACCTTGTGGGACATCTCTACAATGTTTTTCAAAGACCCTTGGAAATGGCCTGAAATTTGGGCTCTTAACAAGCAAGCCATCAAGGATCCACACTGGATCTATCCTGGCGACGTCGTCTTTCTGGATCGTCGCACAGGTAGGTTAACCACTACGCCACCAGAATTCGAGGCTGTCACTCCCTCAAATATTGTCAAACTTGAGCCTAAGGTTCGCGTTGTTGGCCAAAACACCGAAGCCATTCCAGCAATCCCTCTTGATGCAATTGCCTCATTCTTAAGTCGCCCATTAGTCATAGACGAAGAAGAACTGGATAACTCTCCCAAGTTAGTCGGCACTTATGAGCAGCGCACTCTTTTGTCTGTCAATGATCTAGCCTATGTGCAGAATATGCCTACAGATAAAGGCACACAATGGCAAGTCTATCGACCCAATGTTAAATTTGTAGACCCTGATACGGATGAGGAACTCGGACAGGAGGTGCTGTACCTTGGGGATGCAACCGTCGATAAATTCGGCGATCCCAGTACTCTGCGCATCACTAATGCGATTCTTGAAATCAACAAGGGGGACTATTTCGCTCAAGCTGGTTCAGGATTTAGCTCTAGTTACTTACCCCATGTTCCAGAAAGTCAAATTTCCGCCAAGGTCATTTCGATCTACGGCGGCGTTCAGCAAGCTGGTCAGCATGCAGTGATCACGCTTAATAAAGGGCGCCGCGACGGACTTGAAGTCGGCAACATTCTTGCCTTGTACCAAAAAGGCGAAATCCTCAAGACCAAGGGGTGGTTTACGCCCAATATCAATCTGCCTGACATGCGTTATGGATTAGTCATGGTTTTCCGAGTTTTCAACAAGGTTTCCTATGCCTTGGTTATGGAAACAAAGTTGCCCGTGCAACTACTCGACAGCGCTCGCAATCCGGAATAGATGACCGCCGATTCAGGACTCGTTTCCTGGCTCCAACTTTTTATGGTTCCAGGGCTGGGAGGTGAAAACCAGCGACGCCTGTTAAAGGCATTTGGCTCTCCTTCTGCGGTATTTGAACAGTCCTTCGCAGAGCTTTCTCTGCATGTAAAACCCGCCCTTGCGCGCTCGATATCTTCCGATTTCGATCCCTCGATTATTGATGTTGTTTCTACTTGGTTGGACGATCCTCTCAACCACATCCTCACCATAGCAGATGAGCAATACCCCCAATCTTTACTTAATATTCACGACCCGCCTTTATTGTTATTTGTAAAAGGCCGGCTTGATCTACTTAATGTTCCTTCTTTAGCCATCGTTGGTAGCCGCAATGCGTCTATGCAGGGAACACGCAACGCTGAAGCATTTGGTCTGGCTGCCTCTGAGGCCGGTTTGTGTATTGTCAGTGGTTTAGCACAGGGCATCGACGCAGCGGCACATGTCGGGGGTTTGAAAGGTCGAGCCTCAAGTATCGCGGTTGTAGGGACCGGTCTGGATAAGGTTTACCCTGCATCCAATCGAGACTTGGCTCACCAGCTCGCGCACTCGGGTACTATTGTTTCTGAATTTCCTCTTGGCACGCCTCCCTTGGCTGCAAATTTCCCCCGACGTAACCGAATAATCAGCGGGCTTGGGCTTGGCTGTCTTGTTGTCGAAGCTTCCATCCAGAGTGGCTCACTTATTACTGCGAGATTGGCTGTCGAACAAGGTAAAGATGTCTTCGCTATTCCCGGTTCGATTCATTCTCCGCAAACCAAAGGTTGTCACGCGTTGATCAAGCAAGGTGCAAAGTTAGTTGAAAGTGCGCATGACATCCTAGAAGAACTTGGGCTCGAATCGATGGCAGCTTCAGTAAAGAACAATTCAGCTGAACACCCGTTGTTTGTTCACTTGGGTTTCGACCCTGTCGATGTAGAAGTTCTCGTTCAGCGTAGCGGCTTGACGATAAGCGAGCTATCCGCCATCCTGTTGCAACTTGAACTCGACGGGCATATTGCAAGCCTACCCGGCGGGTTATATCAACGTATCGCCTAAAATCAATATATTAATGTTTGATATCCTATTATTTTTGTTCGAGAGTTATTTCGATCTCGGTAGCTACCCTGACCACGACAAACTTTCCCTTAAGCTTACTGCTGCGGGTTTCGAGGAAGACGACATCAATCAGGCGTTGCTCTGGCTTTCGGGCTTGCAACAGCTTACTCGGGCTAAATATCCAGAGAGTATCAACCAAAGTGGCTTTCGTCTTTTTTCTGACTATGAACAGCGACGCATCAGCTCAGAGGCGCTTCATTTCTTGAAGTTCTGGGAACACAACAAGTTCATCTCGCCGATAGAACGCGAGATGATCATCGACCGCGCTGTCGCTCTTGACCGAGAGAACCTGCAGTTAGACAAAGTCAAACTCATCATGCTCATGGTGTTATGGAGCCAGCATGAGGAACTTGATCCCATGCTTATTGAAGATCTGCTTTCCCCTTCCGGCGCTGCACCACTACATTAGAATTCACGCATGGCAACTAATCTGCTTATTGTTGAGTCTCCCGCCAAAGCCAAGACACTCAAGAAATATCTAGGCAAGGACTTTGAGGTACTCGCTTCTTATGGTCATGTTCGTGACCTTATTCCCAAGAATGGCGCTGTCGACGTTGATAACGGCTATGCCATGAATTACGAAATCATTGCCCGCAACTCAAAACATGTCGATGCTATTGCTAAAGCCGCTGCCTCAGCTGACAACATCCTTCTGGCACCCGACCCAGACCGTGAAGGTGAGGCTATCGCTTGGCATATCGCTGAATTGCTCAAAAGTAAGCGCACACTGAAGAACAAGAATATGCAGCGCGTGGTTTTTTATGAAATCACGCAGAGTGCCGTTCAGGAGGCCGTTGCCAATCCACGTGAAATTTCGATGCCCTTGGTGAATGCGCAGCAGGCACGCAGGGCTCTTGATTATCTGGTTGGCTTCAATCTTTCCCCGCTATTGTGGCGCAAGATCAGACCCGGCCTCTCTGCAGGTCGTGTTCAAAGCCCCGCATTGCGCCTTATTGTGGAACGCGAACTGGAGATAGAAAAGTTCAAAAGCCAGGAATACTGGTCGGTACATCTGGATAGCCAAAAAAATTCAGTGCCTTTCAAGGCAAAACTGTTTCAGTACCAAGGCAAAAAGCTTGATCAGCTCAGCATAGCCAGCCAAAGTGAATTTGATGCAATCCACTCCAAGCTGAACGATGCCAAGCTTCCGCCCAAAGTTGTTCGAGTGGATAAAAGGGGAAAGCAGCGCAGTCCTGCAGCACCTTTTACAACCTCAACGCTTCAGCAGGAAGCCGTTCGCAAGCTCGGCATGACTTCCGATCGCACCATGCGCACCGCACAGTCGCTGTATGAGGGCGTTGATATTGGTGGCCAGACCATCGGCTTGATCACTTACATGCGTACCGACTCTTTGAATCTTGCTAATGAGGCGGTCACCGAGATCCGCGACTATATCAAAGACAATTACGCAGCCGACTACTTGCCGGGAAAGCAGCCTACCTACAAAAGTAAATCGAAGAATGCGCAGGAAGCACACGAAGCGATTCGACCTACTTCTATCAGCCGCACGCCAGACAGCCTTCGCGATCACCTGAACATAGACCAGATGCGTCTATACGAGATGATATGGAAACGTACTCTGGCCAGCCAGATGTCCCCTGCGCGTTTTGATACTGTAAGTGTGGATATCCGCTTGAGTAGCGACGACACCCTGTTCCGCGCCACAGGCCAAACTCTGGTTTTCCCAGGATTCATCGGCGTCTACATGGAAGACGTGGATGATGCCGAAGAAGAAGATAGTGCCAAATTACCGCCGTTGGTCGAAGGGGATGTGCTTCCAATCGATAAACTTTTTGGCGAACAGCACTTTACCCAGCCACCGCCTCGGTATTCTGAAGCCAGCCTAGTCAAGACACTTGAAGAATATGGCATCGGCCGGCCCTCAACTTATGCAACCATCATTTCCACGTTGCAAGCTCGCGAGTATGCCACTCTCGACAAAAAGCGGTTTATGCCTACCGACGTTGGTCGCGTTGTAATCAAATTTCTTAACGAACATTTCACAAGATATGTCGATTACAGTTTTACCGCCAATCTTGAGGATGAACTGGATGAGATTTCAGAAGGTAAGCGCGATTGGATACCCGTACTCGATTCTTTCTGGACCGGTTTCAACAAGCTGCTTGTAGACAAGAAAGATGTCGATCGTCCCGGCACCGAGATACTTGATGAAGCTTGCCCCAAGTGTGGCAAGCCGCTTTCCAAGCGACTCGGCAAGCGCGGTAGTTTCATCGGTTGTAGCGGCTATCCCGAGTGCGACTACACACGCAGCCTCGGTGGCGAAGATGATGTCGGCGAAGCACGCAAAGAGCTTGGCACCCACCCCGATACCAAGCAACCCGTGCTGCTGCTGCGCGGGCCCTACGGCCCTTATGTGCAACTTGGCGAGGCGGAGGAGGGTGCCAAAACCAAGCCCAAACGCGTCTCATGGCCCAAAGAATTGCCTCTGGAACAGGCAGATCTTGCCCACGCATTAAAGCTGCTCTCGCTTCCGCGCGAAGTCGGCACTCACCCCGAGTCAGGCAAGAAGGTCATCGTCAACATCGGACGCTTCGGTCCCTACATCGGCCATGACGGCAAGTTCAAGTCCATCCCGCGCACCGACAGCATCTTCGACATCGGCCTCGATCGCGCCGTGGAACTGCTGGCGCAAGCCCGCACCGGCGGCGCCACCGTACTGCGCACCCTGGGCGAACACCCGGACGACAAGGCGCCCATCGAAGTATGCAGCGGACGCTACGGTCCTTACGTGCGCCACGGCAAGATCAACGCTACCTTGCCCAAGGATGTGACGCCGGAAGCGGTGACACTGGAAGAAGCGCTGGAGATGATCGCCGCCAAGGCTGCGAAGGGCGGCACCGGCAAGGCCAAGACCGAGAAGAAGCCGGCTGCAAAGAAAACCGCGGCCAAGAAGACCACCAAGGAAAAATCGGCAGCTAAACCCAAGGCAACGGTGAAGAAGGCGACGACGAAAACTGCGGCAGAAAAACCGGCGGTCAAGAAAACTGCCAAGACAGCGACGACCAAAACCAAGACGACGACGGCAAAAACAGCCACCAAAAAAGTCGCTGCCAAACCTGCCGCAAAGAAACCGGCAGCCAAGAAGACCACCAAGAAATAAGGCCTAGGATTTTCGTCCTAGGCCCACCCCTTACCGACGCCCTGAAAATCGTTTGTGGCGCGTTTTGAGCGGGCTACGCTGGAAAGCCCGTGGTTATTGGCATTCACACCCACCACTCAATTATCAGGTTGGGCATCAGCACCTCCTGCTTCCTTTTCAATGAGGCAAAACAGCTTTTCGTAGAACTGCAGAATGATGCTGCGGATCTGCGATAGTCCGTAGGCTTCGTCGTCGTAGTCGACATACAGGTCTGGCTCGACTGAGCTGAAAAAGTACTGGTACCAATCATCAACAATCGGTTCTGGCTGAACGTCTTTGACATCGCCATTCCAAATGAAGTGCTTGCTCGCGCCTGCTGTTACCCAGCAAATCTGTAGTGCATTGATGATGTGGTGTCGTTCGACCAGATGAACATTGGGAACGCATGCGATGTCTGCCAACCAAGGCGTGGTAGTCTGAGGGAAGGACTCCCAGTTTCGCTTTTCGACTGCGACCGCTATCTCGTCAATTAATGGAACATCTTTGAAGAACTTTTTCATCCATTCATACAGCGATGCGGCCGTTATGAGGAAGTTAAAAACATCATCTGGATTCGGCTGCGCAGTGAGCTTCGCTGCGTCCCGCTTCAGTTTTTCGAACAGGTCTTGCGGGCGGCAGATTCCGTACGAAACCACCTGCATTGTCCGCTGTCGGCTAGTCATCTAGTGCGTAACGAAATTTATACATCTCCAGCAGTGTTTATTTTGCCTTCACGTTATGTTCACACGTCCAGATTTTTTACACCCAGCGCATTCTGCTCAATGAACGCCCGGCGCGGCTCGACCACATCACCCATCAACGTAGTGAAGATCTCGTCGGCACCGATGGCGTCCTCAATGCGCACGCGCAGCAAGATGCGGTTCTTCACGTCCATGGTGGTCTCCCACAACTGCTCGGGATTCATCTCGCCCAAACCTTTGTAGCGCTGGATGCTGACACCTTTCTTGGCGTCTTCCAGCAGCCATTCGATGGCTTGCTTGAAGCTGGCTACGCCGCGCTTCTGTTCGCCGCGCATGGCGTAGGCGGTGGGTGAGATCAGGCCGTTGAGTGCGTCGGCGGTCTGGCGGATCTGCACGTAGTCGCCGCTTTCGAGGAATTCCTTGTCCAGGTAGCTGAGCGAGTAGTTGCCGTGGAAGAGTTTTTCCAGGCGCAGGCGCAGTTCGCCGTTGATGTCGGTCTCGACTTCGGCCTTGATGACGCCGCCGCAGGCATCCTGCAGCAACTTTGCACTCTTCTGTGCCTGCGCTTCGTCGGCCA
>JAHJQE010000016.1 GCA_018819205.1 Gammaproteobacteria bacterium
GGCAGCCAACGCCGTTCCACCGATGAAATGGAAGTGGAATCACATTCCTGCCACTTCCGGGTGTTTCCCGATGATCTCCAATGCGACGGAGAGCAGCTTGTCGCCCTCGTCCTTCATCTTGGACAAACTCTCGTAGCCGTAGCGGTGCACGTCGCGCAACGTCTTGTCCATCACTACCAATTTGCCTACGGTGATCACCGCGCGGCCGAAACCTTCGTGCGTGATGTTGATCATCGGCACCGCCATCTGGCCGCACTCTTTCTCGATCAGCGAAGCGATAGCGTTGTAGAAACACTTGATGCGCGACAGCAGGATCTCGTCCGGGTCACCGATGATCGGGATCTCGCGTTTCTGTTCCTTGGTCAGGACATACGGCGCCAGCACGCGCTCGGCGGGCCAGCCGTCATAGGTTCCGTAGCTGTCGACGGCACGCATCTGCTTGACCATCTCCTTGATGAAATCGGTGGACAACAACGGATCTGCTGCGACTGCCTGATTCATGGTGTTTCTCCTTTGATTGAACCTGTTTGCACGACCACACGCGGCGCCCAGTTGGACACCCGTGCCAGAAAGAAACCTGCGGATGCACCGACGGCCGCACCCAGCACCGCACCGACATCACCGTAACCGGATGCGAGTGCCGCGCCCGCCACTGCCGCCACGCACGGCAACAGATATGCGAGCAGCCCCGCCTTGATCAGATCGCCCTCGCTCAACGAAAGCTGCAACGCATCGCCCGCGCGCACCTGTGCGTCACATTCGACGGCGATGGTCTTGCGCCGTGAGGCGAAGTATTTACCCAGCCCGGACACGCCGCATGACTCGCGCGAAGCGCAACCGCCGCAGCCGGATTGCTCGGTCGGCTCCACCAGCGCCATGCGCCCGGCGATCGACACCACGCGTACCGGCGCGCTGATCATTCCTGCCACTCCTCATCGTCCGCGAAACTCTTGCTCGACTGCTTCTTCAGATATTTCGTCAGCCACACCGGCGGCTCGCTCACCATGCTCTGCTGCAAACCGCTCAGCAGACCGTCGATGCACATGCCTTCGTCCACGCGCATCGGCTGGATGCCGCCCGCCAACAGTTGCTGGATCGCGGATGCACCCGCCGCGTTGCAATACACCGCCGCGCAATCGCCCAGCAGTTCCACCTTGGCGGCCAGCTTGCCTTCATGTCCGTCCATCGCGGTCTCGATGAACTCGGCCACCTCGATCAGCTTCGCATCCGTCTCGCTCACCTCGTAGATGGCGAATGCCTCCGCCGCACCGAAATGCTGGTTCACCGCCTTGCGGTCGCTGGTGGCGAATGCGATCTTCACTGTCATCGCTGTCTCCTCAGTGGGTTTGACCAGACGCAGGTGTCGCACGACTTTCTCCTGTCCGCTGTGCATAGATTGATACATAAGGCTCCGGCTCGATGTGACCGTGCTCCACCAGCAGATTCGCCAGATCGAACAACGACTGGCGCGTGCCGCGATAGCCCACCCACAGGCGCTGATAACCGCCGAGCAGGTCATATTGCGGGAAGCCGGCGCGCAGCAGTGGCACACCGAGGCGGCGCGCGGTCTCCACCGCATGCGAATTGCTGATCACCAATTGCGCGCCTTTGCGCTTGGCTGCGATCTCCAGGTCTTCCAGATCGCCGATGCCCACCTGATCCGCCAGCACGCTCTCCAGAATGTGCGCGCGTGCCGGGGCGACGGCCGCCACCACTTCGCAGCCCATCTCCGTCACCAGCCGCGACATACCGTAAAGCAGATCGGCATCCGCCGCGATGGCGACGCGCGCGAAACCGAGCATGAAGTGCGCATCCACCATCGCGTCCTGCAACTGCGCGCGCTGGCGTTCGATCTTCTCCGGCACCGGTTTGCCGCTGATGTCGGCCAGCGCCGAAACGAAACTGTCCACCGCCTCCAAGCCCATCAGACAATCGAAGCGATAGTCCGGCACCTGTGTTTGCGCTTTGAGGAAGTCCGCCGCATCGAACAGCGAATTGCCCAGCACCAGCGTGGCGATGGATTCGCCCATGCTGGCGATGTCGCTCACCGGCGTGCCACCCACGGTGAGCGGACTGCTTTCCATCTCGGTCAGGTGGCCGTCCAGTGAATCGCCGATGTCCGGCAATACCAGCGGACGCAGGCCGAAGGCTTCGATCAGTTCCTTGATGTGTTCCACATCGCCAGGTGTGAGGAAGGAACCGGCCAGTACGTTGACCTGCTTCTTGCGCTTGCCCACGTTGTCCGTCTTCTCCGGCAACATCACTTCCAGCGTCGCCTTCACCGCCAGCGCATAACCGCTCTCCAGACAGCCGGTGAAGTCCGGCGTATTCACCGGCACCACCGGGATGTGCGCATACTCGGGATGCGCGATGTAGAAATCCCGCACCAGACGTTTGATGTCCGTGCCCTGCGTCTCGGACAAGCCCGTGGTCGGCAGGCCGATCAAGGCCGGTTTGCTCTTCTCGCAGATGGTAGCCAGACCGAGGATCACGTTCTCGTCCGCGCTCATCACCGTGGAGACCTGATCCATCGCCGTGGTCTGCAAAGGGATGGGCTCGCGGAAGTGGCGCACGAAAAACACCTTGCCGAACGCGGTGCAGCCCTGCGAACCGTGCAGCATCGGGATGGCTTTGTTGATGCCCAGGAAAGCGAGCGACGCGCCGACCGGCTGGCTGGCCTTGAGCGGATTCACCGCGAGTGCTTTGTTGCGTTTCAGTATCTCGGCCATGTCACACCTCCGTCATTCCGGCGCAGGCCGGAATCCAGTTGAAAGAATGACCCCGCGCAGCGGACGAACCCAGTATGTAGTCCCGCTTGCGCGGGGTGTTTTCATCAACTGGATGGCCGTCCCTCGAAACTGCGGCCATTGGCCTTGTTTTCCGGCCTGCGCCGGAATGACGGTTTAAATGTCGAGCCACGTTCATCATCACGCCCCCAACTCCACACCCGGCACCTTGGACTTCGCCCACGGCGCAGGTTTGCGCACACTCGGCCACACCGGGCTCTGTATCGTCAGCGCCAGTTGGCGCGCGAGTTCCACCATGCCGCTGTAACCCTCGTATCCGAATTCGCGTTCCTGATTGATGTCGAGGAAAGGGATGCGCGCCTTGAGCGCGGTGTACATGTTGCGACCGCCCGCGATGAGGATGTCGGCTTCGTATTCCTTCACCACACCGAGCAGCGCCTTGGGGCTGCCGTCGGTGATCATCTTGGTCTTGTCGCCCATGATCTCGCGGATGCGCGCCTTGTCTTCCTCGGTGGATTTGCTGGTGCCGGTGGCGACCACGTCCATGCCCAGGTCTTGCAGCGCGGAGACGATGGACCATGACTTCACGCCGCCGGTGTAGAGCAGCACACGCTTGCCGCGCAGGCGTTCGCGCCACGGGTCCAGCTCGGCGTTGATCTTCGCTTCTTCCCTCGCGATCATCGCTTCGGTGCGTTCGGTCAGCGAGGAGTCGTTCAGCAGCTTGGCAAAATCGCGGAAGGCATTCGAGGTATCGGTCACGCCGTAGAAGCTGCCCTCGAAGAATGGCACCTTGTGATCGGTCTGCAGTTTGCGTGCGATGTTGAGCAATGCCTTCGCGCATACCACCATGCTGGCTTCGGCGCGGTGCATGGTCTGCACTTCGTGGAAGCGCGCATCGCCGGACAAGGTGCACAGGATGCGCAGCCCCAGTTCGTCGAATAACGGCGCCACGTTCCAGAACTCACCCGCGATGTTGTATTCGCCGATCAGGTTCACGTCGTGCACGGTGATGCCGGGGCGTTGCAATTCGTCAGGCACCGGCAAAGGTTCGCCCGTACCCACTACATATTTGAACATCGCCTCACCGGCGATGCGGTTGCCCAGATTCTTCGTGCCGTAAAAACCGGCACAGTCCACCGGCACCACCGGCACGCCGGTCTTCTCCGCAGCAGCCTTGCACACCGCGCCGATGTCGTCCCCGGTCAGCGCGGGCACGCAAGTGTTGTAGACGAACACAGCCTTGGGGGCATAGGAATCGACCGCCTGCTTGATGGCATGGAACAAACGCTTCTCGCCGCGCCCCATGATCACATCCTGCTCGGTCAAATCGGTGGTCATACCGATGCGATACAAAGTCGGGCCGGAGGAACGCGTGCCGCGGTTGTCCCAGGAACTGCCCGCGCAAGCGATTGGCCCGTGCACGATATGTGCAACGTCCGCGATGGGCAGTAAAGCGATCTGCGCCCCGTCGAACGAACAGCCGCCCGCCGTCGCACCCGGCTTGGGTCGCGCACAACCGGATTTCTCCTTCTTGTTATGCGTACAGGCCGGTTCGTTCAGCAGTTCGGCGATGTCCTTGGCTTGCATGGCAGTAGCTCACGAGTATTGACGCCCTCCTACTCGCAGGAAACATGCCAACCGACACAGGGTTGATTTATTGGGGGTTTATGGGGAGGGGGATTGTAGGAAAGCAGACAAAGCGGACGGGCACGACAAAGCAGGTAGGGAGGTAAGGCATAACATCGGCGGATACCATAGGCCAGCCCAACTATTTATTTTTGCCAATCAAATTTCTTACGTCACCTTCTATGAATTGATTAGGCCTCCAGCCGGAAGCTATTTTGTCGATGTACAAGCTGTCGAGTGCGCCGAGCGCCACCCCTGCAATCGTTCCCATCCCGCCAGTTGCTATTGCATCAGCTGTGAGTCCTATGCCTGTAAACACAGCCCATCTCACACTCTTGCCTGGCAAACGGTCAAATATAGTTTGACGCGTTACTTCCTCGTAATAGCTCTTTATTAAATGTGCATCAGGGTGGACTTTAATAATCCATTCTTTGAACCTTTTCGATTTCTGAAGAACCTTAATTAACTCATCAAGGTCAACCTGACCAAAATTCACGGCCTCTCGTATAGCCTTAGCATCATTAAAAATAAAGTTGTTAAAGTTCGAAAGCGTCTCCTTACTTTTTGCTGTTCTATTAAATATGTAGTCAATTTTCTTACCCGCCAATTTTGCGCTTAGACTACTAGAAGCCAGCTCAGATAAGTTGCTTGATGAGAAATACAATTCCCTTTCAACCTCCAATACATGCCCCAATATTGACGCTGGAGTTATAGAAGAATGAGATGGTGACACCCGTTTGTGATAAGCGTCATTTAGTACAGAGAAGTTTAAATTTGTTTCAACCCGCAACCCTTCTGCAGATTGCTCGGTGCGAAATATCATTTCCGCACAATCACCAATTTCAGGCACCCATTCCAATAAAACTATTTTCGCCGCTGCATCTATGTAGTCTTGGTCTAGGAAAGCCCTCCTCGCCCCCTCAAGGATTATGTGATCGTGCTTGGTCACATAGATTTTGTCTTGAATCTTATTGGCTAGCCTACGTCCTTTTCCAGTTCGGCCTGTTACATCAATACATATTTTTCGAAGCTCATCTTGATAGGTATGTTGCGGAGATGACATCTCTACGACATCGTGGTACTGGATATTGCCTTTGCTAGTTGTAAACACTCCCACTAAAGTTTCTGTATAAACAACCTTCAACAAGTCCTCTTCGATGAGAACAAGCAACCTTTCCACACCAAAAAATCTTATTAATTGGGCTAGGATCGCTTGATTGGCGAATATTGTTGTTTTTTCATAAAACAGCATGCATTCAACAAGGGCGCCAATATCAATTGGCGCTTTAATGTTGGTCTTATCCTGAGTGCAAAATGAAATTGCTTCAAACAAAATATTTATCCCAAATATCTGAGGTTCATGAGTGAACTATTACAATCAAAGAATCAAAGGGGGCAGCTTCGAATTGTTTAACCGTTGCTCACTCTTTTCCGCCTCGAATCCTATCCCGCCCCTCTCCCCGCACCAAGCAGAAATTTGGCCTATATATTTTTTGCGATGAGGCAGTTACCCTGAACTCGCCCACAGACCGTATACCGAACATCACCGCGAGCCAAGCATCCATGCCCACCTTCAACCCCGTACTGAAATCGCTGGTCACCTGCCCGCACTGCGGACAGCAGAAGCTGGAGACCATGCCGACGGATGCGTGCCAGTGGTTCTATGAGTGCAGCCATTGCCACACGCTGCTGAAACCCAAGCCGGGCGATTGCTGTGTGTTTTGTTCTTACGGGAGTGTGGCGTGTCCGCCGGTACAGGCGCACGGCAAGGGGTGTTGCGGTTAGCGCGGCTGCGCTACGAATCCTATCCCGCACCTCTCTTCGCACCGAGCAGAAAAATGGCCTATCAATTTTTCGCAAGATAGATAGGCCGCATACCGATGCATCAATGATGCTTACATCAGGCTCGCTTCCAGTGCTGCATCCATATCCTCTTCGAGTGTCCATAGCCCCTTGACCACGAAGGCGCCGCCTTTCTCCCAATGGGTGCGCATATCAGCCAGAGGCGCCGCAGACGCTGCATTCAAAATTCGCACTTCGATCACGACCTCGGTCCCACCTTTGAGGATGACCGGTATGCCGATCGTCAATTTCGGCCCCAGCTCTCGCACCACGATGACAACGACCTGCTCTGCCCCTGCACGCCCGGCCTGTTGCACCAGTGCTTGATCCAGGAAAGTCTCCTGCCCGCTGGGCAGACGCTTCAATTCCCTGACGTTAAGGCATGCATGCCGGGCGATGAAACGCTCGATCCCTTTTTGCGCCAACGCTTCCCGGACTGGAGGTTCCTTCTGGTCAGGTCGCCACTGAGGTCGCCAGTAGATCGCCACGGGTGGAGAAAGCGTACCTTCGACGCAAAGCGGCTGCTGCAGGCGCGGCCTGGAAGTCTCGATCGTCGTGGTGGCACAGCCAGCAAGTGACAGTGTGAAGGATATCCAGATCAAGGCAGTCAACAAGGAGCGCATCGATTTGTATTTCTGTTTCACGCCCATTCTTCAACCTCTTATTTTTTGCAATCAACCGGGGTCGCATCGAATTGTTTTCGGCCCACCTTTTTCGCTCTGAAACAAATGGGGAGAGATCACGGTTTTCAAGACCATTGCAGAAACCGTGGTCTGCCCTTGTTAACTCCCTGCCTCCATTTCGTTACCTAATTACTGTGTGCTGTTTAGATGCAGACACCAAGCCCTGGTTAAATGAAATGCGGCGGGATTTTGTGGTGAGCCCTTATCTGCAAATCCGTTTGGCTTTGAATTCCTTATTTCATTCCCAGGGGCCCAATCTGTAGTGAAGCATCCAGATAGAATTCATTTGGATTGTTCAAGCTAATCACCGCAGTAATATTTTGCTCTGGATAAAGTACGGGCTGCCCTTCTATTGCCGCGTTAGGCAACTGAATTCCAAGAAGCCTTGCCCGCGGATCGAACAGATAGGGGTTCGCGTTATCCAATCGTGCGATGTACCGAATGCCAAGATTTTTTTCCCTCCCGAACATTACGGGGCCGAATGTGCTCGTGACCCGAAGCACATGTGGATTGCCAAAACAAAAACGATTAATGTGGGCGTACTCTCCCTCTCCTGTAGCCGGAACATACGCACTTTCTCCAATGTCGGTTAAGTTGTAACTTACTTCGGCTGGCAGATTGTCTTCTGGATATGTTGAAGCATCATTTTCTTCTCTCTCCAATAAACCCGCCGCCACAAGTTTTTCACAATCAATACAAGTTTGGTTGCGCGCCGGGTCTAACTTATGGGGAAACTCCCTCGTCGGCATGCACGCCAATTCAGTAACAGCCTTGTCGAGTTCTGCTCGCATCGGCCCGGATATTTTCGGCGCATCTTTTTGGCCACATCCGCCAAAATTGATACTGAGAAATACAAGAACAAACAGATTCAACATTTTTGACATGTTCATTATTGGTGGCCTCGTGCTAATTAAATAAAGGGACTAGAAAAATCATGGGACAGACCCCGGCTTGTCAGGGCTGTGTGAAGAAGTTCTGCGAGCCTTGCAATCAAGTGCATCTTCATTGCTGAACAAGCACAGCGGATCAAAGATGGCTACATCGAATTATTCTTCTGCGCCCACTCGTTTCGCTCCGAATCCTAGCCCGACACTTCTCTCTCACCAAGCAGAAATTTGGCCTATATATTTTTTCAAGAGATAGATTAAAGCTGTGCAACTGTGATTACTTGACCAGCTTCGTCAACTGCTTGAACAGCTACATTTACACGAACTTGAGCTACAGAAACACGGCTGACTCAGTGCTAGCGGGGTCGGCACCGGCGAGGGGCAAGGCTTCGAGGTTGTGTCGCGTGTTGGCGCGGATTGCTATTCTTTCAGCACTGCGGCCATGAAAATTCCGCCCGGTGACGATCTGCGGAACAGACAGTGCATGTGTTCCCTCATCACTTCACGTCGAAGGAGTCGGGCAACAGCACTTTCACTATGTTGCCCCGCAAGGGCACGATCTGTACATCTGGCAAGGGACTGACGGCGGATGCAAGCAGGATGTATTCGTTCAACACTTCTTTGACCCTTGCCTTGATGTATTCCTCGGCAGTGTCTTTCAGCAACGTCTCATAGGGTATGCCAGACAGTGCATCGCGTAGCTGTTGCTTCAGGTCGTCGGTGTGAATGAGGATGAATTCGCGCATCCGTGTCTCGTCCTCTTGCCCGATGACTATCTGTAGCTTCGGGATGGCGAGTGTGTGTCCGGTGAAAGTGCGGAAGGCATCATCTCCGAGCAGCGGTATGACTTCGACATCGTCGATCAGGTCAAACATCCTGCTTTGGGTCTGGGCCGGAGCATGCACACTGTCCGTGGCTGGCTTGATCTGCACCGGCTGCGGCGTGTCGCGCATCAGATACCCACCCATCACGCCCGCCACAACGACGAAGGACATCACGAGCAGCATCGAAGAGAACAGGGGTGTTTCCTGCTCCGGGACAGGTGATGGGGCTTGCCGGTAAGCGGAGGGCGAAAGGGGCGGCTCACGTCCGAGGTCGTAAGCAGCTCGTTTGCCTGGATCGGACAGAACTTCATAGGCATGCTGTATCGACACTGCACGCTCAGTAGCTCCCGCATCTTCCAGATTCCGGTCCGGGTGGTATCTCTGCATCAGGCTCTTGTAGGCCGCACGTATGGTCTCGGCACTGGCATTGGGACTGACTTCCAGGGTGTCGTAATGGCTCATTCGATGTCCGGATCGTTGATTGAAAATGACAGCAAAGCAGTGGCCCGCCTGTTTCCCTTACTGCTGACCGTTTGAATATCCACACTTGTTGACATGATATTGGGTGGAGATTAATCTGCCCCTCGACCACTTACAGCGGTGAGATTATGGCTTATTCAGTTGCTCGACCTAAAACGATATTCGAATTGCTGGGACTTCCCTCCGATGCGACCCGTGCCGAAGTGGTGACCGCATATCAGGCTTTGTGCAAACACTACGAGTCGGGCGCTCACGGTCTTTCAGCGTCATTGGCGGATTACAAGCTGGCCTCTTTGCGCAGTGCCATGGAAGCTTATTCTTCCCGCGACGTGGCCTCTGAAACAGGCAGCTCGCGATCACCAACCATAATGGTCGCTGCGCCTCCCGTCATCTGGTCGGAGATAGAGGGCGAATCCCCGCTTTGGGCACGCCGTCGAAAAAAATTCGCGATCATGACGAGCTGGACTTCCACCGGCCTCAAGTTCCTTCTGGGACTCATCGGTTTGATGTTCCTGTTCAAGATGATGTTCTCGTTCGCCCCCAATCAAGCCATGAATACAAATCAGGTTAACGATACGAACGCCGCCGAAAAGATAATCATCCAGGAATATTATATGGAGACGGGATATCTGGCTTCTTCCATCAGCGAGGTGGAGTCACGGAGGGCCCAGGAAAAAATCGAGGCAGACGAGCGTCGTATCTCGCTGCAAGCCCAACGGGAGCAAGAAACACAGCAAAGGGAGTATGAGCGATTCGTCGAAGAAAGTCGTCGGATAGGGGAATCCGTCTCGCAGCGACTGCAACATGAAGAAGCGCAGCAACGGTACCAGGAGGAACGACAAAGAGAGCAAGAAGAACTTCGTCAACAGTACATCGAACAAGAGCAGGCTCGTATGGAGCAAGAGCGCATCAATGCTGAACGGAGGCGCTTGGGCATGGCGCCTGTCTATTGAATGGAAGTGGGCAATACCCGATCCGGCAGCCCCCGCCAAATGCTCCCATGATTTGCATTCAATAGAGACCACTCAACCTGCTTCGCGCGCGATCCTGTTCCCATTCCCCGCTTCCGACCTTACTTCACCAACTTCGACACCTGCCTGAACACCTCCGTCCCCGCGACCTTGAGCCACTGAAACACAGCAGTCTCGGTGCTGGTGGGCACGGCACCGGCGAGGGTCATCGCATCGATGGCGGTGTCGCGGTTGGCGGGGGCGCGGCTCATCACGGCGTCTTTCACGACATGCACGACGAAACCTTCATGCAGCAGATCGAGCACGGTCTGTTGCACGCACACATGCGTTTCCATGCCGCACACCACGATCTGCCGGCGTCCGCTCTGGCGCAGTTGCGACATGACATCACTGTTGCCGCAGCAACTGAAGCTGATCTTTTCGTGGAAGGTGGCGCTGCCGGTCTTTTCCTTGAGCGCGGCGACGGTGGGGCCGAGACCTTTGACGTATTGCTCGCTGACGATGACGGGAACGGACAGGGCGTGTGCGCTTTCGAGCAGGATGCCGATGTGCTTCACCACGCGCGGCAGTTCATCCTGATCCATGGCGGCGCTCAGGCGTTCCTGCACGTCGACCATCAGCAGCAGGGAGTGTTCGGCTTGCAGGCGGAATCTGTCGGGGGGCGGCATCGTGCGGTTCCTTGTGCGGATTTCGATGCCGGGATTATGCAACTTGTGACAACAAAGCCAAATGATTCTTCATGGCAACGCCGAGCGCTCCGTCACACCGGCGCCGGCCGGTGTCCAGATGATCTAACAGGCAACACCGATCAGTCCGCTACACGGCATGTTGTTTGACTGGACACCGGCCTGCGCCGGTATGACGACCCAGGAGGACTGCGAGTCAGACTGAATACGGTGCCGCTGCCCAACCCTGCACCAGTGCCGCTTCGGTATCCGGCAAATAACTGAAACCGGCTTCCAGATCGCGCACCACGGCGTAGGCCACTGCGGGCGGGGTGATGGTGTTGGAGACGAGATGGAAATACCAGGCCGAGGGATAGCCCGCCGCGCGGTCGAAGGCTTGCAACTGGTGCGACATCTCGACGCCGGTCAGCGCTGCATTCCACTGGAACGATCTGAGTTCGCGCGCGTGGCGCGATACCAGCGAGGCCGACACGACCGGATTACGATAGCGGTCCAGATGTTCGCGCAGCCCGACGATCCAGTGGTCGCTGAAGTGGCCGCGTGTGGCGGCGCTGCTGTGTGACCATTCCTTGAGCAGGCGCGGCAGGCCGCTGTCGCGTCCCGTAACCAGCCCGACACGCGCGACGGTCTGCTTCATATCGAGCAGGCGACGGAACTTGTAACGCGGCGCACCCACCACTTCCCCTTCCAGCAACAGCGGCGCGATGGGGTCGATGAGTTCCTGCATGTCTTCGGGCAGTGCGTCCGGATCGATCAGTTCGCGATCCACCACTTCCTGCAGCTCTTCCACTTCCAGTTGCATGAAGTCGGAGGGGGCCGGACCGTAGGCGCAGACGAAATAATGCGTGCGGCCGGAATGACGGGTGACCAGCAAGCCCTTGTCGAGATGACGCTCGACCAGTTCGCCCATATCGCCGCCGCAGGATTCCAGCTCGGCACGTGCCCAGCGTTCCAGTTCATCCGCGATGCGGTCGCCGTTCGGCGCGATGACGCCGCCTGGGCGATACCAGCCGCCACGGTTCAAGGCATATTCAAAGGTGCAGCCGGGATGGATGCGGTTGGCGATCTCCATCAATTTGGTGTGATGCGGGCGCGGCGACAACGCTTCGATCTGTCGCGCCAGCTCCTGCAGCGCAGTTTCGTCGGGCGTAATGATCGTCATTTCTCGTCTCCCATCAAGTATTCGTTCAATCGCTGGCGCACCACGGCACGCACATCAGGCTCGGCATCGTCCACTAGTTCGGCGATGGACTCAAGGGGTGCATGCTCCGCCGCGCGCAAGCGCACCACCCAGTCTTCATCGTGCAACATCTTCACGGCATCGTCCGGCAACACGCGTTCGGCCACGATGCGCCGCACTTCGACGTCCTCGTCCTGCGCCATGCGCCCCAGCGCGAACGGCGGCAGACGGCGCGCCACCACCTTGCGCACTTCGCGTTCCTCGTCGTTCGCCATGCGCGGCAGTTGCCCGTGCGGCAGGCGTTTCGCCACCTGCATGCGCACCAGATAGTCCTCGTCGTTCTGCAACACGCCCAGCTTCTCCGGTGCCAGACGGTCCGCCGCCGTCATGCGCACCTCGCGGTCAGTGTCGTGCAGATAGTCGTCCAGTTCGTCGATGGGCAGGCGCATCACCATCACGCGCCGCACCACTTCGTCCTCGTCGCGCGGCAAGGGGCGCAAGGCTGCCAGCGGCGCATGTTGCGCGGCGATGGCGCGCCGTTCCCAGAAGGCATCGTGCAGATAGCTTTCGGCGAATTCCTTGTTGCGCCGCAGGAAGCGGTCGATCTGCCGCCCGCTGTGGGCGGTCACGCAGATGTCGCCGGGCACGCAACGGCCCTCGGCCAGCAGCGCGCGATGCGGACAGGTCGCGCAATCCGCGAGGGTAGCCGGGGGCGATGCCTCCGGATGACGTTCGGGCATGTGGTTTCCTGCTTTCAAAATAGACATCGCCTGAGTGACTGCAACACCCGTGCCAATCTGCTGCGCGGGGAATTTATCAAGCCATGACAGTGGGTTAGCGATTCGAACAAAGCGGTTCAAGCGGGTGTTTGTAGCGATTACTACAAAACAAAACGTAGGTTGGGTGGAGCGTCGCGATACCCAACGGGCGGCTTGATGGGTATCGCGTTGCTCCACCCATCCTTGTATCTTTCCCTCCGTGGTGGTTAGCTACCACCACACGAAGCAGAGACAGCTTGAACCCATCCTTAAGGTTCGACCTTGTCGCGTAGATCAA
>JAHJQE010000080.1 GCA_018819205.1 Gammaproteobacteria bacterium
AAGGATCTGCGCGCGGTGGAGCATGTCGAGCGGCTGGTGAAGATCGGCATCGATTCGCTGAAAGTGGAAGGCCGCACCAAGTCCATCTACTACGTGGCGCGCACCGCGCAGGTGTATCGCCAGGCCATCGACGATGCGATGAAGAACCGCCCGTTCGATCTGAAACTGCTGGGGGCTTTGGACGCACTGGCCAGCCGCGGTTACACCGATGGCTTCTACGAGCGCCACCACACACACGAACAGCAGAACTACATGCGCGGCCACTCCGAGAGTTTCCGCCAGCAATATGTCGGCGACATCGTCGCCTGTGCGGACGGCATGGCCGAGATCGCCGTGAAGAACAAATTCTCCGTCGGCGACAAGCTGGAGATCATCCATCCCTCCGGCAACAGCATCGTCGAATTGCACGAGATGAAGAACCTGGATGGCGAGACACTCTCCGTCGCCCCGGGCAGCGGCCACCATGTGCGCATCCCGATGCAGGGTGATCTGTCCAACGGCATGATTGCGCGCTTCATCTGAACGTGAACCCAGCGTCATTACCGATGATCGACGAACTATTCGTTTCATTTAAGCAAAGCTTAAGAACTGCTCGCTATGATCCGTTTCAGGCACATGTGATCCTCCCCTGTCCGCCGGATCACCATGGCCGACCCGATCAAGTCAAAGGAGAAATGTGATGACCTGGAAGAACACAGAAAGTCGATATGGCTCGCTCAGTATCGGCATCCACTGGCTGATGCTGCTGCTATTCATCGCTGTGTACGGCAGTATCGAACTGCGCGAGTTGTTCGAGAAAGGCAGTGACCCGCGCGAGATGCTGAAGGCCTGGCACTTCATGCTAGGCCTGCTGCTATTTGCACTGGTGTGGCTGCGCATCGCCGCCCGCTTGAGCGGCCCCACACCGGCCATCGTTCCCGAACCGGAGAATATCCAGCAGCTCGCCGCCAAACTGCTGCACCTCGCGCTTTACGTATTGATGATCGCCATGCCGATCAGCGGCTATCTGCTGCTCAGCGCCGCCGGCAAGCCCATCCCCTTCTTCGGACTGGAACTGCCCGCATTGATCGACACCAACAAGGAACTGGCCAAGCAGATCAAGGAAGTGCATGAATTCGTCGGCAGCACCGGCTACTTCCTGATCGGCGCGCATTTCGTGGCAGCGCTCTATCACCACCTCATCGTGCGCGACAACACCATGACGCGCATGCTGCCGGAAAAAAAGTGACCACACTGCATGAGCTTGCGTGACCGGCTGACCGAAAGATTGACCGCGCTCAACGAGCGCCTGCGTTTCAATCCGAGCGCGACGAAGTTCGTCCTGATCTTCGCCGCGCTCAACGGTTTGCTGTATCACCTGCCGCTGTATTCCTTCGCCCTCAAAGACCTCGCCCCACTCTCTTTGCCGAGCGTGCTCACCCTGCTGACGCTGTTCGTGCTGGTCATGCTGCTCACGGTGCTGGTGATGTTCCTGTTCGCACTGGTGTCGCAACGCCTGCTCAAACCGCTGGCGATGTTGATCGTATTCAGCAACGCCTTCGCACTGTATTTCATCCAGACCTATCAGGTGATCCTGGACAAGGCGATGATGGGCAATGTGTTCAACACCAACACCGGTGAGGCAAGCAGCTATCTGAGTTTCTCCTTCCTGTGGCATGTGCTGCTGTTCGGTGTGCTGCCCGCCTGGCTGATCTCGCGCATCGTCATCAAGCATGTGTCGCGCCTGCGCACCATCGCCGCACTGCTGCTCTCGTTCATCGTCGGCATCGGCTGGCTGTATGGCAACGCGCAAAGCTGGCTGTGGATAGACAAACACGGCCGGCAACTGGGCGGCATGATCCTGCCCTGGTCGTATGTGATCAACGCGACACGCTATCAGACGGAAAAGGCCATGCAATCGCGCGAGCTGGAGTTGCTGCCCGCTGCGCACTTCACCGCACCGGGCAAGACCGTGGTGGTGCTGGTGATCGGCGAATCGGCACGCGCAGCCAACTTCGCGCTATACGGCTATGCGCGTGACACCAACCCCATGCTGGAAAAGGCTGGCGTCACCGCGATACGCAATGCGCATTCCTGCTCAACCTACACCACCGCCTCGCTGCAATGCATGTTGTCGCATGTCGACACCAGCAACTCGCTGTTCCACAACTACGAGGCACTGCCCAGCTATCTGCAACGCAGCGGCGTCGACACCATCTGGCTCACACGCAACTGGGGCGAACCGCCGCTGAAGGTGCACACCTATCTGCGCGACACCGATATCCGCAGCACCTGCAGCGGGCTGCACTGCGATTACGATGAAGTGCTGCTCTCCGGTCTTCAGCAGCGTATCGCCAATACTGCCAGCGACAAAGTGTTCGTCGTGTTGCACCAGTCCGGCAGCCATGGCCCCGATTACTACAACCACTATCCGGCGGACGGCGAGCAGTTCACGCCGGTGTGCCGCTCGGTGCAGCTGCAGGATTGCACGCCCGAAACGGTCACCAATGCCTATGACAACACCATCCGCTACACCGACCGCTTCCTGTCCGGAACGATAGATGTTTTGCGTGCCATGCCGAACACGCGGACGATGATGATGTACCTCTCCGACCACGGCGAGTCGCTCGGCGAGTATGGCTTATACTTGCACGGCACCCCGAATTCGCTGGCACCGGACGTGCAGAAGGACATCCCATACATCGTGTGGATGTCCGGCGCGTTCAAGAAGAATAAGACCATGCATGCAGATGCGGCACTGGCACACGCCAGGCATGCCCAGCAGACCGTGTTCCACAGCATCATGGGTGCGTTCGATCTGCGCAGCGACATCTACGATCCGAAGCTGGACATCTTCGCCGATGCCACCGACAAGAAACGATAAGGAAACCGCTTGAGCACCTGGCGCGACTCTCTGCCGAAGAAACGACCGATGGGCTTCATCGCCGCCTGCCTGCTCAGTCTCGTGGCCTGCGTGTTCTACCCTTCCGACCTCGCCAGCTACCGCACGAACCTGAATGCCGAAAGACCGTTCTGGGTCGAGCCGACCGAAACGAAACTGCGCTTCGTCAACACCATCGCCCAGGTCGGGTTGCCGTTGCTGCTGCGTGACAAGGAAGGCATGGTGCAACTGCTCACCCTCGCCGTCGCCACTACCGTCGCCACCCAAGGATTGAAGCGCGTGGTGAACGATATCGAAGTAGGCGGCACGCGCATCGGTGAACGTCCCTATGCACCGGACAGTCGCCACAACATGCCCTCCGGACATTCGTCGATGTCATCCTGCGCCGTGTACTTCGTGGCACGCCGCTATGGCTGGCGGCACCTGTTCTATCTCGTCCCCATCCTGCTGCTCACCATGGGCGCACGCCTGATGCTGGACGCGCACACCCTTTCCGCCGTGCTCGCCGGTTGCCTGATCGGCATCATCTGTGCCGCATGGTTCACCTCGCCATATCGCAAGAAGAAACCTGAAGAGACCCCGACATGATCCTCTCCGCCCTCTCCCAGTCCGAGCGTTACGAAAGCCTGCATCCGCTGTTCGCCCGCGCGTTCGCACACATGCGCAGCACCGATTTCTTCAGCCTCGCACCGGGGCGTTATCCCGTCGTCGGCGAGGATCTGATCGCTATCGTAGAGCAGGTTCCGGCCAAGACCAGAGAGATGGCGAAACTGGAAGCACACAGGAAGTACATCGACATCCAGCTGGTACTGGAAGGGGATGAGACGATGGGCTGGAAACCGCTGGCGGACTGCCTGAACCCGGTGAGCGACCATAGTGAAGAGCGGGACATCCGCTTTTTCCATGATGCACCGGCTTCCTACGTGCCGGTGCCACCGGATCATTTCTGCATCTTCTTCCCGGAGGATGCACACGCGCCGCTCATAGGAACGGGTACCGTGCGCAAGGTGATCTTCAAGGTCGCGACAGATCTGACCTGAGGCCAGCCCTTGCGGATCAAAATCCTTACTTCTTGCTGAGTTTACGCATCAGCGCAATCGCTTCTGCCGGCGTCAGGTCTTTGGTTCTCTCTGGACGGAAGAAGAACCACAGCAACGTACCGTTGATGATCACGAACACCACCTCTTCATACAGCACTGGAACGATGATGGCATGCAGGGGTTCTGCCGCAAAAATGAAGTAGAACCCCTGGAAAGACGGCACAATCGCTCGACTGACCTCGAACACGTTCTCGAAAGGCGGGAATAACAGGATCAGGATAAGGTTGATCGCCACGCCGACCAGAATGACGTTCTGAATGTTGAACCGACGCTTGCGTACCTCGCCCGGTCCGCGGTCGTTGAACAGCAGCCATGCGATGGCGATATTGATCACCACCACCACCATCTCCAGAAACAGCACATCAGTGTTAACCACTTCGTTCGCGGTGTTGGCGAAGATGAAATTGAAACCGGCAAAGATCAGCGCATTCTCACCGGTGACGGAAAGGGAATCGAAAGGCGGGAATAGCAACAGGAAGATCACGTTGCATACCCCGACCCACAAGGTGATTCTCTGTTTTCGGTTCATGCCACCCTCCCCGAAACTGTTTTGTGCGGCTATGGTACTGCCATTCCATAGCCCCAACAACGCAAAGGGTCAGTCGTCGAACGCCACGTCGCCTTCCGCGACATGATCCCCTGCCTTGATACCCTTGAAGTCGAACAGGCTGCCATCGAGCAGATGCGAGGGGCGCACGTTCTGCATGGCGGTGAAGATGGTCTGCGAACGCCCCGGATACTGGCGCTCCCAGTCCTGCAACATCTGCTTGATGTTCTGGCGTTGCAGGTTCTCCTGCGAGCCGCACAGGTTGCACGGGATGATGGGGAACTCCATGCCGCGCGCGTAGCGGGCGATGTCCTTCTCGACACAATAGGCCAGCGGACGGATCACCACATGGTCGCCCTTGTCGGTCACCAGCTTGGGCGGCATCGCCTTCAGCTTGCCGCCGAAGAACATGTTCAGGAACAGCGTCTCGATCATGTCATCGCGATGGTGACCCAGCGCGATCTTGTTCGCGCCCAACTCGCCCGCCACCTTGTAGATGATGCCGCGGCGCAGACGCGAACACAGCGAGCAAGTGGTCTTGCCCTCGGGGATCTTCTCCTTGACGATGGAGTAGGTGTCCTGTGCCTCGATATGGAAATCGACACCGATGCCCTTCAGATAGTTAGGCAGCACATCCTCCGGAAAACCTGGCTGCTTCTGATCGAGGTTCATCGCGATCAGTTTGAAGTTGATGGGCGCACGCTTCTGCAGGGTGCGCAGGATATCGAGCAGCGTGTAGGAATCCTTGCCACCGGACAGGCACACCATCACCACGTCGCCGTCCTCGATCATATTGAAGTCACCGATGGCCTTGCCCACCGCGCTTTCCAGCCGCCCCTTGAGACGGTTGAAGTTGGTGGAGTGATGTTCGAAATGGATGGGTTGAGTGATGTCGTTCATGCCTGATTCAATGTAAGAGTGATTCAAATGTTGATGCTGCGACCGCCGTCCACCGCGATCACCTGTCCGGTGATGTAGGGCGCATCGGCGATCAGGAATTGCACCGTTTTGGCGATGTCTTCCGGGCTGCCCTCGCGTTTGAGCAAAGTGTGTGCCACGATCTTGCGGCGCGTCTCTTCATCCTTCCACGCTTCACCCTCCGGCCACACGATGACGCCCGGCGCGACCGCGTTCACGCGCACCTGCGGCGCCAATTCCTGCGCCAAGCCCTTGGTCAGCGCCACCAGTCCCGCCTTGGCCGCGCTGTACAACAGATGTCCATGCATCGGTCGCTCGGCATGGATGTCCACGATGTTCACGATACAACCATGCCGGCGGCGCAGCTCGGCAGCGGCGGCCTGCGCCAGGAACAGCGGTGCCTGCAGATTGGTGCCGACCAGATCGTTCCATTGCGCGGCATCTATCTCGGCCAGCGGCGTGGCGTAGAAGCTCGACGCGTTATTGACCAGCGCATCCAGATGCCCGAAATGCTGCACCACCTCCTCCACCATGCGTGGCAACGTCTCAGTTTCAAGCAGGTCAGCCTGCACACAGATGGTGGAGTTCTCGCGCAGATCGTTCAACTCGCCGCGCAGCGCGAAGGCCTCGTAGGCCGAGCTGCGAAAATGGATGGCGACGTTCGCCCCCGCCGCATGCAGACGGCGCACGATGGCGGCGCCGACGCGCTTCGCACCGCCTGTGACCAATATTGTTTTGCCCTGCATCGGAAACCCCACTAAACTTTGGCACATCATCAACACGCCCGCGGCGAATCTAGTTCGTTCGCCGCCGCAATTATAACCGAGCATGCAAGTAAACCTCCCGCCCCCCAGCACCGATGCCTTGGCCCATAGCGCCCGCCTGTGCGAATTGATCCGCAACGACATCGCCAGCCAGGGCGGCTGGATCCCCTTCTCCCGTTTCATGGAGCTGGCGCTGTATGCGCCGGGGCTGGGCTATTACACCGCCGGCGCGCGCAAGTTCGGCGAATCGGGCGATTTCGTCACCGCGCCGGAGATATCCGCCCTGTTCGGCCGCACGCTGGCGCGCCAGTTGCTGGACGTGATGCAGACCAGCACCCCGCACATCCTTGAACTGGGGGCCGGCAGCGGCAAACTGGCGTTGGACATCCTGCGCGAACTGGAACGACTCGGCAGCCTGCCAGACAGCTATTCCATCCTTGAAGTCAGCGCCGACCTGCGACAACGCCAGCAAGCCTTGCTGCAGGAACACCTGCCGCATCTGTTCCAACGCCTCCACTGGCTGGACACCCTGCCCGATACCATCAGCGGCGCCGTGTTCGGCAACGAGGTGCTGGACGCCCTGCCGGTACATCTGGTGTTCTGGAACGAGGGACACATCATGGAGCGCGGCGTCTCGGTCGAAGGCAACCGTTTCGTCTGGGCTGACCGTCTGCCGCAAAACGAGGCGCTGCACGACATCGCCAAAGGCATCGCCGTGCCGGACGATTACCTGAGTGAAGTGTCGCTCACCGCGCGCGGACTGGTCTCCAGCCTGGCCGAACGGCTCACGCGCGGCGCCCTGCTGTTCATCGACTACGGTTTCGGCGCACGCGAGTATTACCACCCGCAACGACACCGCGGCACGCTGATGTGCCACTACCGCCACCACTCGCACGACGACCCCTTCTATCTGCCCGGCCTGCAGGACATCACCGCGCACGTCGACTTCACCGCCGCCGCCGAAGCCGCCATCGACTACGGCGCACACCTGCTGGGCTACACCACGCAAGCACACTTCCTGCTCAACAACGGCCTGCCCGAGCTGCTCGGCGAAGTCTCGTCCGAGAACGTGCGCGAATATCTGCCGCTCGCCAAGCAGGTGCAGAAACTCACCAGCCCGGCCGAGATGGGCGAGCTTTTCAAGGTGCTGGTGATGGGCAAAGGCATCGACGCACCGCTGCACAACTTCATGTCCGGCGACCGTTCGCGCATGCTGTGAACGCATGCAACGCCTGAACAGCTTCCCGCCCGTCGCAGACCGCAATGCACGCATCCTCATCCTCGGCAGCATGCCAGGGATCAAGTCGCTACAAGAGCATGAGTACTACGCCCACCCGCACAACGCCTTCTGGAAGATCATGGGCGAACTGATCGGTGCGCAGCCGCACCTGCCCTACGAACAAAGGCTGGAAAAACTCAAGCAGGCCGGCATCGCACTGTGGGACGTGCTGCACTCCTGCACGCGCGAGGGCAGCCTGGACAGCGACATCCAGCATGAACAAGCCAACGACTTCGCCACATTCTTTGCTGACCATCCGCGCATCACGCGCGTGTACTTCAACGGCGGAAAGGCAGAACAGAGTTTCAGGAAGTACGTACTGAAGGAACAGACGTTGCCGGAGTTGGAATTGCAGCGCCTGCCCTCGACCAGCCCGGCGCATGCGGGGATGCGTTATGAGGCAAAGCTGTCAGAGTGGAGGGTCATCACCGTTCTGTGAGAGCAATGCATCGATCCTGCGCGTCCGCTTGAACGACTTTGCGCCAATCAGCTAAGCATATTCGATCCAAGAAATCGGATATCAGGCAAGCACAGCTAACGATAGCGTCTGTTTAAAAGCTCTTTTTCGCAGTTCTAAAACCGTTACTACAGGTAAGGATGGATACCTGGCCCACTGGTAGTGCTGCCAACAAGACCTCATCCGGAATCAGTCTGATGTCGCTACGCAATTTCGCCCTTTTCTTTTTGCCGCATATACGCCTTGGTCCGCCGCCTTGATCAAGTCGTCCGGGCCACTCATGTTCGACTGGCGCGTCGCCACTCCCACACTGATACTACCCGCCCACTCGCCATGCTCGACAGGTATACGCAAGGAAGTAACCGCTTTCCGTGTTTGTTCCGCAACCCGTAGCGCCCCATCCAAAGGCGTGTTAGGGCAGATGATAAAAAACTCGTCTCCGCCCAGCCTGCAAACCAGGTCATCTGTGCGAACGGAATATTTCAGGGCTTTGGACAGTTCGCGCAGTACCTTATCACCTGCATCATGCCCCGAAGTGTCGTTGATCTCCTTGAAATAATCGGCATCGACCATCAAGCAGGACAAGCTTGTGTTATTTCGGACCGACTCTTCCCACTGCATGCTCAGTTGCTGCATGGCATGGCGGCGATTGGGCAAGCCAGTCAGAACGTCGGTAAATGAAATCTCTTCCAGTCTGTGGTTGGCAATGGCGAGTTCGGCGGTTCGTTCCTTCACGCGATTTTCCAGTGTTTGATTTAATTCGGACAGTTCCCGGTTGCGGATACTGAGCTGGTGAAACAATCCTGTAAGTGCTTTCAGAAGTTGCTCATTGGGTCCTGCCCACATATGTTTGGATGCGTTGTATGCTTCAGCGGCATCCTTCCCCTGTTCGATCGCCTTGATTTGCATTGCCATGGACTGGTCAGACCCCAGAATATGGAAGGCCAGCCAGTAAATCAGAAACTTTAGCAATGGCTCCCCTGCGCCCAAAGTATCTGGTGAGGTGTTCTTATAGATCAAGGTCACGTCGCCTAAAAAATCCGCATGTTCCTTGCGATGATTCTCTACATGGCGAGGATCAATCTTTGCATGCTCCATGTAGGATTCTTCTTCAGAGAAGTGATATTTGGTATAGCTGGCCAGTTCATTGAAGAGCGCTTCAAAATCATCTTTCGATACCGATGTCCCGCGCATGACCAACTCGCCAAAGCGGTTGATCACATCAACGAGGTGATGATGTTGTTTATCAACTTCGCCCAGCCCGGTTTCAAAAGCTTCATTCCATTGGAAGGATTCCATGATGCCCTGATGCCTCCTCTATTTAGTGAGGTTAGCCTGTTTTTATTGAAGGATGCGCAGTCCAGTGTAGACCGAATCTTGTGCTTTCGCGAAATGCCGCTTATGGCACCAGTTGTTGCCGGCCTGCAATCCCAATGAAAGAAAGCTGCCAGACATCCCTACAAGTTCTTGATCGCCTCTTCCACCGCCACGATGCGTGCCTCGCGCACTTTGTCTGCGATGAGGTTCTTGTCGGGGCAGGCGCGCGCGATTTCGCCGGCGTTCACGGCCTGGGCGGCGCGTGCGCAGGCTGACAGGTAAGGGGCTTGCGGATAGGCATCGTTCTCGTGGCCGGTGCGACCATGGGCATCGGATATACAGGCTTCCAGGATGCGTTCGAAGCGCTCCGGTTTGCGCCACAGGTCGCAGCGGTCGAACAGTTTGACGATGGTATCGGGGCGCAGGTCGCGCGCACGGTGGACATGGCTGTGGAACTGCGCAACCAGCAACGCAAGGTCGCGACAGTCGCCGGGGACGCGCAGGCGTGTGCAGACCGCTCGCACCAGGTCGATGCTGCGTTGCTCATGGCCGATATGTCTGGGCAGCGTCTCTTCGGGGGTGGTGGCTTTGCCGAGGTCATGACCCAATGCGGCGAAACGCACTTCGAGCGAGCGATCGAGTTTGGCCGTGTCGTCCAGCACCATCATCACATGCACGCCGCAGTCGACCTCGGGGTGGTAATGCACCGGTTGCGGCACGCCAAACAGCGCATCCACTTCCGGCAGTATCTTCTTCAATGCGCCGCATTCGCGCAGCGTGAGAAAGAAGCGCGAGGGGTGACGTTCCATCAGGCCGCGTGCCAGTTCCTGCCACACGCGCTCGGCCACCAGCGCATCAACTTCGCCGTTCGCCGCCATCGCTCGCATCAAGTCCAATGTCTCCGGTGCGATGCTGAAACCGTAGCGTGCCGCGAAACGCGCGCCGCGCAGGATGCGCACCGGGTCTTCCGCGAAGGCGTCGCTGACATGGCGCAGCACGCCCGCTTTCAGATCGGCCTGGCCGTTGTGCGGATCGATGAGCGTGCCATGTTCATCTTCGGCGATGGCGTTGACGGTGAAGTCGCGCCGCAGCAGATCCTGCTCCAGCGTGACATCGGGTGAGGCGTAGATGTTGAAACCCTTGTAGCCCGCCGCCGTTTTGCGCTCGGTGCGCGCCAGCGCGTATTCCTCGTGGGTTTCTGGATGCAGGAAGACCGGGAAGTCCGCGCCTACAGGTTTGAAGCCGCGCGCCTCCATCTCTTGCGGTGTACTGCCGACCACGACCCAGTCATGATCCTGCACCGGCAGACCAAGCAGGCGGTCGCGAACGGCACCGCCTACACAATAGACCTGCAATCCATCACATCGCGGCGGCATGTGCTTTTGACTGTTTGGGCTTGTTGCTTGCCACCACGCCCAGCCGCTCCTTGAGCGACTCCGACGGATGACCGAACAACTTGGCGTAATAGATGGTGTTGCTCATCACCTTCTTCACATAGTCGCGCGTCTCTTCGTAGGGAATGGTCTCGGCATAGATCGCCCCCTCCAGCGGTACTTCGCCGCGCCAGCGATTGGCGCGTGTCGGCCCCGCGTTATAGGCGGTGGATGCCAGGACAGGATTGTCGTCGAAGCGGCTGTACACGTTCTTCATGTAATAGGTGCCGAGGCGCAGGTTCACATCGAGCTGGTGGATGAGGCCTTTGCGATAACCCTTGAGACCGATGCGGCGTGCTGCCCAGCGCGCGGTATCCGGCATGATCTGCATCAACCCTGCCGCGCCGACGTCCGATCTTGCATGCGTGACGAAGCGGCTTTCCTGTCGCATCAGACCGTATACCCATGCTTCCTCCACATCGTGCTCGTCGATGGAAGCTTGCAATGCCTCGCGATACGGCGCGGGATAACGCAGGTTGAAATCATGCAAGTTGACGGTACGGTTCGCGGCATTGATGGAGCGGTCATACATATCGTTGCGGCGCGCGACTTCGGCGGCCAGCAGCAACTCGCGGTCATCCAGACCACGCATCGCCCAGTCCCATTCTTTCGCCGCTTCGGTACGCAGCCCCATCCGATAGAGCAATATCGTGCGCTGTATGTCGGGGCGTGCTAGCGTGGCTTCCACTTCCGTTTCGTCGGGCATGTACTTCGCAGTCACGATGCCGGCGGCAGGCGCGGCCCCCAACTCTTCAGCCGCCAGTTGCCCGTAGTAGTGATATTCGCGACTCAGGGGGGCGAGTATCACTTCAGCATCCCGCTCGTGATCCAGTGCGATCAGCGCACGCGCCTTCCAGTAGCGCCAGGTCGCTTCGTTCTGTTGTTCCACCGACATCGAGGAGATGCCTTCCCATACGGCATGCCAGTTCTGTTCGCGCAACGCAGCGCGCACGCGCCATGCCTGTTGTGCCGGTGTCAGCGTGGCATCACCCGCTGCCGCATACCACTCCAAGGCACGCGCATCGTGTTCGTGCGCAGCTTCGTAAGCCAGCCAGCCGTAGTAGTACTGCTGCTCTTCCTGTGTGAAATATTTGTTCAAGCGCTGCCATTGCACATATGCAGGTTTCACCGCCTGCCGTGCCAGACGATGCAGGGCGAAAATCGCCACGGCTCGTTTGCCGTTGCTCGCCTTGTCCAGTCTCACGCCGGACAGATAGCGCTGTGGATTGCTTTTGGCCGCATCCATCTCCGATAACG
>JAHJQE010000081.1 GCA_018819205.1 Gammaproteobacteria bacterium
GAACGTCTTCCATGGTGATGTCCGCACCCGGCAGCAAGGATGTGCCCCAGCGAAAGCCGGGCGAGAAGGCAATGGGCGCGTCCTTCTCTTTCATCAGCGCGTCGAGGATGAGCTGGTCGAAGCTGCCGTTGAAGTTGCCACGGCGATACAAGAGGCCGTCGGTGGTGGCGAGTTTCTCGTCCAGCTTGGCGGCGTAGGGTGCGCGATGCTTTTGTATCAGCGCGGCCATGTCTTTGTCCGCCGCCAGCAGGTTGGAGAACACCGGCAGCAGTTTGTATTGGAAACCTTTGACCTTGCCGCCCTTCACTTCGAAATCGAGCACGCCGAGGAACTTGCCGTTGGAACCGGCGTTGGTCACCAGAGTTACGCCGCCCGCGTTCTTCACCGGGATGGGTGCAGGAATGCCGTCGTGGGTGTGGCCGCCGAGGATGGCGTCGAGGCCGGTGACGCGCGAAGCGAGCTTGAGGTCGACATCCATGCCGTTGTGCGACAGCAGCACGACGACTTGCGCACCTTTGCCGCGCGCTTCGTTGATGACCTCCTGCAGGTTGTCTTCCTGGATGCCGTAGGACCAGTCCGGTACGAAGTAGCGCGGATTGGCGATGGTGCTGTAGGGGAAGGCCTGGCCGATGATGGCAACCGGCACGCCGTTCATCTCCTTGATGACGTAGGGCTTGAACACGGGGTCGCCGAAGTCGGTGGTCTTCACGTTGTGCGCGACGATGTCCATCTTGCCTTGCAGTTGTTCTTCGATCTCTTTCACGCGGTCCGCGCCGTAGGTGCATTCCCAGTGCATGGTCATCACGTCCACGCCGAGTTGCAGGCAGGCATCGACCATGTCCTGTCCGTTGGTCCACATGGCCTGTCCTGTGCCCTGCCAGGTGTCGCCGCCATCCAGCAGCAAAGCACCAGGACGCGCGGCACGCACCTGTTTGACCAAGGTCGCCAGATGCGCGAAGCCGCCGACCTTGCCATAGTGACGCGCAGCTTCGATGTAGTCGAGGCTGGTGTAGGCGTGCGCCTGTGCCGTGCCCGGCTTGACGCCGAAATGTTTGAGTAGTGCATTGCCGACCAGATGCGGCGGCTGCCCGCGCATCGCGCCGATGCCGAGGTTGATCTCGGGTTCGCGGAAGAACACGGGGTTCAGCTGTGCGTGACTGTCGGTGATGTGCAGCAGGCTGACGTTGCCATTGCGCGGCAATTCGTACATGCGCGCCGCATCACTGGCGGCGTAGCTTTGATTGCTATTCAGCACAAAACCGCCCGCCGAAGCGATGGCCAGTATCTGGAGGAATTCGCGTCGATTCATGCCCATCTGTATTCCCTTGTAGAAATCAGGCTGATGCGTTGAACGTACGGGGCCGCCCCTCCTCGTCAGGGAGGGGCGAACCTTATGTGTCACTTGTTGACGGGCGACTCAGGATCCAGCAGCAGCGCTACCAGATCCTTCATCTGGGCTTCGGTGAGGATACCCATGTGACCGAAACGCGGCATGTTGGCACATGCGTTGCCGGCCTTGGCGCTATAGATGCGTGCATAGGCATAGCGCTGGATGTCTTCGCCGTAGCCGCGTTCCTTGCCGAAGTGCAGCAGGCTGGGGCCGATGGTGCCGTAGGCGATCTCGGTGGCGGACAGCTGGTGACAGTTGTAGCAGTTGCCGCCGCGCGGATCTTCTTCCTTGTCCTTCCAGGTCATACCCTTGCCGCTCTGCGCCAGTTTCTCGCCTGCCTTCCAGTCGCCCATGTATTTGCCGTCCGCCGGCCACTGGATGGCTTCGGCTTCCTTGGCTTCCAGCTTGGCTTTCAGCTTCTTGGGCAACTTGTCCACGTACTTGCTGCATGCAGCCTGCAGTTCGTCCTGGTTGACGCGGGTCGCCTTGGCGATACCTTTGTCGCGGAAGTCGCGTTTGACGATCATGGCAGTCTTGGCATCCAGATCCTTTGCCGTGCTACCCGCATGCGACGGTGCTGCAACCATGGCCAGTGAGAGGCTGACCGCGAATCCAATCATCGATTTTGTCTTCATGTTCGTCATCTCCTAGCGTTTCAGACCTGGGCCGGCATACTTTGCACCGTTCGCGCTGACCGCCAGATAAGTGGTCAATGCGATGGTGGCCTCGGATGCGAACTTCGGTTCAGGGAAGCGCTGCTGGCGGAAGCAGTCGTTCAGACGCCACTGGAAGGAGCGGGTCAGGCCCTGCGACACTCGGTAAGCCGGCCAACTGGTGTAGGCCGTTTGTGCGTCCTTCTTGCTGCTGCGCATGTTGGGCAGATCCTGCATGCGGATGCGCACGCCGCTGGTGGCATGACAAGTGGAGCACGCGAAGTCATACGGCCCGGCGCGATAGTTGAAGATGCGCTTGCCTATCTCGTAAGCCTCTTTCACCTTGGGGTGCTTGGTAGAGACCTTCATCTTCATACCCTTGGATTGGCCGGCCACATAGGTGGCAAGGGAGGAGATGTCGGAATCCTTCTTGTCGGAAGCGAACGGTTTGGCGGTGATCTGCTCTTCCGGGATACCTTGCAAGGTGGTCATGCAAGTGAGCAGACGCGATTCCAGGTCTTGCACCATCTTCGTGTCCTTGAAGTAACGCGGCATCTCGGCATAAGCGCCTTTGACCACACCTTTGCCTTTACCCAGATCGCACTGCTCCAGACTCGCGTTCTTGGGACCCGCCGGCGTCTTCCACAATTCTTCGCCGCGCATCTCGTCGAACTCGGCCGGATTGCCGTCACTGATCATCTCGCGGTACTGCTCGATGCGCTCGGAATCGGTGACCGCTTTCTCTTCCGCCACCGCCGTCAGGCTCGTCGACAATGCCAGCACCATCACTGCCCTGCATATCTGATTGGTGTTCATTTGTTCTCCCTGAAAAAAATGGCCATGCAGTCGCATAGCCAATTCATTTTTACTTTTATGCCGAGATCGTCACCTCGTCGCTGCGGGAATCGCCCTTGTTGTCGACCCAGCTGATCTTTACCTTGCCGCCTGCGCTGCCCCCCTTGAACATGAACATCAGGTAGGGGTTCTTTGAGATCGACTGTCCGAACTGCGCTTCAAGCACGGTGCGGCCTTCGTATTCCGCTTTGACTTCGGTGATGAACCAGGCCGGTATCAGCGTACCGTCTGCCTCCTTGCGCAGCCCGGTCTCCATATCGTGTTGCATCAGAATCTTTACTTCGGTCATGCCCTCTTTGACAGAGGCGCGAATCTTCATTGGCTTGCCCATAGTGTCTTCCTTGTCCGTATGAGTGAGTGTCCGCTACGGCTAGCCGCCGCAACCACCGGCAGTGACTTTGACTTCTTTCGAAGTGCGGTAGAACTTGCCCTCCGACTTCACCAGCGCCACCACATGGGCTGTCTTGCCCATTTTCACGCGCGTCGTCACTTCAGGGGCAGTGCCTTCCGGGATGGTGAATACCGCCGCCAGCACGTTTGGGTTCTTGTCCACCATGATGGCGATCTGTTCGACATTGGGAAGCGAGGTGGAAATGCCGACCGGCACCACCGCACCGTTCTCGGCGATCTCGGGGACCGTGAGCCGGATGAAGATGGAACTTTCTTCTGGATTTGTTGCACCGAGCGATTGCAGTGCTTCTTCGACTGCCTTGGATGTGAAAGCCTTTTGGTTCCACTCTGCCAACGCTTCGCCTGGACGTAGCAGACTCGCGCCGCCGAACAAGGCCAGCAGACCTATGCCCCCGGTGGATAATGCTTTGCGACGTCCCAGATCAATCTCTTTGTTCATCAAGATTCTCCCTTTCCCGTTTCGTTATAAAAACAAGAACTGCACATTCGCCTGCGTACTCCACCGCGGTTGGTTCACACCCATCACGGAGCAGGAGCGAACCGTATACCCGACAAGATTACAATGTCAATAACTCGAACATAGCCCTGATGGGGGGGGAGGCGATATCTATTAAGTGTGCTTCTTCCTTGATGACAAACAATTATTTAACCCAGCAATGTGCTGAATACCGCAAAGGATATGAGCCAGAAACGACAAAGCCCGCCATCCAGGGCGGGCTTTGCTCAGAGGGAAGTACTTAAAGGCGCTTCTGGTCGCCCCAATAGAATATCAACGCACAGCAGCGAAAAGCAGGAGCAGGATAGAGATCGGGAAGATCGTGCTTGCCAGCTTGATAGCGGCCGCTTTCAGGGATACTGCATTGTCTACGATCGAATAACTGACTTGCATGGCAACCTCCATCGGTTGAATCTGAATCACGCAGCCATAGACGCTATAGCTCGAAGTTAGTTCAGTATATTCTGATATATAAATATAGAGTCTGGTAATACATACCCCCTTCAAAGTGCTCAGTGACTGAAGCCACCTCCGCCGGAGCACTGGCCTAGGGCGATCGATCGACATGAATGAAAAAAGCCCACCGTTGCGGGTGGGCTTTTTCGTATTCTGGTGGCTCGGGGCGGAATCGAACCACCGACACGCGGATTTTCAATCCGCTGCTCTACCAACTGAGCTACCGAGCCGTTTTTCTGTTCCTTCCCGGACGGGTCGGTCAAAACGAAGGCGCGCATTGTAGCCATAAGCGGCGTTGCGGGCAACACAAAAAAACGAACCCCGCACCAGGCGGGGTTCGTTTACAGCAATACGGCTGAGCCGTGCGGCTGGTTCTTTACATCATGCCGCCCATTCCGCCCATGCCGCCCATGTCAGGTGCAGCAGGCTTTTCTTCCGGCATTTCGGCGACCATGCATGCGGTCGTCAGCATCAGGCCTGCGATGGAGGATGCGTTCTGCAGCGCGGTGCGGGTCACCTTGGTCGGATCGACCACGCCCATGGCCAGCATGTCGCCATACTCGCCGGAGCCTGCGTTGTAACCAAAGCTGCCTTTTCCTTCCAGCACTTTGTTCACGACGACGGATGGCTCTTCACCTGCATTGGAGACGATGGCACGCAGCGGCGCTTCCATCGCGCGCAGCACGATGGTGATACCGGCGTCCTGGTCGTGATTGTCACCCTTGAGCGCAGCGACCGCAGCCTTGGCACGCAGCAGTGCAACGCCGCCTCCGGGCACGATGCCTTCTTCAACAGCGGCACGGGTCGCGTGCAATGCGTCTTCCACGCGGGCCTTCTTCTCTTTCATCTCGACTTCGGTCGCAGCGCCGACCTTGATCACTGCCACACCGCCGGACAACTTGGCCTTGCGCTCTTGCAGCTTCTCTTTGTCGTAGTCGCTGGAGGACTCTTCCATCTGCTTGTTGATAGTGGTGATACGCGCCTGGATGGCATCGGTCTTGCCGTGGCCGTCGATGATGATGGTGTTGTCCTTGCCCACTTCGATACGCTTGGCTTGACCCAGATCATCCAGCGTGGCTTTTTCCAGTGTCAGACCGACTTCTTCAGCGATCACGGTTGCGCCGGTCAGGATGGCGATGTCTTCCAGCATGGCTTTGCGGCGGTCGCCGAAACCCGGTGCCTTGACGGCAACGGTCTTCAGGATGCCACGGATGTTGTTCACCACCAGTGTGGCCAGTGCTTCGCCGTCTACATCTTCAGCGATGATCAACAGCGGACGGCTGGTCTTGGCGATCTGTTCCAGTACGGGCAGCAGGTCGCGGATGTTGGAGATCTTTTTGTCGTGCAGCAGGACGTAGGGATTCTCCATCGCAGCGATCTGACGATCCTGGTTGTTGATGAAGTAGGGAGAAAGGTAGCCGCGGTCGAACTGCATGCCCTCGACCACGTCCAGCTCGTCTTGCAGGCCGGAACCGTCTTCGATGGTAATGACGCCTTCCTTGCCGACCTTGTCCATCGCTTCAGCGATCTTCTCGCCGACTGCGGTGTCGGAGTTGGCGGAGATGGATCCGACCTGGGCGATCTCCTTGCTTGTCGCGCAAGGCTTGGACAGCTTCTTCAGCTCTTCAACAGCTGTGATCACTGCCTTGTCGATACCGCGCTTCAGATCCATCGGGTTCATGCCGGCGGCCACGAACTTCATGCCTTCCTGCACGATGGACTGTGCCAGCACAGTCGCGGTGGTGGTGCCATCACCGGCCACATCGGAGGTCTTGGAAGCGACTTCCTTCACCATCTGCGCGCCCATGTTCTCGAACTTGTCTTTCAGTTCGATCTCTTTGGCGACGGACACGCCGTCCTTGGTGATGGTGGGAGAACCGTAGGAACGGTCCAGCACCACGTTGCGGCCCTTGGGGCCCAGTGTCACTTTGACCGCGTCGGCCAGGATGTTGACACCCACGACCATCTTGGCACGTGCTGCATCATGGAATTTAACGTCTTTAGCTGCCATTTTTTATTCTCCTGAATTCGTTGAATGCTTAGGCTTCGATGATGCCGATGATGTCGTCTTCGCGCATTTGCAGCAGCTCGACACCATCCATCTTGAAGGACTGACCGGAATACTTGCCGAACAGCACTTTGTCGCCGACCTTGACGTTCATCGGACGCACCTTGCCGTCGTCACCGATCTTGCCATTGCCCACAGCGATGATTTCGCCTTGGTCCGGCTTCTCGGTTGCAGCGTCGGGGATGACGATGCCGGAAGCGGTCTTGCGCTCTTCTTCCATGCGCTTGACGATGACGCGATCATGCAAAGGACGAATTTTCATGCTTATTTCTCCTAAATCAGTGAGTTGATGATTTGCGAAGGCGGGGAATTAGCACTCCCCACCAGCGACTGCTAATAATAGGGGCGCACCCCTCGCAATTCAAGGGTGCAAGGAAGATTTCTTTTGGGTCAGCCCAAAATCGCGCGCAAGGCGGAACCCAGTTCCGGGTAGGCGCATTGCACGCCGGATGCCTCCAGTCGCGCCGGTAGCACGCGCTGGCCTTCCAGCACGAGGGCGGCACGTTCACCCATGGCCAGCTTGAGCATGGCGGCAGGTGCGGCAAGCGGCGCGGGACGATGCAGGACCGCAGCCAGGATGCGCGTGAATTCGGCATTGGTGACCGGCTGCGGCGAGGTCATATTGAACGGACCGGAAAGTTCCTCATCCTGCAGCAGGCGCAGCAGATGCTGCACATAGTCATCGATGTGGATCCAGCTCATCCATTGTTTACCGTCCCCCAGCCGCGTACCCAAGCCCAGTCGGAAAGGTGGCAGCATGCGCGCCAGCAGGCCGCCATCCCGGCTCAGTATCAGGCCGGTACGCAACAGACAGACCCGCACACCGGATCTTTCGGCCTCGATCGCGGCCGCCTCCCAGTCGATGCAAAGCTGCGCCGGAAAGTCGTCGCCCGGCCCGGAAGTCTCCACCAACTCCTGATCGCCGCGTCCGCCGTAATAGCCTATGGCGGAACCGGACAACAACACAGCAGGTTTTTGTTCAGCCTGTGCGATGCGTGCTACCAGCTGACGCGTCAGCGCGATGCGGCTATCGCGCAATATCTGTTTGCGCCGCTCGGTCCAGGCTGCATCGACGATGGGTTCACCCGCCAGATTGATGACGGCATCGAAATATCGTGCCGGTGTCCAATCGTCGAGCGAGGCCAACGCCTGTACTTCGGTTCCGCATTTGCTGGCAACGGTCTCCGGATGGCGACTGAATACAGTCAGGGTATGGCCTTCGGCCAGCAAGACACGACACAGGGCGCGACCGATCAGACCCGTGCCGCCAGTGATGAGGATGTTCATGGCTGTCTCCTCGTATCGGTTGAGGCTTCATCTTACGTTATGATTGCCCGCATGACATCAAACACCTCATTGCTGACGCGCAGCCTTTCCGCAGTCTGGCATCCTTGCACCCAGATGAAGCGCCACGAGACGCTGCCGCTGGTGCCCATCGCACGCGGCAAAGGCGTGTGGCTGTACGACTTCGAAGGCAAGCGTTATCTGGATACGGTGAGCTCGTGGTGGGTGAATCTGTTCGGGCATAGCGAGCCGCGCATCAACGCCGCACTTGCCGACCAGCTCGGCAAGCTGGAACACGTGATGCTGGCCGGCTTCACCCATGAACCGGTGGTGCAACTGTCTGAGCGACTGCGTGAGCTGGCCCCGGCCGGGCTGGGCCATTGCTTCTATGGTTCGGACGGCGCTTCGGCCACCGAGATCGCGCTGAAGATGAGCGCGCATTACTGGCGCAATCACGACCAGTTGGAGAAAACGCAATTCGTCAGCCTGCAGAACAGCTATCACGGCGAGACGCTGGGCGCGCTGGCGGTGACCGATGTGGCCCTGTTCCGCGATGCCTATGGCGCGCTGATCCGACAGAACGCAACCGTGCCAAGCCCTGATTGGCGCAGCGCCCGACAGGGCGAGAGCGCAGAAGCCTTTGCGCTGCGTTGCGCAGAAGCGCTCGACCAGCATCTGCAGCAACATCACCACCAGATCGCCGCCATGATCGTTGAGCCGCTGATCCAGGGCGCGGCGGGCATGGCGATGTATCACCCGGCCTACCTGCGCGCCGCAAGAGAACTGTGCACACGTTATGGCGTGCATCTGATCGCCGACGAGATCGCGGTCGGCATGGGACGCACTGGCACCCTGTTCGCCTGTGAGCAGGCCAACATCAGGCCCGATTTCCTGCTGCTGTCCAAAGGCATCACCGGCGGCTATCTGCCCTTGTCGGTGGTGATGACCACTGACGACATCTATCAGGCCTTCTATGCCGACGAGACAGCGCGCGGCTTCCTGCATTCGCATTCCTACACCGGCAACCCGCTGGCCTGTCGTGCCGCGCTGGCGACCTTGGATATCTTCGCGCAGGACGATGTGCTCAACGTCAATCGCGGCAAAGCCGCCTTCCTGAATCGCATCGCCGAACCGCTGCGCACGCACCCGCGCGTGCGCAACTTCCGCAACACCGGCATGGTCTGGGCGTTCGAAGTCGAATCGACGGATGCCGATTTTGCGCAGCGCTGTTTCAGCCTTGGCCTTGAACAGGAATTGCTGTTACGCCCGATGGGCAACACGGTATATTTCATGCCACCTTACGTCATCACCGAAGAGGAAATGCACCTGATGGTCACGCGTACGCTGGCCGTCATCAACGGACTGCCATGAAACTGCTCTTCACACTGCTCACCACTCTATTTATCGTCTGCAATGCCGGTGCAGTCTCTCTGCCGACAACGGTAAAGGAGGAACTGAAGAAAGCGAACATCCCGCTGTCTGCCGTTGGCATCGAGGTCCGCGAAGTCGGTCAGCAGAAAAGCTTGATCAGCCTGAATTCCCAACAGGCAATGAACCCAGCTTCCAATATGAAGCTGCTCACCACCTTCGCCGCGCTCGATCTGCTCGGGCCTGCCTACTCCTGGAAGACCGAGGCGTACATCGACGGTGAGCTGGATGACGGCGTGCTGGTGGGCGACCTGATCCTGAAAGGTTATGGCGATCCGAAATTCACCATCGAACAGTTCTGGCTGTGGCTCTCCGACCTGCGCACACGCGGCCTGCGCGAGATCCGCGGCGATCTGGTACTGGATCGCAGCTACTACGACCTTGCACCGCACGACCCGGCGGAATTCGACAACGATCCGCTGCGCGCCTACAACGTCGGGCCGGACGCGCTGCTGTTGAACTTCAACACACTGCGTCTGCGCTACCTGCCGAATGGCGACAGATTGAAAGTGGTCAGCGAGCCGCCTATCGCCGGCGTCACCCTCGACAATCAGCTCGCCCCGCACGACAGTGACACCGATTGCCGCAACTGGGACGATAAGGTCACGATACAGCCGGGTGGTGACAGTGTCGTGCTGCAGGGCGACTATCCGATCGGCTGCGGTGAGCGCGAGCAGAGTCTGAACGTGATGCCGCACACGCGTTATGTGGAAGCCGTGTTCCGTGTGATCTGGCAGGAACTGGGCGGCACATTGCACGGTATCCAGCGCGAAGGTACCGTCACGCCGACGGCGCTCCACTTTTCCACCCATCGTTCAGAACCGCTGAGCAACGTCATTCGCGACATCAACAAGTACAGCAACAATGTGATGGCGAGACAGCTGTTCCTGACACTGGGCGAATCATTGCCGCTGGAGAACGAGCCGGGCGATATGCCGCCTGCATTCTCCGGCAGCGAAACCAGTCGGCGCATGAGCATCGAACGCAGCATCTTCGCCATGCAGAACTGGCTGGCGCGCGAACGCTTGGACTTCGATGAACTGGTACTGGAGAATGGTGCCGGCCTGTCACGCATCGAACGTATCAGTGCCGCGCATCTGGCCGACCTGCTCGAACATGCCGCCGCGCATCCATTAAGTGCTGAGCTTCAGGCTTCCCTGCCCATACTCGGCGTGGACGGATCCGTGCAGGACCGCCTGAGCGACAGTTCTGCCGCCAGTCATGCCCATCTCAAGACCGGTACGCTGGAAGGCGTAAAGGCGATATCCGGATACGTGCGCTCAAAACACGGTAAAGAATGGGTAGTGGCGTTTTTAATCAATCATCCCAATGCCAAACACGGACAGGATGCGCAGGACGCCCTGATCGAATGGCTCGTGACACGACATTGAACCCTTTACAACTCGATACACCCCTCATGCGCATACTTTCGTCCCTCACGATTGCACTGCTCTCCATTACGACCGTCTCTCCCAGCCTGGCAGCCGGAAACCCGACAGAGACAGGCAATGAACTTGCCATCTCACTCGGCTTCTATCGTTATGAAGAGCCTGGACTGATGTCTTTGCAGGGCATCAAGAGTGGATTCGACCTGCGCACCACCAAGGCATACCCGGCCCGCCACACTTTCCTGCGTGGCGAATTGCGCTATGCGGGCGGCACCGTCGACTACAACAGCAATAGCACCGGCAGCAGCAGCGGGGAACCGGACTGGTACTTCGAAGGGCGTGCACTGATCGGGAACGACTGGCTACTCAAAGAATCGACAGTTTCCGTCTATACCGGTTTTGGCTACCGCTTCCTGTTCAACGATGGGCGCGGCATCACCAGCACCGGCGCAGCGGGATACAGACGAGAGAGCACCTACTTCTATCTGCCCGTTGGTGTCAGCTTTCGCACTGGCCTGTCCAGCGGGCACGAAATGATCGGCTCGTTCGAATACGATCATCTGCTCTCGGGGAACCAGTTCACGAAACTGTCCGATACCGGATTGGGCTACAGCGACCTGAGCAACAATCAGACGGATGGTTACGGCATGAAGTTGCGTTTCTCCTACGTGACTGCGGAATGGTCAGCGGGCCCTTACCTGCATTACTGGAACATCGCCGAATCCTCCGCCGACCCCATTTACCGTTATGGCGTCCTGAATGGCTCAGGTGTGGAGCCATACAACAAAACGACTGAGATCGGGCTCGAACTACGCAGACCATTCTGAGCGTCTACAGCCCCAGATCATTCCACATCGCGTCGACTTTCGACTTTACAGCCTCATCCATCACGATAGGCGTGCCCCATTCACGCTGTGTCTCGCCGGGGAATTTGTTGGTGGCATCCAACCCCATCTTGCCGCCCAAACCTGAAACCGGTGAAGCGAAATCAAGATAGTCGATCGGCGTGTTCTCCACCAGCAAGGTATCGCGCACCGGATCCATGCGCGTGGTGATCGCCCACATCACTTCTTTCCAGTCGCGCACATCAATATCCTCGTCCACTACGATGATGAACTTGGTATACATGAACTGGCGCAGGAAACTCCAGATGCCGAACATCACACGCTTGGCATGTCCGGCATACTGCTTGCGGATGCTCACCACCGCCATGCGGTACGAGCACCCTTCCGGCGGCAGATAGAAATCCACGATCTCGGGGAATTGTTTCTGCAGCAGCGGCACGAACACTTCGTTCAGCGCCACGCCCAGCATGGCCGGTTCGTCGGGCGGCTTGCCGGTGTAGGTGCTGTGATAGATCGGTTCGCGGCGCATGGTGATGCGCTCGATGGTGAACACCGGGAATTGGTCTTGCTCGTTGTAGTAACCGGTGTGGTCACCGTACGGACCTTCCAGTGCCGTCTCGCCCGGATGGATCACGCCTTCCAGCACGATTTCGGCGGAGGCCGGCACCTGCAGGTCGTTGCCGATGCACTTCACCAGTTCCGTCTTGCTGCCGCGCAGCAGTCCCGCGAATTGATATTCGGATAATGAGTCGGGTACCGGCGTCACTGCGCCGAGTATGGTGGCCGGGTCGGCTCCGATCACCACCGAGATCGGGAACGGCTGCCCTGGGTTCTTCTGACAATGGTCACGGAAATCCAGCGCGCCGCCGCGATGCGCCAGCCAACGCATGATGACCTTGTTCGGCCCCAGCACCTGCTGACGGTAGATGCCCAGATTCTGTCGCGTCTTGTTCGGCCCGCGTGTCACCACCAGCCCCCATGTGATGAGCGGCGCGACATCGCCGGGCCAGCAATGCTGGATGGGCAGCTTGGACAGATCGACATCCGCCCCTTCCCACACCACTTCCTGACACGGCGCCGATGACAAGATTTTGGGGGACATGGTCATCACTTGCTTGAGGATAGGCCACTTGTCCCAAGCATCCTTGAGACCTTTGGGCGGTTCCGGTTCTTTCAGGTAGGCGAGCAATTTGCCGACCTCGCGCAATGCAACGATATCTTCCTCGCCCATGCCCAGTGCCACGCGGCGCGGCGTACCGAACAGGTTGGCCAGCACCGGCATGTTGTGTCCGGCCACGTTCTCGAACAACAACGCCGGACCTTGTGCGCGCAGCACACGGTCACAGATCTCGGTCATCTCCAGATGCGTGGAGACGGGGGCCGTCACACGCTTGAGCTCGCCCATGCTTTCCAGTTGTGCGATGAAGTCGCGCAGGTCTTTGTATTCCATCAGTAGAACCTTGTAAAAGTTGTATTGGAGCGTCGCGAGCGCAGGCAGAACGCGGCGCGAAAGGGCGAAAAAGCAGAGTTTACAGGTTGGTAAATGAGCATTTTGAGCCCTTGAGCAACAAAGTTATGCCAAAGCGCAGCAGCTTCAATAGAACTTTTCCTCGCCTTCGGGGCGAGTCTTAAAGCGCTTGTGCAACCAGAAATACTGCTCGGGCATCTCCAGCACGCGCTGCTCGATGAATTCGTTCATGCGTCGCGCGTCGGCGACGTCGTCGCCACTCGGATAGTTCTCCCATGCGGGATAGAAGGTCAGCACGTAACCGCCGCCGCCCGGCAGCACGCGCGTGATGCTTGGCACCACCTTGGCACTGGTCATCTGCGCGATGCGCGGTAAGGAAGTCATGGTCGCCGCCGGTACGCCGAAGAACGGGATGAACGCGCCGTCCTTCACGCCCTGGTCCTGATCCGGCGGGTAGATGAAAGGCAGGTTGTCGCGCATGCCTTTCAGGATGGGACGCAACCCTTGCTGACGCGAATACAGTCGCTGGTCACGGAAACGCGCGCGCTTCTGCAATAACAGTTCGGTCAGGTAGCGACTCTTCTGGTTCGCGTACATACACACGGTATCGACCTGCTGCGCCACCCACTGCCCGCCCGCATCCATGCCGATGAAGTGTGGCGTGAGCAGTATCATGGGCTGGCCTTTCACGGCATCGAAATGCTCGACTCCTTCCACGCGAATCAGCGAATTGATGCGCACCGCGCTGCCCCACCACAGGATGCTACGCTCGATCAGGCCACGGAAGAACATGCGGAAATGCGCGCGCAACAAGCGCTCCCGTTCAGCTTCACCCATCTGCGGAAAACATAGCGCGAGATTGATGCGCCCGACCCTGCGGCGCTCTCCCGCCACGCGATAAGCCAGTTCACCCAGCCCATTGCCGATCGCCACGATCGCCCGGAATGGCAGGAAGTGGATCAGCCACAGGATGAAGACACCCACTCTTGCCAGCATCATTCAACTCCTTCAGTCGGCGGAGGATTCGCACCGCGCGGCACTTTGTAGCGGTTATAGCTCCACAGGTATTGCTCCGGACAGGTACGGATCAGCCGTTCCAGCGCCGCATTCAGTTGCGGCTCCACCGGCTGGCCGCCATCGAACTGCAAGGGCTCGAAATGCAAGGTGAACCCTTTGCCATCCGGCAGTCGCACGCTATGACACAGCATCACCGACGCCCCGCTCGAAGCCTGCAAGCGGCCGAACAGGGTCATGGTATAAGCTGGTCGCCCGAAAAACGGCGCCCAAGTGCCTTCGCCATTGCCCGGCGCCTGATCCGGCAGGATGCCGATGCACTCTTCCTGCCTGAGCGCCTTGAGCAGCAGGCGCACACCGCTCATGTCGGCCGGTGCCAGTTTCACCATGCCACGCCTGCGGCCGCGCTGCATCAGGCCATCCAGGAAACGCTGGCGCGGCGCTCGATACATGCTGGTCAGCGGATAGCGTGCGGCGATATACAGGCTCAGCATCTCAAAACAGCCCATATGCGGTGTCAGGAAGATGACCCCTTTGCCGCGAAGATGGGCCGCCTCGACATGTTCCCAGCCTTCGCAGTTTTTCACACTGGCCAGCACCTCCTCGTAGGGGCGCAGCCATACCCACGGCAGCTCCAGCACCCCCTTGCCCGCCTCGCCCACATTGGCACGCAACAAACGGCGATAGGCCGTGTCGCTGTCAGCCACCTGAGCCTGACGCAGATTGTCGCGCAGCCGTGCGGCATAGCGACCGGACAGACCGTAAACCATCCACCCGAACACCACTCCCAGCCGATGCAGCGCCGGCAACGACAGGCGGGCCAGAAAATCAAACAGCAAGCTCATTCAAGAAAACCCATAAATTGACGGGGGAAGGATTTGATATACTGCGCGCCCATTTGAATTATTGAAGTAGCGATCGGAAAGCCATGAGCGAGTTTTTCTTTACATCCGAATCCGTGTCCGAGGGCCATCCGGACAAGGTAGCAGACCAGATCTCCGATGCCATCGTGGACGCGATTCTAGCGCAGGATGCACATTCCCGCATCGCAGCCGAGACCTTGTGCAACACCGGGCTGGTGGTACTGGCGGGCGAGATCACCACTTCTGCCAACGTCGACTACATCCAGGTCGCACGCGACACCATCAAGCGCATCGGCTATGACAATACCGAATACGGTATCGATTACAAGGGCTGCGCCGTGCTGGTGGCCTATGACAAACAGAGCCCGGACATCGCACAGGGCGTGAACAAAGCCTACGACGACAACCTCGACCAGGGCGCCGGCGACCAAGGCCTGATGTTCGGCTACGCCTGCCGCGAGACCGACGTGCTGATGCCCCTGCCCATCCACCTGTCGCACCGCATCGTCGAACGCCAAGCGCAATTGCGCCGCGACGGCCGTTTGAACTGGCTGCGTCCGGATGCCAAGTCGCAGGTCACCATCAAATATGTGGACGGCGTGCCCGACCGCATCGACACCGTAGTGCTCTCCACCCAGCATGCCCCAGAGATGACACTGGCGCAGATCCGCGAAGCGGCCATCGAAGAGATCATCAAGCCTATCCTGCCCAAGGAACTGATCAAGGGCGACATCAAGTATCTGGTCAACCCGACCGGACGCTTCGTCGTCGGCGGCCCGCAGGGCGACTGCGGCCTGACCGGCCGCAAGATCATCGTTGACACCTACGGCGGCGCAGCCCCGCACGGCGGCGGCGCGTTCTCCGGCAAAGACCCTTCCAAGGTCGACCGTTCCGCAGCTTACGCTGGTCGATACGTGGCGAAGAACATCGTCGCCGCCGGTCTGGCCGACAAGTGCCTGATCCAGATCTCCTACGCCATCGGCGTGTCGCAGCCGACCAGCGTCATGGTCACCACCTACGGCACGGGTAAAGTGTCCGACGAAAAGATCGCCGAGCTGGTGAAGCGCCATTTCGACCTGCGTCCGAAAGGCATCGTGCAGATGCTCGACCTGCTGCGCCCGATCTATCTGAAGACGGCTGCATATGGTCACTTTGGCCGCGAAGAACCGGAGTTTATGTGGGAAAACACGGATAAGGCAGCGGCACTTCGTGCCGATGCTGGCCTGTAAGGCCACGCCAATGGCGCTTATCCGTGTTTCGGCGCAGGCTAACTTGCGTAGCAAGTTAAACCGCGAAGCGGTGGCCGTAGCCACCGCCACCGACAAGGCTGAAGCCCTGAAGGCTGACGCAGGACTGTAATTCGCATCAAATCATCCCGCCGAGGGGCGCTGCAGCAGTCACCACATGGTGAATCTGTCAGGCTCGGCGGAGATGGCTCAACATGTAGCAACGGCGCCCATTCATCAACTTATCGAATGAATGGAGTGCTTTATGTCTACTCAAGACTACGTCATCGCTGACATCAAACTGGCCGATTGGGGCCGCAAAGAGATCGCTATCGCCGAGCATGAGATGCCCGGCCTGATGGCCATCCGTGAAGAGTTCGCCAAGACGCAACCGTTGAAAGGCGCGCGCATCACCGGTTCGCTGCACATGACCATCCAGACTGCGGTGCTGATCGAGACCCTGACCGCACTGGGCGCCGAAGTGCGCTGGGCTTCGTGCAACATCTTCTCCACACAGGACCACGCTGCTGCCGCCATCGCCGCCGACGGCATCCCCGTGTTCGCCGTCAAGGGCGAGTCTCTGACTGAATACTGGGATTACACACACCGCATCTTCGAATGGAAAGATGGCGGCTACTCCAACATGATCCTCGACGACGGTGGCGATGCCACCCTGCTGCTGCATCTGGGCGCGCGTGCCGAGAAGGACGCATCCCTGATCTCCAAGCCGACCTCGGAAGAAGAGACCTGTCTGTTTGCCGCGATCAAGGCCAAGCTGGCCGTTGATCCGACCTGGTACTCCACCCGTCTGGCGCAGATCAAGGGCGTGACCGAAGAGACCACCACCGGTGTGCACCGCCTGTACCAGATGCACCTGCGCGGCGAACTGAAGTTCCCCGGCATCAACGTCAACGACTCCGTCACCAAGTCCAAGTTCGACAACCTCTACGGCTGCCGCGAATCGCTGGTGGACGGCATCAAGCGCGCCACCGACGTGATGATCGCCGGCAAGATCGCGGTGATCTGCGGCTACGGCGACGTGGGCAAGGGTTCCGCCCAGGCGATGCGCGCGCTGTCCGCCCAGGTCTGGGTCACCGAGATCGACCCGATCTGCGCCCTGCAGGCCGCGATGGAAGGCTACCGCGTGGTGACTATGGAATACGCCGCCGACAAGGCCGACATCTTCGTCACCACCACCGGCAACTACCACGTCATCACCCATGATCACATGGTGAAGATGAAGAACAACGCCATCGTGTGCAACATCGGCCACTTCGACAACGAGATCGATGTCGCGTCGCTGGAAAAATACCAGCGGGAAGAGATCAAGCCGCAAGTCGACCACGTTATCTTCCCGGATGGCCACCGCATCATCCTGCTGGCCAAGGGTCGTCTGGTGAACCTGGGTTGTGCCACCGGCCACCCGAGCTATGTGATGTCCTCCTCCTTCGCCAACCAGACCATCGCCCAGATCGAGCTGTGGACAGAACGAGACTCCGGCAAGTACCCGGTAGGTGTGTACACGCTGCCCAAGCATCTGGACGAGAAGGTCGCGCGTTTGCAGTTGAAGACGCTGAACGCACAACTGAGCGAACTGACCGACGAACAGGCCGCCTACATCAACGTACCGAAGGAAGGTCCATACAAGGCCGACCACTATCGCTACTAATCAGTAGCTTGCAGGTATGATGGCAAGGGGCGGACCTCAGGTTCGCCCCTCTTAACTTGTAAATTGGAAATATGCTGCTACGACTGCTACTCATCTGGAGCCTTAACTCGCTGGCATTGATCGCCGTGGCGAGCTTCGTGCCGGGCATCCATGTGGACGGTTTCACAGCCGCCTTTGTGGCGGCACTGGTGCTGGGGCTGGTGAACACCTTGATCAGGCCGATCTTCCTGGTGCTGACCTTGCCGGTCACCGTGATCACACTTGGGCTGTTCATTCTGGTTATCAATGGCCTGATGTTCTGGTTCGCGGGCTCCATCCTGCGCGGCTTCGTGGTCGACAGCTTCTGGCATGCCGTGCTGGGTGCCCTGCTGTTCAGCATATTTTCCTGGGCGCTGTCTTCAGCCGCCGCACAACTATTGGTGAGAAAACATGGGAAATCCAACCACCCCGATCAGCTTTGAATTCTTCCCGCCGCAAACGCCGGAGGGTGCCTCCAAACTGACTGCTGCGCGCCAGCTCTTGGCAGCATTCAAGCCGGAGTTCTTCTCCGTCACGTTCGGCGCGGGCGGTTCCACACAAGACCGCACGCTGGATATCATCAAGCAGATCCACGCCGAAGGTCACAACGCCGCACCGCACCTGTCCTGCGTCGGCAGCACACGCGACAACATCCGCGGTTTGCTGAACACCTATAAGGACATGGGCATCAAGCGCATCGTCGCCCTGCGCGGCGACCTGCCGTCCGGCATGGGCAGCATCGGCGAGTTCCAGTACGCGAACGAGCTGGTGAGCTTCATCCGCGCCGAGACCGGCGAACACTTCCACATCGAAGTCGCCGCCTATCCCGAGTTCCATCCGCAGGCACGCTCGGCACGCGACGACATGCTCAACTACAAGCGCAAGATCAACGCGGGTGCGAACTCTGCCATCACGCAGTACTTCTACAACGCCGACGCCTATTTCCGCTTCGTGGACGAGACCCGCAAGCTCGGCGTCGAGGCACCTGTCGTGCCCGGCATCATGCCCATCGTGCGTTACTCGCAACTGGCGCGCTTCTCCGACATGTGCGGTGCAGAGATCCCGCGCTGGATGCGCAAGACCATGGAAGGCTACGGCGACGATGTGGAATCGGTGCAGAACTTTGGTCTGGATGTCGTGACTGAACTGTGCGAGAAACTGATCGCAGGCGGCGCGCCCGCGCTGCACTTCTACACATTGAACCAGGCCAAGGCCTCCATCGATATCCTGCAGCGTCTGGGCTATCGCGCGTAATTGAAAGCAAGTTGAAACCATGAAGAAACCCGAACTGCTGTTACCCGCCGCCTCGCTGGAAAAAATGCGCACTGCCTACGCCTATGGCGCGGATGCCGTGTACGCAGGCCAGCCGCGTTACTCGCTACGCGTGCGCAACAACGAGTTCATGGTGGAACAGCTTGCCCAAGGCATCGAAGAGGCGCATGCGCTGGGCAAGCAGTTCTATGTCGCCAGCAATCTGATGCCGCACAACGCCAAGCTGAAGACCTACATGGCGGACATGGAACCCATCATCAGGATGAAGCCGGATGCGCTGATCATGGCCGACCCCGGCCTGATCGCCATGGTGCGCGAGAAATGGCCGGAGCAGGTCGTCCACCTCTCGGTGCAAGCCAACACGGTCAACTACGCAGCGGTGAAGTTCTGGAAGTCCATCGGCCTGTCGCGCGTGATCCTGTCGCGCGAACTGTCGCTGGACGAGATCGAAGAGATCCGCCAGCAATGCCCGGACATGGAACTGGAAGTGTTCGTGCACGGCGCGCTGTGCATCGCCTATTCCGGCCGCTGCCTGCTGTCCGGCTACTTCAACCACCGCGATGCGAATCAGGGCACCTGCACCAACTCCTGCCGCTGGGATTACAAGGTGGAGAACGCCACCGAAGACGGCACCGGGCACATCCAGAAGATCGACTTCGATTTCGACAAGGCGCTGGGCGAAAGCGCGCTGTCCGATTGCGGTTCGCAACCGCGCCATCCGCTGGCCGACCGCGTGTACATGATCTCGCGACCGGACCATCCGGAGGAACTGATGCCTGTGCTGGAGGACGAGCACGGCACCTACATCATGAACTCCAAAGACTTGCGCGCGGTCGAGC
>JAHJQE010000082.1 GCA_018819205.1 Gammaproteobacteria bacterium
TAAGCAGTGTTTCTGGCCACACGGCGCGATAGCAAAGCGGTTATGCACCGGATTGCAAATCCGTAGAGCCCAGTTCGACTCTGGGTCGCGCCTCCACTCCCCCTTGTCTGATCCTGCCTCTTTATTCGCTTATCCGTCTCATGTGCTAGGCCTTATATACTCTCAAACCATGGCCGATCGGGACAGACAGCTCAATGGATTACTGCCCACCGTTGTGTGACCTTTCCTTTTTTCAAGACACTCTTTTCTTGTCGAATATCTACCAGCATTTCGTCTGTGCCATGAATCCAGCCCAGTTCTTGTTGAACAGCGTGATGTGTTCGGCATAGTCATGTTCCATCCAGCCACGCACCAGCGCGAGTGTGTCGTGCCGTGCGGCATTTTCCAGCTCATCAAGTAGTCGATGTGCGACAACGATGTCATTCATGGTGCCCAGAATATCCTGCAAGACGGCCAATTTATTCAGATAGGATTTATATTTGTGTTGCGGCAGCAGGCTGCCGAACATCTCCAGGCTGTAGCGCAGTTTCTTGCAGGCGATGCGCAGGACATGAAGCTGCGCCGGATTCTCGATAGCAAGTGCATCACCGGCAGCCAGCACCTGTGTGCTGCGTTTCTCAAGTATCTTGCTGGCGAACTTCTCTAGAGACGTTCGGGATTCGTCTTGCCTGTCTTCATGCATCCATGCGCCGAAACGCAGAAGCAGGCGCTGGAAATCCTGCGAGGCCAGACTGCTCTCCATGCCGGCATGTTGTTTGTTGCGGATTCGCTCGCAGGAGTTCAGCAAGGCACGCAGACCTTCATGTTCAGGCAGGCGGGCGCAGATGGGCGCCAGGGTCTGAGTGACGAACACGTCCCAATCGCGGGTGCGTCCCAGTGCGATACAAAGTTCGGATACCTGACGATACAAGGCGTCCAGCTCATCGTCTGGCTGGACGCGTTTGGTCACGGATAACACCACCCGCAAGCGACGCAGGCCGACACGTACCTGATGCAGATACTCCTCATCCAGCTTCAGCAATGCGCCAGCCACGTTCGACTGTATATGTGACAGGCTGGAGCCGATCAAGGCTTGCAGCGCGCTGGAGATGTCTTGCGATGGATTTAGTACGGCGAAGCTGGCTTTACTCACCTGGGGCCTGGATGGCGAGAACAAGCGGTAACCATATTCGGCCTTGCTGGTATGTTCAACTTCCAGCGGCACGATATCGAGCAGCTTGAGCGCCAATCTGAACAGCTGTTGCGGGGCGCCGGATTTGAGCTCCAGCTCCAGTTCAGAAATGGGGCACATACCCTGCCCGGCACGTATCACGCCACTATCCAGGCAGAGTTCGATCTGCGCACCTTCGAAGTCGAGCAGACGTACATTGCGTGTGAAATCGGTGACGAATACCGGCTGCAGGTGGTTGCGTACACCGTGCGGCAGCTTGCCGCCACAGTCCTTGAGCGCATCGAGATCGAGTTGTTCTGCAGGTACGGGCGTTTCCCATTCGTTGCGTTGGTGCAATCCGGCACTTGACTGCCCGCCGCCCTTCAGTGTCTGTATCCACTGCTTGCCGACGCGACGCAGGCGCAAGGCCATGGCATGTTGGCGCAAAGCCAGATCGGCGGTGTCATAGTAGATGCTGTACAGCTTGAGTGTTCGAGCCCGCTCGATAGAAATGGCGCGTAGCAGAGGATGCCGCTTCAGGCGTTGCAGCTTGTCGGGAGAGATATGCAGTTTGAGTTCGGTTTCAACTGCCATGGCTCCTCCCTATGCGGCGAGTCCCGCAGCATGGCCTGAGGCCCATGCCCACTGGAAGTTGTAGCCGCCGAGTTGACCGGTGACATCCACTACCTCCCCGATGAAATACAGCCCCGCTACTTCGTTGCATTGCATCGTCTTGGAAGACAAGGCGCGGGTATCCACACCGCCACAAGTCACTTCGGCTTTGCTGTAGCCCACCGTACCGGTCGGCGTGACCTGCCAACCCCTGATCTTGTCCGCCAAAGCCGCCAGCTGTTTGGGGGAATGCTGATTGACCGGGATGTTATCGCTCCAATTCGTGGCAAAGATTTCAGCCAGACGTTTGGGCAGATATTGCGTGAGGAAGTTGCCCAGCAGCATCTTGCTGGCGTGTTGCTCTATGAATATGGCGTGCAGGTCGTGATCTGGCAGCAGATCGATAATAAGCGGCTGGCCATGCTCCCAATAGGAGGATATCTGCAGGATGGCCGGGCCGCTCAGGCCGCGATGGGTGAACAGCAGATTCTCGCGGAAGCTTTGTTTGCCGAAACTGACGACCGCCTCCAGTGACACGCCCGACAGGTCTGCATAAGCGCTCCACTCTTCCGGATGGAAGTTGAGCGGTACCAACCCGGGCTTGAGTTTTGTCATGGGGATATTGAATTGCTCGGCAACCTTGTATCCGAACGGCGTCGCGCCGATTTTGGGGATGGACAGACCGCCGGTGGCAACGACCAATGAAGCGGCCTGATAGTCGCCGCGCGAGGTCCGTACACTGAACCCATCTTCATGCGAAATATGTTCGACTGAACACTGCATGCTCCAGCGCACCCACGCTGCATCGCATTCTGCTTTGAGCATGGCGATAATGGCTTCCGAACCATCGTCGCAAAACAACTGGCCCAGTGTCTTCTCGTGATATGTGATGCCGTGCTTTTCCAGCAGCGCAATGAAGTGTTGCGGTGTGTAGCGGGCAAGCGCTGAGCGGCAGAAGTGCGGGTTGTTTGAAAGATAGTTGTCCGGTTTGACATTCAGATTGGTGAAGTTGCAGCGACCACCACCCGAGATACGGATCTTCTCGGCCAGCTTGTTCCAGTGATCGATCAAAACCACTGAGCGACCGCGCTGGGCAGCGGTCAGGGCGCACATCATCCCTGCCGCGCCGGCACCTATGATCAGGACATCCGTTGCGACAGGTGATTTGGCGCTCATCCCGGCATTTCCAATTGACGCCAGACGCAAGCGCCTTTGCTGGCTTTGTCGATATCATTCAACTGAACCTCATGCTGTGCCAGTTCTTCTGCATTGGCGACCAATACCCGGACTGGGACTGCGACGCGCTCAGTGTGCTCGCTACTGCCTGACGTCTCTGCTCTTTCGCTCTCTTCCCCCAACAGGCTCTCTTGGCCGCGAGTCATGCCGAGATAGACTTCGGCCAGCAACTCGGTATCCAGCAAAGCGCCGTGCAGAGTGCGATGAGAATTATCTATCTGATAGCGATCACACAGAGCATTCAGATTGTTCTTCTTTCCCGGATGCAACTCCTTCGCCGCTTTCAGCGTGTCGATCACCTCATTTTCGAGTCGCGGCAGACCGGCCAGCGCCAGCTCGGCATTCAGGAAGCCCATATCGAACGGCGCGTTGTGGATGATCAGCTCAGCCCCGGTGATGAATTCCAGCAAGGCCGGTGCGATCTCGATGAACTTGGGTTCATCCTGCAAGCGATCCAGTGTCAGGCCGTGCACGGCGGCGGCGCCTTCGTCGATCTCCCGTTCCGGATTGATATAGCGGTGGAAAGTACGTCCCGATACCTTGCGCCCGTCCAGTTCGATGGCGGCAACTTCGATGATGCGGTGGCCCTGCTTGGGGTCCAGTCCGGTCGTTTCCGTATCCAGCACTACCTGTCTCATACCTGCTCCCTCAATGTCTCGATGCCGCGGTTGGCCAATGCATCGGCACGCTCGTTGCCTTCATGGCCCGCATGACCTTTAACCCATACCCACTCTATATGGTGGCGGGTCACCGCATCATCCAGCCGGCGCCACAGATCGTCATTCTTGACTGGCTGCTTGCTGGCAGTCTTCCAGCCGCGCTGCTTCCAGCCCGGTAGCCACTCGGTGATACCTTGCAGCACATATTTCGAATCGGTATGCAATCGTACCTTGCACGGGCGCTTCAAGGTCTCCAGTGCCGCGATGGCTGCCATCAGTTCCATGCGGTTGTTGGTGGTGTGCGCTTCGCCGCCGCATAGCTCGCGCTCCTTGCCCTTGGCGCGCAGCAACACGCCCCAACCGCCGATACCGGGATTGCCCTTGCAGGCACCGTCGCTGAAGATATCCACCACGTCAGTCATCTCTTGCACTCTTTTGTGTTCCTTTGTTCAGTTTGGGGGATGCCGGCATCAGTTTGCGCACCAGCCCTTCGTTCCATTTTGGTTTGATCAGGCGCATGCCCGGTACACGTTTCACCGCATGCAGAAAATAGATGCCGCCGCTCACTGCCCACCATCTGTCGCCCGCCTTCTCCATAAAGGATGCGCGATCCAGCCATTTCTGCTGGCGGAACGGTGGCGCATAGGCAGCGAAACGGCCGCCTACCACCTCGAATCCAAGCAGCGCCAGCCAGTCTTTCAGGCGTGGCAAGCCGATGAAACGCCCATTCCACGGGTAGCCCTGTTTGCGCCCCAGCGCCCGGTGCAGTCCCCACAAACTATAGGGATTGAAGCCGCTGATGATGAGATTGCCTTCCGGCATCAGCACACGCTCCACTTCGCGGATGATCTGGTGTGGATTGTCGGACGATTCAAGTACATGGGGCATCAGCACCAGATCCAGACTGGCGCTGTCAAAAGGCATCTCGGCGCAGATCAGGCGGACATCGTTGCCGTGGTGATTACCTGCGGTAAAGCGCAA
>JAHJQE010000103.1 GCA_018819205.1 Gammaproteobacteria bacterium
ACACCCGCCATGGAGAACATGAGCAGCAACATCATGAAAGCCAGCCATGGACTGCGCTGATTCAGGCCCTTGAAGTCATTCAGATTGTCCGCCTCGAAACCTTCGCGCGACAGCAGCATGATCATGCCGAAGCCGCCCAGCGTCATCAGCACGTAGATCACGGCATAGAACATGGCCGAGCTGTAGCCGTCCAGCGTGCCACTCAGTACGCCGAGCAGCAGGAAGCCCATGTGCGCGATGGTCGAGTAAGCGAACATGCGCTTGATGTTGGTCTGCGCGATGGCGGTGATGTTACCCACACCCATCGAAAGCACGGCCAGCACAGCCAGCATACCGGCCCAGTGGATCATCAATGGTTGCAGCGACTCAACCAGAATGCGCATCACGAAGGCGAATGCGGCCAGCTTAGGTGCCGAGCCGATGAACATGGTCATCGCGGTCGGCGCACCGTGATACACGTCCGGTACCCACATATGGAACGGTACTGCGCCGAGTTTGAAGGCGAGACCGGCCACCAGGAAAGCCAGACCGAATACCAGCAGCATGTCGTTGCCCTGGCCTGCCTGGATGACGTTGGAGATCGTCTGCACATCCAGCGAACCAGTGCCACCGTAGATCATCGACATACCGTACAGCAGGAAGCCGGAGGCCATCGCACCGAGGATGAAGTACTTCATCGCGGATTCGGTCGCAATAGCAGAATCACGTTGCAGCGCGACCATGGCATACAGGCTTAGCGCCAGCACTTCCAGACCGATGTACAGCGTAACCAGGTTGCTGGCGGAGATCATGACCATCATGCCCAGCGTTGATGTCAGCGTCAGCGACAGGAACTCGCCGGTGAACAGGCCGCGCACGATCAGATAGCTGCGCGAATAGACCAGCATCATGGACACGGCCAGATAGGTCAGCAGCTTCAGTACGTCGGACATCAGGTCGTCCACGAACATGCCGGTAAACAGGTGTGCCACGCCGTTCACATGCGTGGCGACCGTGATCAGCGAACAGCCGAGCAAGGTCACCTGTGTCAGCAGGTAAGTGACGGTGCGTGTCTGGCTGGGCAGCAGCAGGTCGGCGATCATGATGACGCCTATCATGCACAGCAGGAATATCTCGGCGTAGGCAGGAAACAATGTAGAGATGTAGCTCATAACTTCCTCTTAAATTTTGGAGCGTGCCACGTGCACCAGCAAGTCGTTCACCGATGCGTGCATGATCTCGGACAGCGGCAGCGGGTACAGACCCATCACCAGCACAGTGATCGCCAGTACCAGCATGATCAATTTCTCGCGCGCGCCGATGTCGTGCAGATGACGCACATGGTCGTTGGCGATGGCACCGAACACCACGCGCTTGTACATCCACAAGGTGTAAGCCGCACCGAACACCAGCGTGGTGGCGGCGGCGAAGCCATACCAGAAGTTCACCTTGATCGCGCCCAGGATGACCATGAACTCACCCACGAAACCGGAGGTGCCGGGCAAGCCGCTGTTGGCCATCGCGAACAGCATGAAGAAGGCGGCGAACACCGGCATGGTATTGGCAACACCGCCGTAATCCACGATCTGGCGCGAGTGCACGCGGTCATACATCACACCGATACACAAGAACAGTGCGCCGGATACGAAACCGTGCGAGATCATCTGCAGCAACGCACCTTCCATACCATAGGCATTGAAGATGAACATGCCGAGCGTGACGAAGCCCATGTGCGAGATAGAGGAATACGCCACCAGCTTCTTCATGTCGGACTGGGTCAGTGCGACCAGACCGATGTACACCACCGCGATCAGCGACAGCGTGATCATCAGCCAGGCCAGCTCATGGCTGGCATCCGGCGCGATGGGCATGGAGAAACGCAGGAAGCCGTAAGCCCCCACCTTCAGCATGATCGCGGCCAGCACCACGGAACCGCCGGTGGGAGCTTCCACGTGGGCATCCGGCAACCAGGTATGCACCGGGAACATCGGCACCTTCACGGCAAAGGCCATGAAGAAAGCGATGAAGATCAGGATCTGCGCGGTCATGCCCAGCGGCAGCTGATGGTAATCGAGAATCTCGAAGCTGCCGGACTGGAAGTACAGATACAGCAACGCGACCAGCATCAGCAAGGAACCGAGCAAGGTGTAGAGGAAGAACTTGATCGCTGCATACACACGGTTGGGGCCGCCCCACACGCCGATGATCAGGAACATCGGGATCAGCATCGCCTCCCAGAACACATAGAACAACACAGCGTCCAGCGCGGCGAACACGCCGTTGATCAGACCTGACATGACGAGGAAGCAGGCCATGTATTGCGCCACGCGCTTTTCGATCACTTTCCAGCCGGCGATCACCACGATTACGGTGAAGAAGGCATTGAGCAGGATCAGCAACATGGAGATGCCGTCCACACCGAGGTGGTAGTGGATGTTGAACTGGGTGATCCAGTTCTTCATCTCGACGAACTGCATGGCGCTAGTCATGCGGTCGAAACCGGTATACAGCGGCAGGGTCACCAGCAATCCGAGCACGGCACCGACCAGCGCGATGATGCGCGCCAGCGGCGCATTGCGGTCGTTGCCTGTGGCCAGCACCAGTACACCAAAGATGATGGGCAACCAGATGACGACGCTTAACAGTGGGTATCCGAAAATCATGCTTGTTCCTTCTGTTCTTCTCTAGTGTTGCCTTATTAGAACCAGGTGCGCACGGTCAGCAGCAGCGACACACCGAGGATCATCCAAAACGCGTAGTGGTAGACGTAGCCGGTCTGGAATCCGCGCAGCACGCCGGAGAACATCCCCACCATCTTCGCGGAACCGTTGACGAAGAAGCCGTCGATCAGTTTCACATCGCCGAACTTCCACAGCGCGCGACTCGCGCCACGTGCGCCGCCGGCGAAGAACCAGTCGTTGAAACGGTCGAAGTAGTACTTCTGATCCAGCAAGGTGTAGATGAAGCTGAAACGCTTCTGAATGGCAGCCGGAATATCTGGGCGCTTCATATAGAAGAACCAGGCTGTGGCCACACCGCTCAGTGCGATCAAGAACGGCTCAGAGGTCAACGAATGCAGGGCCATCTCAAATGCGCCAAAGAACTCTTCATGCATCTCGTGCATCGCCGGGTGATGCTCGGCGATAAAGATCGCATCGCCGAAGTAGCCGCCGTACAGCATCGGCTCGATGGCGATGTAACCGATCAGCACTGATGGGATCGCCAGCAGGATCAGCGGCACAGTGACCACCCAGGAAGTCTCGTGCGGTTTCTGCCCCGGAGCCAGACCATGATGATGTTCATCATGACCATGGTCGTCATGACCGTGCGCTTCCTTGCCGAAACGCTCCTCGCCATGGAACACGAGGAAGTACATGCGGAAGGAATAGAAGGCCGTCACGAACACGCCGCCGAGCACCGCCGCATAGGCGAAACCGGAACCGAACAGATGCGAATACTCGACGGCTTCGATGATGCTGTCCTTGGAGTAGAAGCCGGAGAAGAACGGTGTTCCGATCAGGGCCAGCGAACCGATCAGGGAAGTGATCCAGGTGATCGGCATGTACTTCTTCAGACCACCCATGTTGCGGATGTCCTGATCGTGGTGCATGGCGATGATCACGCTACCTGCGGCAAGGAACAGCAAGGCTTTGAAGAAGGCGTGCGTCATCAGGTGGAACACCGCCACCGAGTATGCCGAGGCACCCAGCGCCACAGTCATGTAGCCGAGCTGCGACAACGTGGAATACGCCACCACGCGCTTGATGTCGTTCTGGATGATGCCGAGGAAACCCATGAACAGCGCGGTGATGGCGCCGATGATCATCACAAACGACAGTGCGGTGTCGGACAGTTCGAACAGCGGCGACATGCGCGCCACCATGAAGATACCGGCGGTGACCATGGTCGCGGCGTGGATCAGCGCGGAGATCGGGGTCGGGCCTTCCATGGAATCCGGCAGCCAAACATGCAGCGGGAACTGCGCGGACTTACCCATGGCACCGATGAACAGCAGTATGCAGATCGCGGTCAGCAGGTTCCAGCTCACGCCAGGAATCGGCGCGATGTCGTTGGCATAGTTCTGCGCGTTGGCGAACACCGACGCGTAGTCCAGCGTGCCGAATACCATCAGTACCAGACCGATGCCGAGCAGGAAGCCGAAGTCGCCCACGCGGTTGACCAGGAATGCCTTCAGGTTGGCGTAGATCGCGGTCGGCTTGGTGTACCAGAAACCGATCAGCAGGTAGGACACCAGACCTACGGCCTCCCAGCCGAAGAACAGTTGCATGAAGTTGTTGGCCATCACCAGCATGAGCATGGAGAAGGTGAACAGCGAGATGTAGCTGAAGAAACGTTGATAGCCGGGATCTTCTTCCATATAACCGATGGTGTAGATGTGCACCATCAGCGACACGAAGGTCACCACCAGCATCATCATCACGGTCAGTCTGTCGATCAGGAAGCCGACCTGGAAGCTGGTATCACCCGAAGTCAGCCAAGTATAGACCGGGCCGTTGAAGGTGTTGCCCGCCATCACATCCTGGAAGATGGCGACCGAAGCCGCGAAGGAGACGCCGACCAGCGCGATGGTGATGCGGTGTGACCAGGTGCGTCCCAGCAATTTACCGAACAGACCCGCCGCGATCGCGCCGACCAGCGGCGCCAGAGGAACGATCAGATACAGAGTATGCATGTCCATGAGCATCAACCTTTCAGGGTGCCGAGATCATCCACATCGATGGTGCGCAGATTGCGGAACAACACCACCAGGATCGCCAGACCGATGGCTGCTTCGGCAGCAGCCACGGTGAGGATGAAGAACACGAAGATCTGTCCGTGCACGTCGTTCAGATAATGCGAGAACGCAACGAAGTTGGTGTTCACCGCCAGCAGCATCAGTTCGATGGCCATCAGCAACACGATCAGATTCTTGCGATTGAGGAAGATACCCACCACGCTGATGGCGAACAGCACCGCCCCCAGCACCAGAAAATGTGAAAGACCCAGACTCGTCATGACTACTCCCTCTGCTTAATCGGCCGCGTGGGCTTCGTCCGCCCCGCTGACATCGTTCTTTTTGGTGGCGGGCATGGAAATGATGCGCACGCGATCGTTACGTTTGACATTGACCTGCCAACTCACGTCCTGACGCTTGGAATCGCGACGACGACGGAAGGTCAGTGCGATGGCGGCGACCATGGCCACCAGCAGCAACACGGCAGCCAGTTCGAACGGATAGACATAATCGGTATAGATCAGACGTCCGAGTTCCTTGGTGTTGCTGTAGTCGGCCGCATGCTTGACGGCGGTCAGGCCGGTCGAGGCTGCTTTGTCGCCCAGCACCCACACCATCTGCACCACGATCAGCGTGGCCAGCAGCGCGCCGGCCGGCAGCCATTGCAGGAAGTCTTTGCGCAGTTTCTCAAGGTTGATGTCCAGCATCATCACCACGAACAGGAACAGCACCATCACTGCGCCGACATAGACCAGCACCAACGCGATGGCAAGGAACTCCGCTTCCAGCATCAGCCAGATACCGGCGCTGCTGACGAAAGCCAGCACCAGGAACATGACCGAGTGCAGCGGGTTGCGCGCAGTGATCACACGCAACGCCGAGAACACGGTCGATGCGGCGAAGAAGTAGAACAGTATGGTTTCGAAATTCATGTTTGCCTTCCCTTACCGGTATTTCGCGTCGGCTGCGCGATCTTGCGCGATCTGCGCTTCGTTCGCGTCACCCACGGCCAGCAGCCTATCCTTGGTGTAATACAGGTCTCCGCGATTCTCGCCGTGGTATTCGAAGATACGTGTCTCGACGATGGCGTCGACCGGGCAGGATTCTTCGCAGAAACCGCAAAAGATGCACTTGGTCAGATCGATGTCGTATTGTGTGGTGCGGCGCGAACCGTCCTCGCGCTCGGCCACTTCTATCTTGATGGCCAGTGCCGGACAGACCGCTTCACACAGTTTGCACGCGATGCAGCGCTCTTCGCCGTTGGGATAGCGGCGCTGCGCATGCAGACCACGGAAACGCGAGCCCTGCGGAGTCTTTTCGTCCGGATATTCGACGGTGATGTGGCGGGCGAAGAAATACTTGCCGGTCACCGACAGTCCCTGGAACAGCTCCAGCATCAGGAAACGCTTGAAGAAATTGATGAGGTTTTTCATGTGCTATCCCTTGTCTCTCACCATACCCACAGCGACGTCTGCATCCAGGCGGCGACAACCACCACCCAGATCAGTGTCAGTGGAATGAACACTTTCCAGCCGAGGCGCATCAACTGGTCATAGCGATAACGCGGGAAGGTCGCCCGCAACCACAGGAAGATGAACAGGAAGATGGACATCTTGGCCAGCATCCAGAACAGCCCCGGAATCTGGTCGGTGAGTTCACCCAGCGCGCCCCAGCCGTGGAAGGGATTCAGATAGCCGCCGAGGAAGAACACCACGGTCAGCGCCGCGATCAGGATCATGTTGGCGTATTCAGCGAGGAAGAACAGCGCGAAGCCCATGCCGGAATATTCAGTGTGGAAGCCGGCCACGATGGCGGACTCGTCCTCAGCCAGATCGAACGGTGCACGGTTGGTCTCCGCCACACCCGCAAGGAAATAAACAACGAACATCGGCAGCAACGGTATCCAGTACCAGCCGAACAGACCGTACTCGCTCTGCTGTCCTTGCACGATCTCGCCCAAGTTCATGCTTTGCGCCGCAAGCAACACACACACCAGCGCAAAGCCCATCGCCAGCTCGTAGGACACGATCTGCGCGGCGGAGCGCAAGGCACCGAGGAAGGCGTATTTTGAGTTGGAGGCCCAGCCCGCGATGATGATGCCGTACACACCGAGCGAGGTCATCGCCAGCAGATAGAGCAAACCGGCGTTCACATTGGACAATGTCCCGCCTTCGAAGAACGGGATCACCGCCCATGCAGCCAGCGCAGGCGCAAGCGCCATTACCGGTGCGGCCAGGAACAGGAACTTGTTCGCACCGGACGGGATGATGAACTCCTTCGTCAGCAGCTTGATGCCGTCGGCGACGGGTTGCAGCAAGCCCCAGTAACCCACACGGTTCGGGCCGGGACGGACTTGCATAAAGCCCAGCACCTTGCGTTCGGCCAGCGTGTAGTAGGCCACACCACCCATGATAGGCAGGATGATGGCCAGGATCTTGGCCACGGTC
>JAHJQE010000083.1 GCA_018819205.1 Gammaproteobacteria bacterium
CCGTACATCATGTCGTAGGCAAGTGCGCCCTGTTTGAACAAGGCTTCCGGCAAGGGCGGCATCTCATTTTTCAAGCCGCTCGAAGTCGCGTTGACTACGAAATCGAATGCCTGGGTGGATAGCGTTGCGTAGCTGTCGATGAAATTGGGCAGGCCATGGCCGAGGCCGCTTTCCACATATACCTCGCGCTTCAGGAAAACCTGCAGTCCATGACTCAATTCCTGAGCCTTGCTGGCAGTACGGTTGTAGATGAAGATGTTTGCGCCTGCTTCCAGCAGCGGCAGCGCCACGCCCCAGGCTGCACCGCCCGCCCCCAGCAGCAGCAGGTCACGTCCATGCAACGGGCAGGCCAGATTCTGCTCTATATCGCGGACCAGCCCTGCACCATCGGTGTTGTCCGCGAAGAGGAGGCCGCCTTGGTCGAAGCGGAACGTGTTGACCGCCTTGGCAGATTGCGCGCGTTCACTGAGACGCACATGTTGTCTGGGGTCTTTTGCCAATTCGAACGCTTTAAACTTGAACGGCACGGTGACATTGCACCCCTTGAAACCTTCTTCGCGCAGCCGCTCGATGGTCGCAACAAACCCGTCCAGCGGCGCTTCGACCCGAACGTAGTCGATATGTTGTCCGGTCTGCTGGGCGAACATGCGATGGATGTCCGGTGATTTGCTGTGAGAGATGGGGTTGCCGATAACGGCGTACAGGTCGGTCATACTTAGTTCGGCTCAGGGCAGGGCGACGGATTGAGGCATCAGTGCGAGAGTATAAATCCCTGGGCGGGTTTCTGGGCCTATGTAATGCAGCAATTCGTTCAACTCATCCTCAGCGCCGGCTGCAGCCTGGGCCGTGCCGCTGATCTGCACGCCCTTGGATGGATCGAGTTGCCCGCGCGCCTGCATCTGCAGTTTCCCGCCCTGTGTGCTGAGGTTGGCTGCAAGCTTTTGTCCATCACCCTGCAACACGATGCGGTAGTCACCCAGCGGTGCGATGGGCGACAAGCCGGAAGCCGCATTTAGCCAATCGACCGTGATTTGGCCGAGCAGGCCGCGCGCATCCAGCTGTAGATGCCCGGCGTGGGCCTGCAAAGCACCCTGCAGACGATAAGGATGCAGTTGCGGTGCAGCCACCTCGAGTAGCGCAGCCGGCAGATCCAGGCGCAGATGTTCGATGTCCAGACGTGCAAGCAACGGCCGATATTGCAACGACATCGGCTCGTAGGTGCCCGCCTGCAGTTGCATGGCAGCGCGCCAGGGTTGCAAGTGCCAGTGATAAACGCCCAGGGAGCGGATGCCGGACGAGTTCTGGAAAAGGAGGATGCCGGAACCTTGCCATAACGAGCCCTGGGTGCGTGCCAGCATGAGTTGCCCACCGGAAGCACGTTCCACTACATGCCCCATCAGGGTTGAGGGCGCCAGCGCGAGCAGGGCTGCAATAAAGACCGCACTGAACAATAGCGTCAGCGCAAGACGGCGACGCAAGCTCACAGGTCGGCCCCGTTGCTGAGCGTGGCCTGTACCTTGATGTTGCCTGGAACGGGGGCCGCTGAAAGCATGGCCGTCTCGACCCGGATGTGCTGGGTGCGCTCCAGTGTACGCAGCCATTGCAACCATAACTCGAATGAGAGGCTTTCAGAGCTGATATGCACGCTGTTCTGCTCGGCAGGGGTGACGACGAAACTCAAACCGGATTCCTTCGCGCTGTTATCAATTGCGGAGCGCAACGCATTGCCATCCAGCACTGCAAGTTGGGCACGCTGACGAAGGTTCTGTACTTCACCGGCCTGCATGCTCATCTGCGATGCCTGGGCACGCAATTGAGGCAACGTCGCTTTCAGTTTGGGTAATGCGTCGTGTGCGGGTTGCCATAACAGACCATAGGCCAGCAGCGGCAACAGTATCCAAGCCCCGCGGCGGATGGACCACTGCTCGGCGGCACTGAGCGTGTCCCAGTGTGCGTATTTCAATTTGGCTATCTGTGTCCTCATCGCACACCTCCTGCAGAGACGCGCAGTTGTATAGAGAGTGCGTCGCCTGCAACCTGGGTGTTGGTCACCTGTGCAGACAACCCCGCCTCGGCCAGACGCTGGTGCAGCAGATCGAGCGGGCTCGATCCGCTCAGGCGCATCTCAATATCCAGTTTGCCGGTTTCATAGCGCAAGGTGTTCACGGTACGACCGGGAATGTCCTGGGTGGCGACCGAGAACTTTTCCAGCAAAGGCAGGAAGTCGGCATCATCCTCGACACCTGCCGCATGGCGCAGGCGAGAGACGTTGCGTCGCATTTGCAAAGGTGCGTCTACCACGACTGCATCGGCACCGAAGGTCTCACGGAAGGTGTCGGTCATGGCCGATGCCAGTTGGTGTTTTTCACTTGCCAGTACTGCCCACTCCAGATTGGTCAGTACGGTCTCCACGCCGAGCAGCAGCAGTGCCGCCATAAACGCCGGGCGTAGTCTGGGCCAAAGTTCATCGATGCGCGGGGGCGGTGCGAATTTCCCCCACATCAGATTCGGTGCTTCGCTTGGGATGTCCGCCTTGCGCCAGTCGAAGTGCTGATGCTCGAACAATACCGGTACCTTGATACCCCAGTTCGGTGCCTGGACATCGCTGCCCAGTGTGAACAGGCGCATGGCGGCCGGTGCATGCTGTTGTAATCGCAACAGCAAGGAAAGCGGTATGCGCGTGTCTTCCCCGCCATCCAGTGCGCCGCCCAGATATCCGCCCGCGGCCATGAATCCTTGCGTGCCATCCCATGCCACGCTCCATTCATCGTTGCGCAACGGCAGCAGGCAGAATTCCGGCACGACTCGACGCATGCGCATTTTTGCAGTGCCGCAAGCAGCCAGGAAACGTGACAGCCAGCCTTTGTCCAGTGCATACAGCACGGTGCGGCCATCCGGCAACTTGCTGCCGGGGGTGACGTGGATCGAGCTTGCGTCCTCCAGCAGACAGTCTTCCAGCGCGTAGGGCAGCGCGGTCTCCAGTTTGTTGCGTTTCAGTTTGGGCAATTCAGCTGTGGTTGATAGCACGCGGTCGGCGGCGACGATGGCGACTGCTTCGTCAGCCTGCGGCATGGAAGCCAGTGTGCCGGTGCCGCTGTCACGCAGATTACCGTCGTCATCGAGCAGTGCCCATGCGCAGTTCGAAGCGGCGTCCTGCCAGTGAGCTGTGAGATGGATGCGCAGTTTCATTGCAGACTCTTCCTGACTTGTTCCGCCCAGTTGCCGTCGCGTTTCAACAGAGCGTGCACGGACGACTCTCCTTCACCCTGGGTGGCGTATCCGGTCACCATGAAATATTTGCTGCTCACGCTGAGATTCTCCGATCCGGTCCGATTGATATGCAGTTGTTGCATGAAGTCATTCACACTATTGAAAGGCGTCGCGCTTATCTGCTGATGGATACGCCGCGCATCTTGCAGACTGAGTCCCGGCAGCACCGAGATCAACACCTCGGGCGGTGCGAAGTTCACATTCACCGGTGTGTTCGATTCCGGCAGGACACTCACATACGGTTCCAGACGCTTGATGATACTGGCATCGTAACCTTTCACCCAGACCAGCTCGCCGATATCCGACAGCATCCTGTTCGCGCAGCGGTAGGGGCGCTCACGACTCATGTAAAAATCATCCTCCGCTCCGTTCGCCAAGGTATCGCTATTCGCATCCAGCCAGTCCACCAGCGTACTGCCCAGATCCTGCGGCAATCCCAATGTGTCGAGGAGACGCTGGAAGTGCGCCACATCCAGTGTGCTTGCCACCCCGTTACGCACCAGATTGTTCAGATTGAACAGTCCCTGCTGGTCGTGGATCGCGCCGCGCACCTCGCCGCCTTCCAGTTGCACAGCCGGCAAACGCATCGCCCACATCTCTTTGCCGTGATCGAGTCCCCGGCTGACAGAAGCGTCGTCCGCCAGCACGGCACGCGCCCAGTCTATCCCGGCTTCGGCGATGCGCCGCGCCTGGGCGCGATCACGCCCGTTCTCCATTGCGCGCTGCCAGAAACCTTGCTGCTGCGCCACGAATGCTGCGATGGTGGTTGCCATCGCCACGATCAGCAACACCATCACCAATGCCATGCCTGTTTGCTTGCGTCTGTTCATCGCAGCGAGAATAGCCGGGTCAGTTTTTCGCCACTCTTCAATACCACCATCACCTCCAAAGCTTTTGGGGTATCCGCATCGGGTATTCTGGGAGGCCACTGCATTTCCCAAACGAGTCGGCTGGACAGGTAGCGCAGATTGAATTCGTCCACGTCATCCAGCACAGCATCCACAGTCGGCGCATTGTACGGGGCGCTATCCAGCATCGTCCAGCGCAGCAACTCGATCTTGTTCTGTCGCAGCCGGTAGCCGATACGCTGCGGTGGAAGCGGTGCGCCGGAGGCATCAAAACCGCCATGGCGAGTGAAGGTCAGCTGTGCGTTTTCCAGACTGCCGGTGCTGGATGATGAGCCTGTCCAAGCTGGCGCTTCAGCACCGTTCGCTGTGCGCACCGGACGCGCCAATACCTGCGCCGTCTCACCGTCCAGTCGCGCGAAGAACCGTTCCAGCGCCTGCCATTTGCGCGTCTCATGATCGAGCTGGGTGCGTGTCTGTGTCACTGCGTTCAAACCGCGATACGCCGTAACGGCCAGCAGGGCGAACACGAACAGGGCGACCAGCAGTTCAACAAGGGTGAAGCCGGCATGGCGTTTGACTCTCATCGTTTGAACTGCACCAGGTAACCCGACAGCTCGCGCAAGGAATGCGTCCTGTCATACGGGGCATATACGTTCACCACGATGCGACGCATGGTGGGATTGGGGGTGGCGATGATCTCTTCGCGCCACGGGTAGGACAGATCGGACTGCACTTCTTCGCCGTTCTGAATGCCGGTGGGCAGCCAGTCGCCGCGCGCCTGATGCAGTGCCAGTCTGTTCTGAGCGACCCAGTCGGCGACGACGCGTGTGCGCAATGCCTCCACATGCTGGACACTGGAACTGGTGGTGCGCGACACGGCTGCCATGGCGATGGCGAGGATGGCGAGCGCGACCAGCACTTCGAGCAGGGTGAATCCACGCTGGCCTCTCATGGCGCCCCCCTCGCAGCGACTGTTACCTTGCCCAGTCCGTTGCCGACGACATCGGCAAGCGACCCCGTACTGCGCAGGCTGACACGGAATTTCCGTGCGACCAGTTCCGGGCTGAGTATGAGCAACGCCCCCGGTTCGAGCCGGCGGCCGTCGAAGCTGATTTCAGTTATATGTATCCCTTCAGGTAATACGCGCGGATGCAGCAGATTGTCGCGTTCAATGCGAATCCAATCGCCTTCTCTGTTGCGTTCCCAGAACCGGTAGCTGTTCCCGGAGCCGGACCATGCCAGCGATTTTCCGCCTGCCTGTGTTGCCATTGCACCGTTCTCCATCAGAAAAGCGAGACGCTGCGACTCTTCGCGCAACACTGATTCTGCACTCGGCATCAACTGCAGTGTGGCCATACTCAGCATGATGCCGGCGATCACCAGCGCGACCAGCATCTCCAGCAGCGTGAAGCCGCGCATGGGATAGTCTGGAATCAGTCCTGCCACGAGCCGATGTCGGCGTCGCTGCCTTCGCCGCCGCTGGCGCGGTCGGCACCCAGGCTGAACACGTCGATCACGCCGTGCAAGCCGGGTTGCAGATATTGATAAGGCGTACCCCATGGGTCTTTCGGCACACGGTCGAGATAGCCTTCGCTCTTCCAATTGTTGGGGATGGGCGCGATGGTGGGTTTCTTCACCAGTCCAGCCAGTCCCTGTTCGGTCGAGGGGTGACGGCCGTTGTCCAGTTTGTACAGATTGAGCGCCTGCGAGATGGTGGCGATGTCCTGTTTCGCGGCCGTGATGCGCGCCTCGTCCGGTCGGCTCATCACCTTGGGCACGACCAAGGCGGCCAATACGCCGATGATGAGGATGACCACCATCAGTTCGATCAGGGTAAAACCCGAATGTCGAGTATGACTGTAAGCAGGATTAGATTTCATCTGGCATGCTTTCCAATAGTTGATTGACACTTGCGAGTCTAGCAAATTGCACCCATAAAAAAGCCCCTTCCTGCGAGAGGAAGGGGCTGATCTGGAAAGTTTAATACTGGCGATAGAAGTTGATGGTGTCTCCTGGGTTCGGCCAGTTGGTGGTGATCGTCATCGTATTGCCGCTGATAGCGATCGGGAAGGTGGCTGGCGTACCGATATCACCGATGCCTGAACCTGTCCCGGGACCGTTGTCATCATAGGTCAGAGTGATGGTCACGGTTCCGCTGCTGTCGGCAGTGGGACTCAGGCCGGTGACAGTGAAAGTACCGTGCTCCAAGCCGTTCGGCGATGCGGAATCGTTCTCGACATAAGTAACATCTCCGGTCGAAGTCAGAACCAGCATGGACACACCGTTATTGGCCGGATCAATGGATTTCCATGTGCCGACATAGCCTGCAGTGTTCGAGGGAAGACGGGTGAAGGTGTCGATCGCACCACCGGGATAAGTGATGAGCGCGTTATTGCCGACATTGGAGTAGCTGACTGTCAAAGGATTGGCGATGCTGCTGATGCCGCCTGCAGCGCCGTTCAAATCGGTAACTACGGTCAAAGTGAGCTGGGTAGAGGTGAAGGAGTAGGTGCCGTATTCCATGCCGCTGCCATTGCCGGCGCCCAGCGCAGGGTGGAAGACTGCATAGGCAAAAGTGCCATCAGGGAAGAAGTGGATGCCGGCATAGTTGACCAACGGGGCCGCAGCGACACTGGCTGTGAGGGCCCAGGTGCCGACGACCCCGCCACCCAGTGTGTTCAGCATATGCGTCTGTGCAACGGCGGAAGTCGGCATGGTCACGCCAGCGAAGGCACCGGCGAAAGCGGTGTCAAGGACGGCGGTGTTGGCGAAGTCAGCGATTGAAGGCGCAGCGGCAGCAGCCGAAGCGGGGATGGTGATGCCGTTCGCAGGATTCCCATCGCTATCCAGTGCCTGTAGCACGCGGGCGATGTTGATCGCTTTCAGATCGAGCGGACTGATGGTGTTAACCAAGTCCATCGGCGACACGCGCGCTCTGGCCGGGGCGGCGGGAAGCACCATGCTGCCGATCGAGAAAGTGACGTTCTCCCCGGCAAGATACTTGAACTCGCCATTGGCATTGGTCGTGCCGTTCTGGGTGGCGGTCTGGTAGTTGATGTTGGCGACTGGTGCGTCGATGAAGACGCCAGTGAGCGGAGTCGGTGCCGGTGTCGAAGGAACAGCGGTGGAACTACTGCTGCCGCCTCCACATGCGGACAATGTTGTCAGAACGATGCTGCTGCCAAGTACGAGATATGCCGGGGTACTGCTAAGTCGGAACGCCATTCTTGCTTCTCCTTTGTTGGTGGACGATGGTTTCCTCCTGTTTGCTTCTGTGCGATGGCTTTTCGATTCGCATCAAGGTGCGTGCCATTCTGACTGTATTAGAAAAAATCATTTATGCGCTGTCAACGAAATATCCTGACGTCTCTCCAAGAGCGGATTGTGTCCACTTAGTCTGAAGAATGTGAATACAGTCATTCATGCTGAATCATCACTTCACCATCTGGTTCATCTGGATGATGGGCAGCAGGATCGCCAGAGCAATCAGCATCTCCAGCAGTGTGAAGCCGCGCATGGGATAGTATGGAATCAGTCTTGCCACGAGCCGATGTCGGCGTCGCTGCCTTCACCGCCGCTGGCTCGGTCGGCACCCAGGCTGAACACGTCGATCACGCCATGCACGCTGGGTTGAAGATATTGATAGGGCGTACCCCATGGGTCTTTCGGTACGCGGCCGTGATGCGCGCCTCGTCCGGTCGGCTCATCACCTTGGGCACGACCAGCGCGGCCAGTACGCCGATGATGAGGATGACCACCATCAGTTCGATCAGGGTGGAACCGAGATTGCGGCTGGGTGATTCCGTTGAGTGGGATTCCGAAATTTGATGACCTGCGCGAGTTAAACAATTCTCTTCATGCAAAGGGGGGCAGTATTACGTCAGCCATAAAAAAAACGCTCCGGCAGCCTTGGCTACCGGAGCGATAATGCGTCAAACAGATTACAGCTTTACTGCATGGCAGGCAGGCCGCTCAGATAGCCAACTTCAGCTTTGTCAGTGTTGATTAGCGGCAGGATGCGCGCATGCACGGTCGGATTGGTTCCATTCAGGTCGCCCGCATGCTGGTAGTTGCTCATGATATAGGCGCGTCCGTTCAGGTTCTCCACAACTTGCAAGCCAGTGGATTCCGCGCCCATCGGCAGCGACAGGATGCGCACCAAGTTACCGGTGTCGATGTGGTAAGCCCACAGGTAGTTGTTGACGTGGTTGGCGGAATCCTCACCAATGAACAACACGCGCATCTTTTCAGAGAACCACACGTTGTCCGGGCTGGCGATGCCGTTCAAGTCGGACTTGTTGCCGTCCGCATCGGCAGCGATGTCTTTGCCAACGACGAGCGCCTTCATGAGCGTCGGAACGAAGTTGCTGTTGATGGCAGTGCCGTTCGAATCCGCTTGGCCGCTTTGCAACGTCAACTCGTACACCGCGCCGGATGAATTCTTCTTCAGGCGGATGTCGTTGACCGGCTCTGAGGCGCTGACTGTGACGGATTCCATACCTTTGGTCATACGGGTCATGGCAGCATAGGCCTTGTTGTCCTTCGCGTTGTAGGCAACTCCCTCATACTTTTCGAATTCCGTCGTTGCGCCCAGCATCGCGGCATAGCGGCGGGTTTCGAGGAAGGCAGCCAAGGTGGCGATAGGGACGCCGGTGGTGCCGAAGGTGCCGGTCTTTAGTTGCAGGTATTCGACCTTGGCGACTTCATGTCCGGTCTTGATGGCGGTGAATCCGGCTGCCGCCACATCGGAAGTCAGGAACAGGTCGCTGAAGGTGACTCCGGCATCGACAGCCGCCTTGATGTCGGCATGCGTGGCATGGCCAAGGTTGACCCAGGACAGATAGGCTTCGCCACCGTCCGTGCCGGTGGGGGACATCTGGTTCCATTTGGCGGCATACAACGAGCCTGCGGACAAGTCGCCCGGATTGTCCGCGACAAACATTGTCAGGCTGGTGTAGGTGCCGTCGTCTCCCTGAATAGCAGTACGCGAGTCGCCGAACATCTGCACCTTCTCACGCGCCAGGCGACCCAGCGTGTACCACTTCTCAACTGTGGATGTGCCGTTGCTTGCGATGGTGACTTCCGGCACGCGACCGTATTGATAAGGCGATGCAGTGGCTTCACCGTAAATGGTGCGGAACGCATTCATGCGGGAGGTGTATTCCATGGACAGACAGGAGCCACCGACCAGGGCGGCATAGGTCGCATCGACTTCGCAACGCGCATCAGGCTCGTACTCTTCAGAGCCGAGGTGTGTGTTCCATGGCGAGCGGCTACCGGCACAGGGGATCCACAGGCCGTTCACTGCAGAGAAATCGACTTGAGAGATGGAATCGACCGTGAGCTTGCCGTCGGTGCTGGACTGGATCAATTTCGACACGGTCATCAGCATCGGCTGCTTGCCGTACCAGTTGGTGCCGGTGCTGTCGTTGTTCTCATATTCGAAATGCGTCACAAGATAAGGGGTGCCGCCGATATCCATCAGGGAGTTGGCATCGGGCGTCTGGGGAATGATCGGTTTGCCGTTCGCATCATTGACTACTGTGCCGGTTTTGGTGTGCACGGCAGCAGCAGCCGTACCGTCGATAGTCTTGCCGGTGTCGATGTTGCTGAACAAATTGACGTAGGACAGCGGGTAAGTCGTGACCGAACCATCGGTATAAGTCACTTGCACGGACGATGTCGTATATGCGATAGCCCGGTTCGCATCAGACAGGCCGGTGATATCGGTCGGAGTGAAATTCACCGATTTGACTTTGGCTGGGGCATTGAGCAAGTGTGTGGTGACGTTATGTATTGGGGTCGGAGTCAGGCCGGCACCCGTCAGAAGGGTGCTCGCGGCAGCCAGCGAGTCCACAGTACCGGAGGTCGCCAGTTTGGAAGCATTGGCCGAAACGTCGATATGCGTATCGGTGGTGGAAGCCCCGGCCACTGTCTGGATCACTTGCGCAACGGCTAGCGCCTTTTGGTCTACTTCATCCATAACTCCGGCCAGATCCTTAGGGCGCAACACTTTTTTTCCGTTCTCAGTGCTTAGAGCGGAACCATCCATGTGCACCGCACCAAGGTTCACTTGGCCGATCTTGAAGCTGACCGTGTCGCCATCAGCGTATGTGAATTCTCCGTTTGTTCCGGTGACACCTGAAGCGCCGCTGGTCGTGCTGTAGCTCACGCCTTTGACATAGGAATCCGACAGGATGCCTGTCAGTGAGGTGCTGCCGCTCGTGGTATTGCTCGAACCGGAGCCGCAACCGGCAAGCAGCAGGGCAGACAGCACGGCCAGATATACAGCGTTATTGCGCATTTCCATTTCAGCCTCCAAGGTTGGGTGTGGGGAAGCAGCAGATTAGAGAGCGCAAATAACAGTGGAGTGAATTTTGTATTGCAGAAGTGTTCAGGAAATATGTCGGCTTACTTCACCATCTGGTTCATCTGGATGATGGGCAGCAGGATCGCCAGCACGATCAGCAACACCACCGCACCCATGAACAGGATCAGCAAGGGTTCGAGCAGGGCGGTGAGGGCGGTTGTGAAGCCGGCGACTTCCTGCGTCTGCTGCTTGGCGACGCGATCCAGCATGGTGTCCAGACGGCCGCTCTGTTCACCGCTGGCGATGAGATGCACCAGCACCGGCGGGAACAGACCTGAGGCGGCGAGCGCGCGGCTCAGTGTCACGCCTTCGCGTACTTTTGCAGCGGCCTCTTCCAGTGCCCGCTGCATGGGCAGGTTGCTCATCACACCGCAGGCGGCATTGAGTGCGGTGAGCAGCCCGACACCGCTTCCGACCAATATGGACAGTGTGCTGGCCATGCGTGCGGTGTTGCTGCCGCGTATCAGTTTGCCCATTACAGGCAGGCGCAACAGTTTTAGATGCAGTTGGTAGCGCAGCGCGTCCAGTCGCAAGGCTCGTTGGGCAAGGATGCCGCCGATCACGGTAAGCGCGATCAGATACAGCCAGGTGGCGGACAGGAAATCGCTCAGTGCGATCAGCGCCCTGGTCAACAAGGGCAATTCCTGCCGTGTCTGCTGGAACACTTCCACCACGGGTGGCACCACGAACAACAACAATCCGCCGACCACCAGCACTGCGACGAAGATGACGATGGCGGGGTACACCATCGCCAGACCGATCTTCTGCTGCAGGGCTTGCTGACCTTCCGAATAGGTCGCGAGCTTGTCCATCACCGTGTCGAGTTCGCCGGACTCTTCCCCGGCTCGGATCAGCGCGCGGTGGATGTCCGGGAAAGTGTCGCGGTGTTTTTCCATCGCGCGTGCCAGCGTGCTGCCCGCCAGCACTTCCGAACGCAGAGCGGCGACCACTTGCCGCATGGCCGGGTTACCGCCTTGCTCGATCAGCACTGCCAGCGCCTGCTCCAGTGGCAGGCCAGCTTCAAGTAGTGTGGCGAGTTGGCGCAACATGAGGCTGACTTCGGACAGTGGGATACGCTTGCGGAACGGTAGTCTGATGTTGCGTGTAGCGCTTTGTTCAGGTGTGTCCGTCAATGCGTTCAACTCGACCACGAACAGGCCGCTCTCCCGCAAGGCGGCACGGGCCAGTCGGGCAGAGTCGGCTTCGATCATGCCGCTGTTGGGTTTGCCTGCCGGGTCGAGTGCCTGGTAATTGAAAGCAGCCATCCTGAATGCCTTAGTCGCGCGTGGCGCGTATCACTTCTTCGACCGAGGTGTCGCCGGACATCACCCAGCGCAATCCGTCGTCGCGCAGATTCTTCATGCCGTGTCGCACGGCGTGGTCGCGCAACTGCTGTTCGCTTGCGCGGCTGTGGATCATGCTGCGCAGGGTGTCATCGACTTCCAGCAATTCGTAGATGCCGGTCCGGCCGCGATATCCGGTGTGATTGCATGTCGGGCAGGCACTGGGGCGATACAGCACTTCGGGCCTGCCGTGCGCGGCGAGCAGCGCGAGTTCGGTCTCGTCCGGCGTATACGCTACCCGGCAGTCCGGACACAGACGGCGTACCAGTCGCTGCGCGAGCACGCCGACGATGCTGGAAGACAGCAGGAAAGGTTCGACGCCCATGTCGGTGAGACGGGTGACCGCACTGACGGTGTCGTTGGTGTGCAGGGTCGCCAGCACCAGATGGCCGGTGAGACTGGACTGCACGGCGATCTGTGCGGTCTCGAGGTCGCGGATCTCGCCAATCATGATCACGTCCGGATCTTGGCGCAGGATGGCGCGCAGGGCGCGCGCGAAGCTCATGTCGATGCGCGGGTTGACCTGGGTCTGGCTGATGCCATCGAGGTCGTATTCCACCGGGTCTTCGACAGTCATCACGTTGGTGACGGACGAATCGATGCAGGACAGTGCTGCATACAAAGTCGTCGTCTTGCCGGAACCGGTGGGGCCGGTGACCAGTACGATGCCGTGCGGCTGGCTGGTGAGTCTCTGCATGGCGTCGAGTGTCGCCTTGCTCATGCCGAGTCGGGTCAGATCCAGACGGCCCGCTTCCTTGTCGAGCAGACGCATCACCACGCGTTCACCATGACCGGTGGGCAGGGTCGAGACGCGCACATCGACCGGGCGTCCCGCCAGTCGCAAAGCGATGCGTCCGTCCTGCGGCAGGCGCTTCTCGGCGATGTCGAGGTCGGCCATCACCTTGATGCGTGATACCAGTGCGGCGTGCAGTGCGCGGTGCGGTTCGGCGATATCCTTGAGTGTGCCGTCGAGACGGAAGCGCACCACCGAACGCGTCTCGAACGGTTCGATGTGGATGTCGGAAGCATTGTCGCGCACGGCCTGCGCCAGCAGCGCGTTGATCATGCGGATCACCGGTGCATCATCCTCCGATTCCAGCAGGTCGGTGGACTTGGGCAGGTCGTGCAGCAGCATCGACAAGTCCATGTCCTGCTCGGCATCGTCCAGCAGCGTGGCGGTGGAGTCCTCCGCCTGCGAGTAGGCGTTGCTGAGGATACGCTCGAAGTCTTCCGCTTCCACCAGCGTGGTTTCGACCGGTAGCGCAAGCTGGCGCATCACTTCGGCGATTGCCTCCGGCCTGGCATCGCTGCGTACCGCCAGCGTGGCGAGACCGTTGCAATCGGTCAGCACCACCCCCTGTGCTTTGGCGAAGCTGTAGGGCAGGCGGCGCGCGGCGCGGCGGTTGATCGCGGGCTGGCTCACGGCAGATTCGGTTCGGTACCTGCGATGGCGGGTGATGCGCTACTGGTATCGATCGCGCCGTCCACCTTGAGCGAAGGCATCTTCCCAGTGTCGTCGTCCGGCAGCATCAAGTGATCGCCGAGGCGCGCATCTTCGCGCGTCTTGCCGATCTGTTCGTAACGCTTGCTGGAAAACTGTTGTGCTGCGTCCGCCTGATACATGATGTATGGGCGGATGAACACCATCAGATTGGTCTTGGAGCGCTGGCGCGTCTCGTAGCGGAACAGATTGCCCAGCAAGGGGATGTCGCCGAGGATGGGGGTCTTGCTCTGCACGTTGTTGATCGAATCCTGGATCAGGCCGCCCAGCACCACGATCTGGTTCTCGTCCACCAGGATGCTGGATTCGATAGAACGCTTGTTGGTGGTGATGCCGTTGGCCGCCGTCAGTGAAGAGGAAAGCACGCTCGATACTTCCTGATACACCTGCAGCTTCACCGTTCCGCCCTGCATGATCTGCGGTTTGATCTTCAGCGTCAGGCCGACATCCTTGCGTTCGATGGTCTGGAACGGATTGGCAGCGGTGCTGCTGGAGCCGGTATTGGTATAGGAACCGGTGATGAAAGGCACGTTCTGGCCGACCACGATCTTGGCCTCTTCGTTGTCCAGCGTCATCAGGTTGGGTGCGGACAGGATGTTGGCATTGGTGTCGCTCTCCAATGCCCGTGCCAGCATGCCGAGATTGAGGACTTTCGTGCCGTCCAGCAGCGTGGTGGTGCCTTTCACGATGCCGACGTTCAACCCCTGGCCTACAGTCGTGACATCAGCCGCAGCACCGATGATGTTGTTGGTGGTGCCGAAGTTGGTGCCGCCGATGATATTGCTGCCCGGCTTGTTGATGCCGTTGATGCTCTGCCACTGGATGCCGAATTCGGCGGCCTTGTCGGCCGTGACCTCGACGATGAGTGCTTCGACGAACACCTGCGGGCGGCGCACATCAAGTTTCTCGATCACGGCGCGGATGTTGTTATAGACCGGTTCGGAAGCGGTGACGATCAGGGTGTTGGTGGCGGCATCGGCCTGCACGACGGCGCCGCTGCTGGTGGCATCGTTCGTCGCAGGCTTGAACGCAGCCTGTCCTGTGGGGACAGGGGCGGCGGTCGCCGTCCCGCTCAGGATCGCATTCAGCGTCTGTGCGAGTTTGGGAGCCTCGGCATTCTTCAGTGTGATGACATGGATGTTGCCCGGTACGCTCGACGCACTGTCCAGACTGGCGACCAGCCGTTTCACGCGCTCGATGCGCCCCGGATTGTCCGAGCGCAGCAACAGCGCATTGGTGCGGCTGTCGGCGGTCAGTACGAAACGCTGGTTGTCGTCGCCCGGCTGTGTATTGGTCGCTTCCGGCATCAGTTTGTTGATGAGGTTGGCTAGGTCGATGGCAGAGGCGTGTCTCACTGGAATGACCAGCGGCAAGTCATTGCCGGCCTTGTCGATGGAGGCGATCAGTTTTTCGATACGGCTGATGCCGCTGGCATAGTCGGTGACCACCAGCGCATTGCTGGCCGGGTACGCGACCACGATGTTGTTGGGCGCGACCATGGGGCGCACCACATTGACCAGTTGCGAGGCGGATTCGTTCTTCAGTATGAATACGCGCGTGACCAGTTTGTCACCTTTGCCCTGCGGCGAAGCGAGGGTGTCCACATGCAGCTTGGCATCGGCTTCGGGAATGATCTTGGTGATGCCGGAAGATTCCACCGAAGCATAGCCTTGCATACGCAGCGCGGAGAGCAGGATGTTGTATGCCAGATCGGCAGAGACCGGCGTGGCGGAGACGATATTGAGGGTGCCTTTAACACGCGGGTCGACCAGGAAATTCTTGCCGGATATCTGCGAGATGGCGCGGATGACTTCCTGGATGTCGGCATTCACGAAATTGAGCGAGACCTGCCCGTCGTTCTGTTCCGCATGCAAAGGCAGGGCCATGCAGAGGGCGAGGCTACCGGTCAGTAGCAGTTGACGCATGAAGCGTGTGATCAAGGCAATCCCCTATGATTGTTCTGCAGCACTTGTTTCATCATGGTCTGTTGTTCGGGTGTCAATTGGTCCAGTGCAGGAGCATTGGCAGAAATCAGCGCTTCTGCCTGTCCTGCACCGACAGATTGCACGGGGGTGATGCCGTCCGTTGCCGAGACCGCACTCAGATCGACGCGCTGTCTGACGCCGTTGCGCTCAAGTATCACGTGATCGGCGTTTGTCTCGATCAGACGCACGCCCCGTGCGACTTCACTGCCCAGTCCCACACCGCGTTGGCCAGAGGGGGTCTGCATCACCGCAAAGCCGCGCGTGCTGTGAGCGAAGATGCCGACCGGCCGGATGTTATCCAGCGATGCTGTTGTGCTACCGGTAGAGTTTGCAGTACCGAACAATTGTCCGGTTCGGTTGGAAAGCGGAATGGCGGTGTTGCCGGGAAGCGCTCGATCGGCAGGCGCGAACAGCACCCATGCGTGCTGTGCCAGCAACAACATCGCGAGCAGCCCCCCCCATAGTGGCCAGTTGAGCCAGAGTCGGGCGGGTGCTGTAAAGAACTTTCTTCCCAACAACATGCGGTATCCCTTTATTGCGGAGGGCGAATATAGCACAGCTCCTACGCGGTGGTTGCCTTCCGGGCGGGCTAGGTCGAGCCTGAATCGCTACGCGCCATGAGCAGAGAAAAACCGCCGACGATTGCCATAGCCCACACGATGGCGGCACCCGCTGGCAAGTCGAACCAGACCGACAACAACAGGCCGAGTGCATAACCTGCGATGCCAAGTGCAAAGGCATGCCCTGCGCGCCGCCGGGTGCGGCTATGCGTCGCCAGCGCAGGCACGATCAGACTGGCGAACACCAGATAGATACCAACCAGTTGCACGGAGGCGGTGATGGCGAGGGCGAACAGTGCGTAGAAACCGAACTCGCCCATGCGCTGGCGGAACTGTTGCCAGACTGCAAGCAAAGCGGCGCTGAGCAGGGCGGTGCTGATGAGTTGCTGGTTCTCCACCCACAGGACCTGTCCGACCAGCAGGTCTTGCAGATGTTCGCCCGCATGCACGTCGCGACTCAGCAGCAGGATGCCGAGGCTGGCGGCGAGCACGAAGGTGAGTCCGATGGCGGCTTCTTTCACATGCGGCACGCGCCGTTCTATCCAGGCCAGCAGGGCCGCACCGCACAGCGCACTGCTCGCGGCGACCAATTGCACCAGCAGCGGCTGCCCCAGCAGTCCCAACAACTCGGCGATGATCACACCCAGCCCGGCGATCTGCGCCACGGCGAGGTCGGCGAAGACCACGCCGCGTTGCAGGATGCGCATACCGAACGGTATGTGTGTGGACAGCACCAGCAGACCGGCGATAAAAGCGGGCAGCAGGATGTCGAGTTCTAAGTTCATTGCAGTCCCTTCAGCAAACGCGCGATCGTGTCGTCGAACAATCCATACAAGTCTTGCGCAGCGTCGCTGCCGCCCACGGTGTAGGGCAGTTCCACAGCAGCGATATGTGCGCGTTGCGCGATCCATGCCGAAGGACGTTCACTCTGGTAGGCGGCGCGCAGCACCATTCGGGCAGGATGCTGCTGCAAAGTGTCCAAAACCTGTGACAGCCAGGCGGCGCTGGGCTCCATGCCTGGTTTGGGTTCCAGCACCGCCACTTCGTGCAGCCCCAGCCAGTTGGACAGATAAGGAAAGCCCTTGTGTTGCACCACGACGGCGACACCTTTGAGCGTGGCGGCCTGTAGTTCCCAGCGCGCGAGTGCGGCACGCCAACGCTGTTCGAACGCGCCCAGTCGTTGTTGATAGAGCGCTTTGTTGGCAGGATCGCGCTGCATCAGCTTCTGTGCGAGGGAGTTGGCGATGGGCAGGAAGTTGCGCGCGTCGGTCTGGATGTGCGGATTGCCTTGTGCGTGCACATCGCCGTCGCTGCGATCCAGACGGGTCGGCACTTCCAGCATGTGCACCGCCATGGCGGCTTCGAAATAGCCCGCGCCACCCGGTTGCACCTCAGCATTGCCCGATTCGCGCAACACCACCGGCAGCCAAGCCATCTCCAGTTCCGCACCGGTGCACACCACCAGATCGGCGCGGCGTGCCTTGGCGATCAGGCTGGGGCGCGCTTCGATGCGGTGCGGATCCTGCAGTGCACTGGTCGCGGTGTAGATATCGGCCCCGTCTCCGGCCAGTTCTCTTGTGAGCGCCGCCCATTCGGGTTCGCAGGCGAACACGTTGAGGGCGGCATGCGAAAGGCTGCTGAGTGAAAGCAAAATGAGAGTGATGATCATCTTGTACATATCCATCTCCTAGTAGCTGTGCGCGCCGTGTGCGCCCAGGCTCATGAGGTATTGCAGGAAGAGCTGGTTGTCCGGCAGGCCCTGGCGCGAGTTGTCGTGCGCCAGTTGCAGGCGGATACGCGAGAACTCGCTGGGGCTGTAGTCCAGCATGAAGGTGGTGCGGTTCGGTTTGAAGGCGTAGTCGGCGATGATGTTGGCTGCATTCGCAGCACCCACGCTGGCGATGCCGGGATCGAGACTGTCGTAGCGCAATGCTGTGCGCCAGCGCGGCATGAACTGATACACGCCTTGCACATACCAGCCGCTTTGCGTGACGGCATAGCTGTCGGTGATGTTCGCGCCCGTGGTGTCGTAACTCAGCTCGCCGTTTTCGCTGCGGCGGAAATATTCCCCTTGCAGTTTCAGATAGCGTTCCTGGATGTTGCCGTTGGGTGCGTATTTCCACACCAGGTCCAATCCGGCGGTGCGGCTGTTACCAGTGAAGGCGGTGCTCACGCTGTTGCCGTTCAGGTTGGGCACATCGTCGCTGCCGCGCTCGACAGCACGCGTGCGGTGCAAAGAAAAACCGGCACGCCAGCTCTGTTCGATGCCGATGTCGTCGCCCACATGCACGAACAACACACCCGCACCGCTGCCGTTCTTGACCCGTTCCGTACCGGGGAAACCGCGGCCTTTGCCGGCTTCGACGCCGAGTTCGATGAACATCTCGGTCGGAGCCAGCCATTTCAGTTGCACGCCGTCCTCGCCCAACTGGTTCTCCCATAGCGAGGCGTACACCAGCGGCTGGTCGACGAAGTCCCAGGCGTGCGCGTGTTGCTCGTTGAGATAACCGAGGCCGGAAAAGAAGCGGCCGAATTTGAGCCTGAGGCCGTCGCCGAGCGAAGTGGTCTGCACATAGGCGTTCTCGACGCTGACGCCGCCGGCCGGGTCGAGCGCGAGCGTGGCGGCGCCGCGAAACTGCGGGTCGATGTTGGCGGAGATACCCATCTCCGATTCGCCGAGGTTGAAGCCCTGCTCGTGGCCAGGGTTGGGGTTCATGGCGAAGCCGGTGGCGTGCGTAGCGGGGTCTTGTTGCAGACTACCGTAGGTGCCGGACAGGATGAGTGAGAACGCCGGATTGAAAGCGGATTCATTGCTGGCGGCGTAGCCGGATTGGCATAGCAGCATCGCGCCGCACAGACTGATGGTTCTGAACATGGTTCACTCCTTAGAATGGATGGACATCCCTCGGCGCATGGTGCCGAGGGCGGATCGGGATTCAGGCGGAGTGAGGCGGGGCGCGGGCGGCGAAGGCCGCGAGGGTGATCGTGAGCGGATCGTTGCAGGTGCGTTCATACGATGCGGTGAACGACGCGGTGAAATCGAAATGCACAACATTGCTGCCGACGGCGCTGCCGATCTGCGCATAGGCGATACACAGTTCGCATTGCGGGTCGTGCGGTAGCGACTGGTCTGGTGACTGTTCGTTCAGCGTGTGCGCGATGCTGTGCATGGCTGCTCCCTGTTGTACGAACAACAGGGAGAAGGCGAGCAACAGCAAGGTCAGCAGCCGGCGAGACATGGTGCGCATGCTAATCAAAGCCTCACTTGGCTTCAAGCCGGTCGCTGGTGGTAAAGGTCCAGGTGCGGGTGATGCCTAGCACGTCGATTTCCTTTTGGATATCGGGCGGGAAGGGGGCATATGGACCTGCCAGCTTGACGATGCGCCGGGCAGCGGCATCAAGGATGCGCTGCCCGGAAGAGCGATTGATCTCGATACTTTCCACACTGCCGTCCGCGCGGATGTTAACCGTCAGGGTGAGGCTGCCATAGAGCTTCTGGCGTCGTGCCGCTTCGGGGTAGTTCAGGTTGCCGATGCGTTCGACCTTGGCGCGCCAGTCCTCGACATATTGCGCATATTTGTACTCTTCGGTGCGCGCGCCTATGAATTTGCGTTTGGGCAGTTTCTCGTAGAGCGAGATGTTCTTGCTGATCTCGGCTTCCAGTCTGGCAATCTCAAGAGATCGCTGCACCAGATCCTCGCCGCTCTTGCTGCTTTCCTTGGGCTTCGGCGCTTTCTTCGGTTGTTCCACCCGGTAGTCACTCTTGCTCTTGGTAAGGAGTGACTTCATTTCCTGTTCAAGTGCCTTGACCCGTTTGGCGGCCTGCTCCGGGGTGTAGCGCGTGTCGTTGCTGATCACCGGGAACGGTGTCCCGGCGCGCATGTCTTCCGGTGTGTTGCCGCCCCCGTCCAGATTGCTCTGCGCATAGGCATTGGCCTTGTTCGGTTTGTTGCGCGACTGGCTGTTGACCAGAGTGACTTCCAGCGGCTCCAACCGTTTCGCCATGGTCTTGGCGTCCGGCACGGTGAAGGTGATGCCGAACAGCACGAAGGCATGCAGCAGCAAGGAAAAGCCAGTGGCGAACGAAAGGCGTTCGCGCAGCATAGCCATGAGCAAGTAATGCTTCATGCCTCACCGGCGACGACCGCGACGGGACGCGCTTCGAAGTTGAGGTCGAGCAGATCGACAGACACGATCTCCAGTGTCACCTGCGTGTTGGGTGGCGTTTCGGGCAGCGCGGAGACGCGGCCGACCAGCGGGATGTCCACGAACTTGACCAGGTTCTCGCGCAGCACCACCGCATCAAGCTGGGAGATACGCTCCTGTTGCAGCCAGCGCAGGCACCAGTAGCGTTCCATGTTGCGCTGGAACTCGTTGTAGGTGGTGTAAGCGGTGTCGAAATCGCGCAGGATGGCGAACAGCGCGGTGTCGTTCTTTACGTAGGCGGGTGCTTCGCCGCGCAATACACTCATGATCTGGCGCTGGTTCACTAGGTCGACATAGCGGCGCAACGGCGAACTGGACCATGCGTAATGCGCCACGCCCAATCCCTGGTGCGGTGCGGCGACGGTACTCATCTTCACCTTGCCGTTGTTCTGTGTGCGATAGATGCCGGCGACGCCGTTGTCGTCCAGCAGCTTGCCCCAGCTGCTGTTGGCCAGGATCATCAGCTCCGACACCACCTTATCGATAGGTGAGCCGCGCAGGCGGTGACCGATGCTGACGCGGTCGTTTTCGATGCTGAACGTGTAGTCGATCTGCTGCTGGTTGTTGTCGGAAGATTTGCCGCGCCCGGCTTCCAGCTTGTTGGCGAAGTCCCACAGCAGTTCGAGCTCGGGGCCGTAGCTATAGTCGAACTGGCGTGCTGCCACGGACGCGTCGTTGAACAGGGGTTCCAGCGTGTCATGGCGCAGGTTGGCGGCGATGTGCAGACGTTCGATGCGGCTCTCGCTGTCCACGATTTCCAGCGTTTCGTTCACTTCTATATATAGAGACAGTGCCGGGCAGACCTTGTCCGCGCATAGCGTGAATGCTTGCACTACGTTGTCCGGCAGCATGGTGATCTTGTCGCCCGGCATATACACGGTGGACATGCGTTGCGCGGCAATGGCGTCTATCTCCGATCCGGGCGCGATACCCAGCGCAGGTGCTGCGATATGGATGCCGATGCGATGGTTGCCGTTCGCCAGCGTTTCGATCGAGAAGGCATCGTCGATCTCGGTGGTGGTGGCATCGTCGATGCTGAAGGCATTGACCGCCGCCTTTGGCAGTTCGGGGTGCTCTGCTACGGTCACGTCAGGGAAGCCGGTGCCGCGCGGAAAGTTCTCGAACAGGAACTTGTTCAGATGGAAGTCGTGCGAGGAGGGTAGTGCCCCGCAGCGTTCCAGCAGATGAGCGGCGGAAAGATGCGTGGCGGCACAGGCCGCTTCCAGCGCCTTGACCTCTATGGTGTTGCGATCCGGGTGGTAAAGCACCATCCTGAGTTGGTCGGAGAATTCGGCAGGTAGCCTGAACTGGGTGAGCTCATCCGTGTAGTGCGCTTGCAGTTCCGCCTGGATGCGCTTCTTCTCCACGCTGGCCAGCGCCGCTTTCAGTGCGTCCGGCGGTGCGGCTTTGTAGCGTCCCTTGCCCTTCTTGTAGAAATGCATGGGCGAACCGTGCAGGCGGATCAGGGCGCCGGCCGCTTCGACGGGGGTGGGGGTATGCCCGTAGTAATCCTGTGCCAATTCCTCGAATGCGAACTCGTCCGGCGGGCAGGCTTCCCACAGAAAATCCAGATCAATATCGTTGGCGGCCTGTTCAGCCTGGGTCATGAATTCGCTCAGGCCCGGCTGGGCGAAGCGCAGCATGACGTTGGCGGCTTTGATCTTGCAGCGTTTTCCGTGGAGGTTCTCGACCTGCAGGGAGGTGGTGTTGTCGGTCATGATGCTGCCGACCTTGAAACTGCCGTCTTCTTCGTAGAATATGTTCATGGGGGAGTACTGAAAAGATTGCGGCGGATTATAACCTGCCCTCCGGCGGCGAACTTCCATCCTGTTCGTCTGTCCATGCTCCCGACGCCTGCTTGCGGGCGTATCCAACAACTCACCAGGAGAAGTTATGAAGAATATCGTTGCATTGATCGTGGCGGGCGGTCTGATGGCGCTCACCCAGCAAGCCTATGCCTGTCCGGGCAAAATGCATGGCCCGAACGATGCCTGCCCGAAGGGTGGTGGCATGGTGCAGCAGATGGACAAGAATGGCGACGGAGCCGTCAGCCTGAAGGAATTCAGTACTTTCCATGCGGAACGTTTCAAGGCCATGGACACCAACAAGGATGGCAAGGTCACCAGCGAGGAACTGGATGGTTTGCATCAAGGGATGCGCAGTCAGATGAAAAGCATGCGTCACATGAGCTTCGAGCAGATGTTCGATGCGGCCGACACCGACCAGGATGGCGCCTTGAGCAAGGCAGAGGCCGAAAAGGGTATGCCTATCCTGTTTGCGCGTTTCGACGAGAATGATGCCAACAAGGACGGCAAGATCACCAAGGATGAAGTGATGCGCGACCCGCGTCCCATGCGCGGGCCGGGCATGATGGGCAACTGATCCTGATTCGGTTGCAGCAAACAAAAGGGCCGGTGAGAACCGGCCCTTTGCAATGGTGCGTCAGAGGATTACTTGGCGGCGAGGATGTGGGCCACCATGGCCTTGATGTCCTCGTCGGAAGCCTTGGCTGGTGTGGCCGGCATCGGCATGGTGCCGAAGCTGCCGGCCCCGCCTACGCGCACCTTCTTCTCCAGCATGGCCGCTGCACCGGCATCGCCCGCGTATTTTGCGGCGATCGCCTGCAAGGATGGCCCAACTGTCTTCTTGCTAAGTTGATGGCAGGTGCCGCAGTTGTTCTTTTTCATCAGCGCTGCGCCGTCATCGGCCAAGACTGGTGCAGACAACATCAAGCCAGCGGTCAGCATCAGTGCGTGTTGGACTTTCATGATCTACTCCTTCAGGTGGTTAACAAAACGACTGCGGCCATTCTACTCCCGATTTTTTTCGGCGTGAAAGAGCTATTGCGAATAGCGGAGCATTTGGGTCGGACAAGGCGCAGGTGTTACCATGCGCGCGGCAAATTCAGCATGGGGAAGCATCATGGCAGGACACAGTAAATGGGCGAACATCCAGCACCGCAAAGGTAGGCAGGACGCCAAGCGCGGTCAGATATTCACGCGCCTGATCAAAGAGATCACCGTTGCATCTAAATTGGGCGGAAGCGATCCGGACACCAATCCACGTTTGCGTCTGGCGATGGAAAAAGCCTACGACCAGAACATGCCCAAGGACAACGTCGAGCGCGCCATCAAGCGCGGTGCCGGCGAACTGGAAGGTGTGGATTACATGGAACTGCGCTATGAAGGTTACGGCATCAACGGCGCGGCGGTGATGGTCGATTGCATGACCGACAACAAGACCCGCACCGTGGCCGATGTACGTCATGCCTTCACCAAATACGGTGGTAACCTGGGCACTGACGGATCGGTGGCGTTCCTGTTCAAACATTGCGGCCAGATGATCTTCGCACCTGGCACCGATGAGAATGCACTGATGGAAGTGGCGCTGGATGCGGGTGCTGAAGATATCGTCAACAACGACGATGGCAGCATCGAAGTCATTACGTCCCCCAATGATTTCGTGGCGGTGAAGCAGCGTCTGGAAAGCGCCGGTTTCAAACCCGAGATGGGCGAAGTCACCATGAAGCCCGAGAACGAAGTGAATTTCACCGGGGACGATGCGGTGAAGATGCAGAAACTGCTGGATGCACTGGAAGACGTGGGTGACGTGCAGCAGGTCTACACCAATGCGGTGATCGAGGACTGATGCGCATCCTCGGCATCGATCCCGGCCTGCGTATCACCGGTTTTAGTTTCGACATAACTTGCCTGCGCAAGTTAGTCTGCCCTGAAGCCCGTCACCTGCATCTCAGTTTGAGGTGCAGCGCATGACAATAAGAATTTTGGGTATCGATCCCGGCCTGAGAGTGACGGGTTTTGGTGTCATCGACAAAGAAGGTCAGAAGTTGCATTACGTCGCCAGCGGCTGCATCAAGACGCCCGCGGGCGAGTTGCCGGAAAGACTGAAAGTCATCCTGTACTCGCTGAGCGAGGTCATCGTGCAACATCGACCGGAGCTGGCGGCGGTGGAAAAGGTGTTCGTGAACGTGAACCCGCAATCTACCCTGCTGCTCGGGCAGGCGCGTGGTGCGGCGATATGCGCGGCAGTGCAGGCGGATCTGCCGGTAGCGGAGTACACGGCATTGCAGATCAAGCAGGCGGTAGTCGGAAACGGCCATGCCGACAAGGAGCAGGTGCAGGCCATGGTGCAACGCTTGCTGAATCTGTCCGGTACGCCCAGCCCGGATGCGGCGGACGCGCTGGCCTGCGCCATCTGCCACGCGCATGGCGGCATGGGTGGATTGGGTGCACACGGAACCAAGGGATATCGAGTACGGGGAGGAAGGCTGGTATGACACAACCGCTGGAGCCGACGCTGGAGTTGTATGCCAATCCTGCGGCGCGTTACTTTGCTGCAACCCGCCCCGCATTTTTGACCGCCAGTCTGATGGCATGTCTGATTGGCCTGGTAATCGCCTGGCACGGCGGTCTTGCTTTTGACATCCCGCTCGCGCTGGTCACCCTGCTGTTCGCCCTGCTGGCGCATGCCGGAGTGAATGTGCTCAACGATTACTACGATGCACTCAACGGTACCGACGCGCAGAACACCGAGCGTATCTTCCCATTCACGGGCGGTAGCCGTTTCATCCAGAACGGTGTGCTGAGCCTGACGCAGACGCGCAATTTCGGTTTTTCACTGATGACGGGTGTTGCTGCTGCCGGTCTATGGCTGATGGCGCGTACCGACGCGCAACTGATGTATATCGGACTGGTTGGACTTTTCATCGGCTGGGCGTATTCCGCGCCGCCTTTCAAACTGGTCGGTCGCGGTCTGGGCGAGTTCTGTGTGACGGCGGGCATCCTCTCTATCACGGTGGGCGCGGATTTCGTGCAGCGCAAAGGCTTCGATATGACACCGTTCGTGGCGGGGCTGTCTTATGCCTTGCTCACGGCCAATCTGCTCTATATCAACCAGTTCCCGGACCGTAAGGCAGATATGGCTGCTGGCAAGTTGCACTGGGTCGCCCGGCTGGAAGTGAGCAAGGCGCGCTGGGGTTATGTGCTGATCGTGGCGCTGGCGTATATATGGCTGGTGGCTAGTGTGCTGGTCGGCTGGCTGCCCATGATGTCGCTACTGACGCTGTTTGCTTTGCCGCTGAGTTTCAAGGCGTCACAAGAATTGATGCAGCATGCGGCCCAGCCGCAACGATTGGCGGACGCGATCAAACTCACCATCGCCGCGATGATGGCGCATGGTGCGCTGCTGTCGCTGGCATTGATATTCAGTAAAGGAAATACATGATAGGAAGACTGAGCGGCACGCTGCTGGAGAAGACCCCGCCGCAGATATTGCTGGATGTGCAAGGCGTCGGCTACGAGGTGGATGTGCCGATGAGCACGTTCTACAACTTGCCCGGGTTGAATGAAAAAGTGGTGCTGCATACCGAGTTCATCGTGCGCGAGGATGCGCACTTGCTGTTCGGTTTCCTGACGCAGGAAGAACGCATCGCCTTCCGCCAGTTGCTGAAGATCAGCGGCGTCGGCCCCAAGCTGGCCTTGTCGGTGCTGTCCGGATTGAGCATGAGTGATCTGGCCGCAGCCGTGGCGAACAAGGATGCGACGCGTCTGACCAAGATACCCGGTGTGGGCAAGAAGACCGCCGAGCGCCTGTTGCTGGAGCTGCAAGGCAAATTCGTGGTGAGCGCCGGCAGTGCGTCATCTTCGGTAGCGCTGGAGACCGCGGGCAATGACATCGTCAATGCTTTGTTGGGCTTGGGTTACAAGGACAAAGAGGCGGAATGGGCGGCCAAGCAATTGCCCAAGGATGTCGGGCTCTCGGACGGCATCCGCCAAGCGCTTAAGTTATTATCCAAGGCATGATCCAGCACGACGACCTTTCCGCCCCACCGCGCATCATCTCGGCTGCGCCGGCCTCTCCGCAGGAGGAGGCGCTGGAGCGCGCGCTGCGTCCCAAGCAGCTCGACGAGTATGTGGGGCAAGAGAAGATACGCGGGCAGCTGGAAATATTCATCCAGGCTGCGAAAAAGCGCAAAGAACCGCTCGATCATGTGCTGCTGTTCGGTCCGCCGGGACTGGGCAAGACCACATTGGCGCAGATCATCGCGCGCGAGATGGGCGTCAATATTCGTCACACTTCCGGTCCGGTGCTGGAGCGTGCGGGTGACCTTGCCGCATTGCTGACCAATCTTGAGCCGCACGATGTGCTGTTCATCGACGAGATACATCGTTTGTCGCCGGTGGTGGAGGAGATACTGTATCCCGCGCTGGAGGACTATCAGATCGACATCATGATCGGCGAGGGGCCGGGCGCGCGTTCGGTTAAGATCGATCTGCCGCCGTTCACACTGGTGGGGGCAACTACGCGCGCGGGTATGCTGACCAATCCGTTGCGCGACCGCTTCGGCATCGTGGCACGGCTGGAGTTCTACACGCCACAGGAGTTGCAGCGCATCGTCACGCGTTCGTCTGGCCTGCTGGAGCTGCCCATCTCGCCCGATGGGGCGCTGGAGATCGCCAACCGTTCGCGCGGCACGCCGCGTATCGCCAACCGTCTGCTGCGCCGTGTACGCGACTACGCTGATGTGCGAGCCGACGGCAATGCCACGCGCGAGGTGGCTGATGCCGCGCTGACCATGCTGGACGTGGATTCGCGCGGGCTGGATGTGATGGACAGGAAACTGCTGCAGACCGTGATCGAGAAATTCATGGGCGGGCCGGTCGGTGTGGACAATCTGGCCGCTGCTATCGGTGAAGAGCGCGACACCATCGAAGATGTGCTGGAACCTTACTTGATCCAGCAGGGTTATCTGCAGCGCACGCCGCGCGGCCGCATGGCGACGGCCAATGCCTATCAGCATTTCGGTCTGGCGGTGGTGAAGAGCGGCAGCAACAAGGAGTTGTGGGATGAGTAAGTCGCACAAACCGTTCACCTGGCCGGTGCGCGTCTACTATCAGGATACGGATGCGGGCGGCGTGGTGTATCACACCAACTATGTGAACTTTATGGAACGCGCGCGGACTGAGTGGTTGCGCACTTTCGGTCACAGCAATGCAGGGCTGATGCAAGAGTTCGGCGTGATGTTCGTGGTGCGCTCGATCAAGATCGATTACCTCAAGCCCGCATTGCTGGACGATATGCTGGAAGTGACGGCACATCTGCACAAGGTCGGGCGCAGCCAGATGACATTGGCGCAAGAGGTCAAAAGAGGTGGAGAGATACTGACGCAGGCCGATGTGCATCTGGTATGTGTAGGTAGAGATAGCTTCAAACCGGTCAGCGTGCCGGAAATGTTACGCAAACAATGGGATTGAATTCATGGATCTGATACGGGACTTGTCTCTGGTGCAACTCATCAGCAATGCCAGCCTGCCGGTGCAGCTGGTGATGGGCTTGCTGTTGAGTGTGTCGCTGATGTCATGGTGGTACATCTTCCTCAAGATGTTCGCCGTACGCGCGGCGAAATCGCAGACGCGCGAGTTCGAGGACGCTTTCTGGGGTAATCCGAACCTGGTTGCTTTATATCAACAGGCAAGCAGCAAATTGCGCCATGATCAGGGCGCGCTGGAGTATATCTTCGCTGCGGGTTTTGCAGAATTCGTCAAACTGAAGAAGACGCAGGGTGTGGATAGTGCCGCCCTGATGGAAGGTACGCGCCGGGCGATGCGTGCTCGATACCAGCGCGAGATGGATCATCTTGAGTCGCACCTGTCTTTTCTGGCGACGGTCGGCTCGGTCAGTCCCTATGTCGGTCTGCTGGGCACGGTGTGGGGCATCATGAACGCGTTCCGCGGCTTGTCCAGCGTGGGGCAGGCGACATTGGCACAAGTGGCGCCAGGCATCGCCGAGGCGCTGGTGGCGACTGCGATGGGGCTGTTCGCAGCTATCCCCGCCGTGGTGGCATACAACCGTTACGTGCATGATGTGGCGCGTCTGTCGTCCCGTTTCGAAAGCTTCATCGAAGAATTCTCCAACGTGTTGCAGAGGCAACCATGACGCGGTGCGCGATAGCGGCGGGGGCGGGACAACATGGTTGCGGTGAAGGCTCACGCGCGATGCGCGTTATGCCGGAACCAATGGCTGCGTTGCACCGCCAACTGCACTTTTCTGATTTGCTGCTAAACGTAACTGAGGTGCAGCCATGATGAATTCACGTCGTGTCGCGCATCGACCGTTGAGTCAGATCAATGTGGTGCCATATATCGATGTGATGCTGGTGCTGCTGGTGATCTTCATGGTCACGGCGCCGATGATGAATCCCGGGCAGATAGACCTGCCCAGCGTGGGCAAGTCGCTGGCGCCGCCAGTAGCACCGCTGGAAGTGATGATCAAGAAAGATTCGACGCTGGTGCTGCGCGATCATACGCAGGGTGGCGTCGAGAAACCTGTATCGAGGGATGAGTTGACGGCGCTGATCAAACAGAAGCTGGCGAAGAATCCCGAGCAGTCTGTGGTGATCTCGGCCGACAAGAAGGTACGTTATGAGGAAGTCATCAATGTGATGGATATGCTGCAGCAGCAGAACGTCAAGAAAGTCGGACTGCTCACCAAGGTGCGATGAGCGAGACACTCCACTACCGTGACACCTACCGTTTTTCTGCCGGCGTGCTGGCAATGGCGGTGCACGTGGCGTTCTTTTCCATGCTGGTGCTGGGTGTGCGCTGGCAGACCCAGCATCCAGACAGTTTTTCTGTTGAATTATGGGATAGTTTGCCTGAACAACAGCCGGTTGAAGCGCCGACAGAGGTAGTCGCGGCCAAGCAGGCGGTGGAGCAACAAGCAGCAAGGCCGTCTACCCCGCAGAAGGCGGATATCGAGTTGCGTGATAAAAAAGCACGCAATAAATCACAGCCCAGTGCAAAGGAACTACGTCGGCAGAAGCTGATCGAGGAACAACGTGTGATGGAAGCATATGTCGAGAAGCAGCGCTTGGCTGAGCGTGAGCGAGTGCGCGCAGAAGTGCTCGCTGCCACATCTGCCGAGATGGGACGTTATCAGGACATGATACGCAGCAAGATCAGGCATAACATCGTAATGCCACCTGATGTACTGCCATCCGCTGCTGCCGAATTTAAAGTGACGCTGCTGCCGGATGGTTCGGTGCTGGATGCAATATTGCTGAAGAGCAGCGGCAATGCGGCCTATGACGAGGCGACCGAACGCGCGATATACAAGGCACAGCCTTTGCCGATACCGAGCGATCCGGTGCTGAAGAAGCGCTTTCGCGAATTACGCCTGACGATCAGGCCGGAGGATAGATAAGGAATGAGACGCTGGATTCTGTTGTATTTGATGATTCTTTCGGCACCGGTGCACGCGGTGCTGAACATCGAGATCACCGGTGCGGGTGAGCATCAGACCCCAGTCTCGCTGGTGCGGTTTGCCGGTGATGCCGCGATCGCGCAGAGTTTGCTCGCTCTGGTGGGGAGTGACTTGGCCCGCACCGGTCTGTTCAAATTGATCGATCCGGCGGGTAAATCTCCGCATGAACCGCGCGATATCAGACCAGCCGAGTGGCTGGGCGTGGAAGCGGTGCTGATAGGCAGCATCCAGTCTCAGAGTGAAGGAAAGATCTCAGTTGAATTCCGTCTGTTTGACCTGGTGCGGAACGCTGAACTGATGTCGCAAGTGGTGACGGCCAAAGAGGATCAGGTGCGGGCAATCGGACACCGCATCGCGGATCTCGTATATGAGCGCCTGACCGGCAGCCCGGGAGTGTTCAGTACGCGCATCGCCTACGTCAGCCGTGATGAGGGGGTCTATCGTCTGGTCGTGGCCGATAGCGACGGAGATAACGAACAGGCGCTGCTCACCTCAAGAGAGCCCATCATGTCGCCAGCCTGGTCTCCGGATGGAAGGCAGATCGCTTACGTCAGTTTCGAGAAGCGACGCGCCATGGTCTATGTGCAATCACTGACCACCCGCCAACGCAAACTGATCGCGGATTTTCCTGGCAGTAACAGTGCACCGGCCTGGTCTCCGGATGGCATGCAGATCGCCATGGTGCTGACACGCGATGACGCTTCGCAGATATATCTTGCCAACAGCAATGGCAGCCACCTGCGTCGCATCACCCATAGTGATGCAATCGATACCGAACCGTCTTTTTCTCCCGATGGTAAATCCCTGCTCTTCACCTCCGATCGAGGCGGTAGTCCGCAGATATATCGCGTGTCGATCGACAGCCGTGATGTAGAAAGGCTGACCTTTGAATCGGGCAATGCCTTCTCGCCCCGCTTCCATCCTGATGGCAACAGTTTTGTGTTTGCGCATTTCAACGAGGGCATCTTTCATATCGCCGTGCACGATATGGAAAGCAGACAAACTCAGATACTTACAGCCGGCGGATGGGAGAAAAAGCCGAGCTTTGCGCCCAACGGCAAGATGATCCTGTTTGCAACCGAGGTGCAGGGTCGTGGTATATTGGCAACCGTTTCAAGCGATGGCCGTGTGAAGCAGAAGATGGTTGCCCAGCGCGGGGATATCCGCGAACCAATGTGGGGCCCGTTCCTGAAATAGATAATTAAGAAGGAGTACGCGAGATGAAGAAACTGATCCTCAGTGTGTTGTTGTTGAACCTGCTGGCTGCATGTGGCAGCAATCCACCGAAAGAAGAGGCCATGGCGCCAGCTACTTCTGCAGCTGTTTCTGAAGCTCCTGCAGCAGCAGCTGCTGCAGATGCGACCGCTGTTGATGCGCAAGCTGCTGTTGATGCGCAAGCTGCTGCCGATGCACAAGCTGCTGCCGATGCTAAAGCTGCCCTGATGGAAAAGAATAGCGTGTACTTCCCGTTCGATGTGGATGCTGTGCAGGATGCGGATCGTGAAACCATCATGAATCATGCTGAGTATCTGGCGAGTCATCCCGATGCCAAGGTGCGTGTAGAAGGCAACGCAGATGAGCGCGGTAGCAGCGAATACAACCTCGGTCTGGGTCAGCGCCGTGCCAAGAACACCAAGCGTGCACTGGTGTTGGGCGGTGCTTCGGACTCGCAGATCGAGACAGTCAGCTACGGCGAAGAGAAGCCGCGTTGCAGCGAGCATAACGAAGCTTGCTGGTCTCAGAACCGTCGCGCCGACATCAACTACAGCGCGCAGTAAACGTGAAGATTGCAGCCTCCCGTTTGTTGGGCGGTCTGTTGCTGGTGTGTAGCCCCGCTTATGCGGGGCTGTTCGCTGATGACGACGCACGGCAGCAGGTCAGGAAACTGGAGGCTCGCATCGTCACTCTGGAGAAGAAGCTCGCCGAGATAGAGTTGCAGAACAAGCTGGCAGTTCGCTCCTTCCTGAATTTGCAGATGCAGCTTGAGATGCAGACCGGCGAGATGCGCAAACAGCGCGGCCTGTTCGAAGAGTTCGGGCATGCTCAACAGGATGCGGAGAAGCGGCAAAAGGATTTCTACATCGACCTGGACTCACGCATGCGGCAACTGGAAGCAAGTGCTGTCGGGGCTCAGCGTGCAGTGCCTGCAGCTTCATCCGAAGAGGGGGGCGACCAGACAGGCGAGAATCGTGCATTCGAAACAGCCTATGGCTTCTATCGTGCGGAGAGTTATCGTGAGGCAGCGCTTGCTTTCCGTGATTTCCTGCGACAGTACCCGCAATCAGTACATGAAGCCAATGTGTATTACTGGCTCGGTAACGCCAATTTCCTCTCTCGTGAATACGCCAGCAGTTTTGCGGCCTATCGCGATCTGCTGACCAAGTATCCCGATCACCCGCGCGCACCAGAGGCCATGTTGAATATGGCTGAATGCCAGTTGTCACTCAAGAAGAAATCTGCTGCTCGCAGTACCTTGAAGAAACTCATCTCACAGTTTCCGGGGAGTGACGCCTCGGACAAAGCCAAAAAACGTCTGGCCACCATCAAGTAATTCGCTGTAGTTCATGACACTCGAATCCAGTAGCACGCTGCGTATCAGCGAAATATTCCTCTCGTTGCAAGGTGAGAGCACCCGGATCGGCTTGCCGACCGTATTCGTGCGTCTGGTCGGATGTCCGCTGCGCTGCGAATACTGTGACAGTGCGCATGCTTTCAGCGGCGGGAAGAGCATGTCGGTGCAGGCGGTTCTGGATGCGGTGGCAAATTTCGGAGCGCATTATGTGTGCGTGACCGGCGGTGAGCCGCTGTCGCAGAAGCATAGCCTGATGCTGTTGAGTGCATTATGTGATGCCGGTTATTCAGTTTCACTGGAGACCAGCGGGGCATTGGACGTCAGCGGCGTTGATGTGCGTGTGATGAAGGTGCTTGATATCAAGACGCCAGGTTCCGGCGAGGAGAGCAAGAACCTCTGGGATAATCTGCAGTATCTCACCGGGAATGATGAGATCAAATTCGTGCTGTGTGACGAGGCTGATTATCAGTGGGCGAAACAGGTGCTGAGCGACCGGGATTTGGCGCGTCGATGCGAAGTGCTGTTCTCCCCGGTCCATGATGGATTGGCAGCGCGTGATCTGGCGGAATGGATATTGAGAGATCATTTGCCGGTGCGTATGCAGGTGCAGTTGCACAAGATATTGTGGGGTAATGAGGTGGGGCGTTGAGCGAAAAACGAGCGGTCGTGCTGTTATCGGGTGGCCTGGATTCCGCCACTGTGCTGGCACAGGCGCGCGCGCAGGGGTTCCAATGTCATGCACTGAGCGTCGACTATGGTCAACGCCATCATGCGGAACTTGCGGCTGCGCAGCGCGTGGCTAGAGAACTGGGGGCATCTGAGCACCGGGTCATCAATATCGATCTGACAGCGTTTGGCGGTTCGGCCCTGACCGATGCCAGCATCGCTGTGCCGGAAGCAGCCACGAGCGGGATTCCGCTAACCTATGTGCCTGCGCGCAATACCATCATGTTGTCGCTTGCACTTGCTTGGGCAGAAGTGCTGCAGGCACAGGATATTTTTATCGGCGTGAATGCCGTGGATTACTCCGGTTATCCGGATTGCCGCCCCGAATTCGTGGATGCGTTCGAGCGCATGGCGAATCTCGCGACCAAGGCGGCAGTGGAAGGCAAAGCATTGAAATTGCATGCGCCGCTGTTGCATCTGAGTAAGGCGGAGATCATTCAGGCAGGCGTGAAGCTTGGCGTTGATTACGCGCTGACCGTTTCATGTTATCAGGCAGATGAGTCGGGGCGTGCTTGTGGACGCTGTGATTCTTGCCGTTTGAGGCAAGAAGGGTTTCGTGCAGCTCAAGTTGAGGATCCGACGCGATATCAAAATGCTTAAATCGCATTTGATGCTTTGACTATCGAGGTCAAACCCGTATAATGCGCGCTCTCTTTTTACCGGGTCGGTAGCTCAGCCGGTAGAGCAGCGGACTTTTAATCCGTTGGTCCCGAGTTCGAATCTCGGCCGACCCACCAGTTTCATGCGTTACCGCCGCTTTAGCTCAGTTGGTAGAGCAACCGCCTTGTAAGCGGTGGGTCGCCGGTTCGACTCCGGCAGATGGCTCCACTTCGGGGAGTAGCTCAGTTGGC
>JAHJQE010000084.1 GCA_018819205.1 Gammaproteobacteria bacterium
AACTGGGGATCACTATTTTGCATGTATCGAATCATAGCCCAATAGCACTACCCGATGAGGAGGCCACCGTTGCATTTGCCCATAGATTGGCGCATGCACTACATCCTGGTCTGGTTATCTATCTGCGCGGCGATCTTGGCGCCGGCAAGACCACGCTGGTTCGAGGCTTGCTGAAAGCACTAGGATATAAAGGGCGAGTCAAAAGTCCGACCTATACTCTTGTAGAACGCTACGAAGCTGGAGGGTTACACTTGCGTCATTTCGACCTCTACCGATTTCGCGATGCCGATGAGTGGGAAGAAGCTGGTTTCCGTGACGAATTCGATGCACACAACATTTGCCTGGTTGAGTGGCCGGAGCAAGCGACTGGCCTGCTACCCGATGCCGACCTCAGTCTCACATTCGAAATCCTACAGGATGAGCGAGAGATATTCCTGCATGCATATACCGAAGCCGGAAAGAAATGTTTGAACGAGCTCTAAGACTTATCCTGCTGCTTCTTCTGGCATACGGACACTCCGCCCATGCAGAGAACCCTGTCACTTCAGCCCGTCTCTGGCCTGCACAGGATTACACACGCCTGACGCTGGAGTCGAAATCTACGATCAGATATAACCAGTTCACACTCTCGAATCCCGAAAGACTAGTCATTGATCTTGAAGGGATCGAACTCAGCGCCTCACTGAATGAACTTGCAAACAAGGTTAGTCAGGATGATCCTTACATCAGCAGCTTGCGCATCGGGCGCTTCAAACCCGATGTGGTCCGCCTGGTACTTGATCTTAAATCTCAGGTTAAACCGCAGCTATTCAGCCTGAAACCTGTCGGCGAATATGGCCACAGGCTGGTGCTCGATATCTACCCTGCCGTTCCGCTCGACCCCTTGATGGCTCTGGTGGAACAGCAATTGGCCGCGAGCGAACCTTCCGGTAGCAGCGCTGAAGCAGGTGTCAAATCAGCCGTGGCATCCGCACCGCCCCCTCCCGTCGCCGAAGTGCAACCAACCTATCCCGAGTTGCGCAATCGCGTGCTAATCATCGCGTTGGATGCAGGGCACGGTGGAGAGGATCCTGGTGCAATTGGTCGCCGCGGAACGCGTGAAAAAGATGTGACCCTTTCCATCGCTCGAAAATTGAAATCACAGATAGACGCAACCGCGGGGATGCGTGCTGTACTCATTCGTGAGGGCGACTACTTCATCCCCTTGAGTGGCCGTGTGGAAAAAGCACGCCGTGCACATGCCGACCTCTTTGTCTCCATCCATGCGGACGCCTTCATTAAACCCCATGCGCGAGGCTCATCCGTATTCGCCCTGTCCGAAGGTGGCGCGACCAGCGCAAGTGCACGCTGGCTGGCAAAAAAAGAAAACGAGGCCGATCTTATAGGTGGAGTGAACCTCGCCGTGAAAGACCCTTATCTCGCACGCACACTGCTGGATCTGTCACAGACGGCCACTATCAATGACAGCATGAAACTGGCCAAGCATGTATTGAAAGAACTGGGCGGTATCAATACCCTGCATCGCGGCCGGGTGGAACAAGCCGGGTTCGCGGTACTTAAGTCGCCCGATGTCCCATCCATACTGGTGGAAACTGCATTCATCAGCAACCCCACGGAAGAACGCCGGCTGAAAGATTTAGGCTACCAGGAGAAGATGGCGCACGCGATACTCAGCGGAATCAAGCGATATTTCGCACAAAGCCCGGCGCTATCCAAACATAAGGTGGCGCTCGGCGATTAATCATCAGGCGGGAAACACGCCAGTGGACAGATAGCGATCGCCTCGGTCACAGACAATGAACACAATGGTTGCATTCTGCACCTGCTGCGAGATGCGCATAGCGATACTCAGCGCCCCCCCGGAAGAGATTCCGCAAAAGATACCCTCCTCCCGCGCCAGGCGGCGCGTCATTTCCTCAGCGTCTTTCTGTCCGATATACTCGATCCGGTCGATATTTCCGGGGTCATATATCTTGGGCATATAGGCTTCTGGCCACTTGCGGATACCAGGTATCTGCGCCCCATCCTCCGGTTGCGCCCCGATGATCTGGACAGCCGGATTCTTCTCCTTGAAGTAGCGCGCATGCCCCATGATGGTTCCGGTGGTGCCCATACTGCTGACGAAGTGCGTGATCCCGCCCTGTGTATCACGCCAGATCTCCGGAGCAGTACCTTCATAGTGAGCCAGCGGATTATCAGGATTGCCGAACTGATCGAGGATGATGCCGCGACCTTCGTCGCGCATCTTCTCTGCCGTATCGCGTGCCAGCTCCATGCTCCCCGCTTTAGGTGTCAGTACCAGTTCCGCGCCGAATGCACGCATAGTCTGGCGACGTTCCACACTCTGGTTCTCAGGCATCACCAGAATCATCTTGTAGCCGCGCATTGCTGCTGCCATCGCCAAGGCGATGCCTGTGTTGCCACTGGTCGCCTCGATCAGTGTGTCGCCGGGTTTGATCTGGCCGCGTTCTTCTGCATGCCGGATCATCGAGAGTGCCGGCCTGTCTTTTACCGAACCGGCTGGATTGTTGCCCTCAAGTTTTGCGAGGATGACGTTCGATGTGTCACCGGGGATACGTTTGAGCCTGGCCAGTGGCGTATTGCCTACATAGTCCTCCAGAGTTTTGTACATGGCAGGTTCCGTATATGGATGATGTCCGCATCATAAATGCAAGCATCTTCCTTTGCACTGTTGCTTTAGATTGCGATGCCTGAAGCATCGAACAAGCCTTCAAACAGGATGGAGCTCAGATAGCGCTCTCCAGAGTCCGGCAGGATGACAACGATAGTCTTGCCTGCGTTCTCGGGCTTTTGTGCCTGACGCACCGCCGCCGCTACCGCCGCACCACTGGAGATACCGGAAAGGATACCTTCCTCCTGCGCCAGACGACGCGCATACAACACGGCATCTTCATTCGTCACCAGCTCGACTTCGTCCACCAACGACAGGTCCAGCACGCCCGGCACAAAGCCCGCGCCTATGCCCTGTATCTTGTGTGGCGCCGGCTTGAGTTCCTGCCCTGCCCTCTTTTGCGTAAGGATTGGACTTGCTGTCGGTTCAACCGCCACTGATTTGATCGCCTTGCCTTGGGTATTCTTGATATAACGCGACACACCGGTGATAGTTCCTCCGGTCCCGACCCCTGCCACAAAAATATCGACCTTGCCATCGGTATTGTTCCAGATTTCCGGTCCCGTGGTCGCCTCATGGATCGCGGGATTGGCGGGGTTCTCGAATTGTTGCAACAGAACATACTTTGAGTCGGTCTCGGCAATCTCCTTCGCCTTGGCGATCGCACCGCCCATACCTTTCGCACCTTCTGTCAGTACCAGTTTTGCACCGTAAGCGACCAGCAATTTGCGACGCTCGACACTCATCGTCTCGGGCATGGTCAAAGTAAGCGGGATGCCGCGTGCTGCGGCCACGAAGGCCAGCGCGATGCCGGTGTTGCCGCTGGTAGGCTCGACGATCTCTTTGCCCTGGCCGAGCAACCCCTTCTGCGTTGCATCATCGATCATTGCCACACCGATGCGATCCTTTACCGAATAAGCTGGATTGCGCCCCTCGACCTTGGCGAAGATGGTGGCAGGCGCGCCATCACCGATCCGGTTCAGTTTGATCAGCGGCGTACCGCCGACAGAAAGCGAATTATCTGCAAACGACTTTGACATCCCATACTCCTCGAATTGATAAAGATACGATGGCCGCATTATAGGCAGAGCCCATCATTCCTGATAATCACAATTGCCTATTTTGTTATTCCATTTTCGTATAAATAAAAACCGCCCGGCTGCTGGCCGGGCGGCTCGAATGATGCGCTGTAACAGACTATTTCTTATCCGGCTTGCTCACGGTAAATTCGCTACGCAAGCGCTCTACCGTTTTCTTGCCAAACCCTTTGACCTGATCAAGCTCTTCCACTCGCTTGAATGGTCCATGCTGTTTTCGATGCTGCACAATAGCTTCGGCTTTCGAAGCCCCAATTCCTTTTACAGCCCGCAATTCCTCGACGCTTGCCGTATTCAAATCGACAGCTGCGTAGAGTGATCCGGAAAACAAAAGTACCAACAGGGATAGCAACAGCTTCTTCATCACTTTCTCCTTTCGAAGTTAGCGACCTAGGTCGCGGGTTGCACACCCTCCTCCCGTTCTACCTCGACTTCGCCAGCATGTAATTCACGTAATTCGCCGTTCCTTGCTCCACGGTCAAGAATGGCTCCAAATAACCAGCCTCGCGCATAGCAGATATATCAGCTTGCGTGTAGCTCTGATACTTGCCGCGCAAAGCGTCCGGGAACGGAATATAGCGAATAATTTGTTGCTGCAGCAACTCCTCCAGCGTCAACACCGGCTCCCCATTCGCAATACGCAAGGTATTGATGGTCGCCACAGCCACATCATTGAAGCTCTGCGCCGTACCCGTGCCCAAATTGAAGATGCCAGACTTTTCCGGATGCTCCAGGAAATGCATATTGACTTTAACCACATCCTCCACAGAGACGAAGTCGCGCAACTGGCCGCCGTTGGCATATCCATCACAACCCTCGAATAGTTTCACATGTCCTTCAGCGCGATACTGGTTGAAGAAATGGAAGGCCACCGAAGCCATCCGCCCCTTATGCTGTTCGCGTTGGCCGTATACGTTGAAATAACGGAACCCCACGATCTGCGATGTGCGTTCCGACCAGCGACGACGCACCACCTGATCGAACAGGAACTTTGAATAGGCATAGACGTTCAGCGGCGACTCGTATTCGCGACTTTCCTTGAACACACCACCACCGCCGTAGACCGAAGCGGAAGAGGCATACAAAAACGGGACTTCTTCGTTCTGGCAGTGATTGAGCAGTTCCAGAGAATAACGATAGTTGTTCTCCATCATGTAACGGCCATCCGTCTCCATGGTGTCGGAACAAGCACCTTCATGCAATACCGCGGTGATTTCCCCATCAAAGTCTCCGCCCATCACACGTTCGATGAAGTCCTCTTTATCCAGGAAGTCAGCGATCTCGCAATCAGTGAGATTCAGGAACTTGTCCGCCTTCTTCAGATTGTCGACTGCGATGATATTGGTCTCGCCACGTTCATTAAGTGCTTTGACCAGATTGGATCCAATGAACCCGGCCGCGCCGGTAACAATGTAGTACATGATCAGCCTTTCATATCTTCGATTATCTCTTCGCGCGAAACCACTGCCGTGCCCAGCTTGGCCACCACCAAGCCTGCAGCACGATTCGCGATGCGTACCGCCTCCACCATATCAGCACCGCTCGCCAACATCACTGCCAATGTGGCGATGACCGTATCTCCAGCACCACTCACATCGAACACTTCGCGTGCCTGCGTCGGCTCGTGCAAGATGCCCTGTTCACGGAACAGCGACATCCCTTCCTCACTGCGCGTCACCAGCAAGGCATCCAACCCCAACTCGGTGCGTAGCTTCTGCGCCTTATCATTCAACTCCGCGTCGCTCTTCCAGTTACCGGCAACTTCACGGAATTCGCTACGGTTAGGAGTCAGCAGCGTTGCACCGCGATAGCGCTCGTATTCATCACCTTTAGGATCGACCAAAACAGGCTTGCCCGCCGCACGTGCCAGTCGAATCATCTCCGCGATATGGGTCAGCCCGCCCTTGCCGTAGTCGGATAACAAAACCACATCGCAATCCGGCAGTTTGCTGCGGAAATCCGCCAGCTTGGCCTGCAACACTTCGTGACTGGGAGGCGTCTCGAAATCGATACGCAGCAATTGCTGCTGACGTGCGATGGCGCGCAGCTTGACGATGGTGGAAAAACTCTCATCGCGATGCAATAAGGCATCGACCCTGCCCTGTCCTGTCAGCAGGCGTTGCAGGCAATCTCCCGCTTCGTCCGCACCGACCACCGACAATAGTGTGCAGTTCGCCCCCAGTTCAGCGATGTTGCGTGCCACGTTGGCGGCACCGCCAGGACGTTCCTCGACCTTGCTCACTTTCAACACCGGCACCGGCGCCTCCGGCGATATGCGGCTGACATCACCAAACCAGTAACGGTCCAACATCACGTCACCGACGACCAACACCCTTGCCTTATCGAACGATGGCAGTTTCATGCCATTTCTCCTGTCTCTTTCAGAATATCCTGCAGCGCCTGCAATGGATCTGCTGCTTGCGTGATCGGACGACCAATCACCAGATAGCTGGACCCTGCCTGCAGCGCTGCTTGCGGCGTCATGATGCGCGATTGATCGTTTGCAGCTGCGTTCGCAGGGCGGATGCCCGGCGTCACCAGACAAAAGTCCTGACCGCATTGCTGGCGCAGAGTGGCGGCTTCCTGTGCCGAACACACCACGCCATCCAGCCCGCTATCGCGTGTCAGTTGTGCCAGACGTGACACCATCAGCGCCGCACTGACATCGATACCGATCCCGTTCAAATCTTCCTGTGCCATGCTGGTCAGAATGGTCACTGCTATCAGTTTCGGTCGTAGCACATGATTCGCCAGTGCTTCACGCGCCGTCTCCATCATCTTGCGCCCACCCAGTGCATGCACATTAACCATCCACACCCCCAGTCCGGCAGCAGCCTTGCAGGCTTGCGCGGTAGTGTTGGGGATGTCGTGAAACTTCAGATCGAGGAATACTTCAAACCCGCGCTGCTGCAATTTCTCTACCAGCTGCGGCCCTGCAGAAGTAAACAACTCCTTGCCGACCTTAAGACGACAAAAGGCCGGCTCTAGCCGCTCTGCCAGAGCCAGTGCGGAAGCGGCCTGCGCATAATCCAGCGCAACGATAATCTTCGGGTCTTTTTGTACAGTGGAACTCATGCGATCAATCCATTCTCTTCACTGCGTTTCGGCGAATAACTTTCCCAGCTGTGACAAGCCGGGCAGTGCCAATAGAACTGTTTGGCTTTGAATCCACAATGGCCGCAACGATACATCGCCAGACTGCGCGTGCGATTGTGGATCAGCGATTTCACCAGTTCCACATCCCCTCGTCGCTCGCCAGTCATCTTCATCAATTGTGCTTCGAGCAATTTATCCAAACCGAGCAAAGTGGGATTGCGCTTCAGTTCGTTTAGCACCATCTGGTAGGCAGCCTCAGGACCATCTGTTTCGACCAGTGCTTCGAACAGCACATTCATGAGGTCCAGGGAAGGATGTTTCTGCAGATATGCTTGCAGCAGTGCCACGCCCGTTGACTCTTTTCCGTTCTGCGCATAGGCGTTCAGCAGACGCTCGGCGACCAGAGGCAGATACTGCGCATCCCGCGTCTCCACCGTTTTCCATATCTCTATAGCGCGTTGCGTATTCCCGGAAGCCAACGCGATATCGCCTAACTTAATGCTGGCTCGCACGCCTTGCGGATCGACAGCAAGTGCCTGCTCCAGATGCACGATCGCCGCATCCACCTGCTTGTCTGCGCACTCTCGTTCAGCCAATTCGCAATAGAAGAACGATGATTGTCTTGCGTAGGATTTTCCGGTCAGCATCGCAAGTCGCTGCGTGATATCGATCGCCTTCAGCCAATCCTTTTCTTTTTGATATATCTCCAGCAAAAACTCCAGCGCAGCAAGTTCGTGGGATGTGCCGTTCAAACCATGAAAAGCCGTCTCAGCCCGATCCAGTATGCCGGCCTTCAGGTAATCTTGCGCCAGTTCGAACAAGGCCTGTTGACGCTTTTCTTCATCCAGATCAGCGCGCTCATAAAGATTGAGGTGCATGCGTATCGCACGGTCCACCTCGCCGCGACGACGGAATAAACTGCCCAGCGCAAAGTGCAACTCGATAGTCTGCGGATCGACCTTCACCACTTCTATGAAAGCCTCGATCGCTTGGTCCTGCTGTTCGTTGAGCAGGAAGTTCAGTCCCTGAAAATAGGACCGCGGCAACGAGTTCGATTCCGACAATAATTCTTTGATATCTACACGTGCAGCCATCCATCCCATGCCGAAGAACAACGGGAATACCAGCAACATCCAAGGTTCAAAATCCATCTTGTGTTTTCAGGAAGACTGTTCGGGGGTATCTGTTTGATTCTCAGCACTTCGCCCGGATTGTTTGGAATTATTTTCTGCGCGCGCATGCGCCAGATCACTGCGCAAACGCACCACCGTATCGAGCATCGCCAGCATGCCGATGACCACACCGATGACAAGGAAGATGAATAAGTCGACCACCAGCGGCGCTTGCCATTCGTAACCGAACAGATAGCGTAGCGAAACGATCTCGTTGTTCTTCATCGCAAAGCCCAGCAATGCGATAAACAGCAGTATCCGCAGCAACCAGCTCAAATAGCGCATTCTTCAATTTTCGTCATCGAATCGGAGGTGCAAAGATAGCACGAACACGCAATTGTTTCTCGCAGGGATATGGCCCTATGGGCAATAACTCGCAAAAAAATTGGCGGCGCATCTTGCGATGTGCCGCCAATCATTCAATCACTTGTTACTTCAGGATTGAGGGTAATCCACGCGTTCCCGCAGTTCCTTGCCTGCCTTGAAGTGAGGCACGTACTTGGCAGGTACCTGAACCTTGTCACCGGACTTGGGATTGCGTCCCAAGCGTGGTGGACGATAATTCAAGGCAAAGCTGCCAAATCCGCGAATCTCGATACGCCCGCCGCCAGACAAAGTGGCGGACATACTGTCCAGTATCACCTTGACCGACAGCTCGGCATCCTTCCCCAACAGCTGGGGATGACGCTCTGCCAGTCTGGCGATCAGATCGGAACGTGTCATTACCCTGCCCCCTTACTGCGCGTCAGCCTTGCTGGAATCCATCTTGGCCTTGAGCAAAGCACCCAGGTTAGTGGTGCCGGAAGCACTGGTGTTCTCAGCTGCGAACTTCTGCATCGCTGCTGCCGTATCGGCCTTGTCCAGTGCCTTGATCGACAGGTTGATGCCGCGGTTCTTGCGGTCCACGTTGATGATAACAGCCTTGACGGTGTCGCCTTCCTTCAGGTGGTTGCGGATATCTTCCACGCGATCCACCGACACTTCGGAAGCCTTCAGGTAGGCTTCTACATCGCCGTCCAGACCGATCACAGCACCCTTCGCGTCCAGAGACTTGACGATGCCGGTAACAATAGCACCCTTGTCATGGCCGGTTACGAAGCCGCCGAACGGATCGCCTTCCAGTTGCTTGATACCGAGGGAGATGCGCTCGCGCTCGACATCGATCGCCAGCACAACTGCTTCCAGTTCGTCACCCTTCTTGTAGTTGCGTACGGCTTCTTCGCCGGCAACACTCCAGGACAGATCGGACAGGTGAACCAGACCGTCGATACCGCCATCCAGACCGATAAACACACCGAAGTCAGTGATCGACTTGATAGCGCCCTTAACTTTGTCACCCTTCTGGTGGTTAGCTGCGAAGTCATCCCAGGGATTGGACTTGCATTGCTTCATGCCCAGTGAGATACGGCGGCGCTGCTCGTCGATCTCGAGGATCATCACTTCTACTTCGTCGCCCAGTGCAACGACCTTGGAAGGATGAACGTTCTTGTTGGTCCAATCCATTTCAGAAACGTGCACCAGACCTTCGATACCTTGCTCGATCTCCACGAACGCACCGTAGTCGGTCAGGTTGGTCACCTTACCGAACAGGCGTGTGCCCTGCGGGTAGCGACGTGCCAGACCATTCCACGGATCGTCGCCCATCTGCTTGATGCCGAGAGAAACGCGGTTCTTCTCCTGGTCGAATTTCAGAATCTTGGCTTCGATCTCGTCGCCAACAGTCAGCACCTCGGACGGGTGCTTGACGCGGCGCCATGCCAGATCGGTGATGTGCAACAGACCATCGATACCGCCCAGATCAACGAACGCACCGTAGTCGGTGATGTTCTTGACGATACCCTTGACCACTGCGCCTTCCTTGAGGTTTTCCAGCAAGGATTCGCGATCAGCGCCCTGAGTCTCTTCCATCACAGCGCGGCGGGAAACCACCACGTTGTTACGCTTGCGATCCAGCTTGATGACCTTGAGTTCCATGGTCTTGTTTTCGTACGGCGTGGTGTCCTTGACAGGACGGATGTCCACCAGCGAACCGGGCAAGAATGCGCGGATGCCGTTGACCATCGCAGTCAGACCGCCCTTGACCTTGCCACTGACGTAACCTTCAACGATGCGGCCTTCTTCCATCGCCTGCTCCAGGTCGATCCAGGCAGCCAGACGCTTGGCTTTTTCGCGCGACAGGCGGGTTTCGCCGTAGCCGTTTTCCAGCGATTCGATGGCCACGGTGGTGAAATCACCCGCCTTGACTTCGATCGCGCCTGTTGCGTCTTTGAATTCTTCAACAGGGATATAACTTTCGGACTTCAGTCCGGCATTCACCACGACCACGTTCTGCTCAACGCGAACGACTTGGGCGGTGATGAGTTCACCTGCACGCATTTCCTTGCGATTCAGGCTTTCTTCAAACAGTGATGCAAAGCTTTCCATTTCGGCTACAGCGGTCATTTTCGATCTACTCTCAGGTTATCCCGCAACTGCACGGGGGTTCGTTCATCAACCCGGATGGCGGGGAGCCAAACGGGGCCTAACTCAATGCACGGTATCGTGTCAGCACTTCTTCGACCGCTTGCTCGATGTTCAGAGGCGTCGTATCCAGCAGACCTGCACCTTGCGCCTGTTGCAGTGGTGCGACGCTGCGTTGCATATCCCGCTCGTCGCGCGCCTGTATATCCTGCAAAAGGGCGGCGATATTAGCACCCATCCCTTTTTCTTTCAACTGCTTATATCTACGCTCCGCGCGAGCCTCAGCCGAGGCGGTCAGGAACACCTTCAACACCGCATCAGGGAACACCACCGACGCCATATCGCGACCGTCCGCCACCAGTCCGGGCGACTGGCGGAAGGCGCGCTGTTTATTCAGCAAAGCGGCCCTGACTTGCGGCAGTGACGCCACTTTGGAGGCGGCAGACCCTGCCTCCTCGGTGCGCAATTCGTCGCCGACCATCTCGCCATCCAGCCAGGTCTCCCCCTTCTCGAAACGGATATCCACTTTTCCCGCCAGCGCTGCCAGCCCGGCTTCATCATCCAGCGCCACACCGTGGCGCTGTGCCGCCAAGCCCAGCAAGCGGTACAGCGCGCCGCTATCGAGGTAATGCATGCCCAAGGCATCGGCCACACGTTGCGCCACCGTCCCCTTACCTGAAGCGGAGGGACCATCGATGGCGATAACCGGAACGGCTTGTGTCACTTTTGCGAACTCCGTGAAATAGTCAGGAAAGGTCTTGGCGACGCATTTCGGATCATTGATGCGAACACCTGCGCCACCGAATGCAGCCAGCGAGAAGCACATCGCCATACGGTGGTCGTCGTAGGTATCAATGGCAGCATGCTTGATCTGAATCGGCGGTGTTATGCGGATGTAGTCCGCACCCTCTTCCACTGTCGCCCCCACCTTGCGCAGCTCGGTCGCCATTGCCGTGATGCGGTCGGTTTCCTTCACGCGCCAGCTGGCAATGTTGCGCAGCGAGGTCGTACCTTCGGCGAACAAGGCAGCAACCGCCAGCGTCATCGCCGCATCGGGGATGTGATTGCAGTCGAGCTCGATGGCCTTTAGTCTGCCATTCGCAGGACCACTAGCTTCCATCCAGTTCGGCCCCATGGTGATGTGCGCGCCCATCTTTTCCAGCTCTTCTGCAAAACGTATATCGCCCTGCACGCTATCCCTGCCCACACCCTCGACACGGACGGTTCCGCCACCGATTGCTCCGGCAGCCAGGAAATAGGAAGCAGAGGAGGCATCGCCTTCGACATATATCTCTTGCGGCGAGACATAGCGGCTACCCGCTGCAACCGTGAAGCTATGCCAACCATCGCGCTGAACAACCACACCAAAGCGCGCCATCATCGCCAGCGTAATTTCGATATAGGGCTTGGAGATCAACTCGCCAACTACTTCGACCTTCACCGTGCGATCCAGCAAGGGCAAAGCCATCAGCAGTCCCGTGAGGAACTGACTGGACACATCACCACGCACCTGCGCCGTATCACCCGCCAGTTGGGCTGGAGAGATTTTTAGAGGAGGAAAACCTTCGTTGCCCAGATAGCGTATGTCTGCACCCAGTTGACACAAAGCGACCACCAGATCGCCAATTGGCCGCTCATGCATGCGCGCCACACCGGACAACTCATAGCCACCGCCCGACAGAGCCAGAGCCGCCGTCAACGGACGGAAAGCAGTGCCCGCATTACCCAAGAACAACCTTGCTTCTTTATTGGGGATATCGCCTGCGCAACCCGTGATGCGATAGGCGTTGTCGCCCAGCGACTCCACGCCAACACCCAAAGTAGCCAAAGCTTCCAGCATGCGGTCGGTATCGTCCGACTTCAACAGGTCGCGCACCACGGTCACACCTTCCGACAGTGCCGCCAGTAACAGCACGCGATTGGAGATGCTCTTGGAACCGGGCAGGCGCACCGTACCGTGCGCGGACATCAAGGATGGAAGATCGATATATTCGTACTGAGGCATGCGATGAAATAGGTGATTATTGTTGAGTCCAGGTACTGCGCACTTCGCGTGCCAGACTGAATATCTCTTCCAGCTTGGCGGCATCGTTGTCGGCCAGCGCCTGTTGCAAAGAGGAAAGCTCGTTCATGTATTGCTGCAATTCGCGCAGCAAGGCGTCGCGGTTGGCCAGACTGATGTCGCGCCACATCTCGGGAGAGCTGGCAGCGATACGCGTAAAATCACGGAAACCACTGGCTGCGAAGGACAGCAACAAGTCTTTGTTAGCCCGCTGCGCCAAATCATGCACCAGCGCAAATGACAGCAGATGCGGCAGATGACTCACCGCCGCAAACACGCCATCGTGTTCTTCCGGTGTCAACTCACTGACCACTGCGCCGCATGCTTCCCATGCCTGACGCACACGCGCAACGGATTCTTTTGAGTTCTCAGGCAATGGTGCAAGCACGACCTTCTTGCCTTGATACAGATCAGCCATCGCCGCCGATGCGCCGCTCTTCTCTGCTCCCGCGATAGGGTGCGCGGGAATGAACTGTGCGATCTTGCCAGCCAGATGGCTGCGCGCAGCAGCCACCACATCACACTTGGTGCTACCACCGTCAGTCACCAGCGTCTGCGTGCCCAAATGAGGCGCGATACGCGCAAAGAGATCGCCCATCTGCGCCACCGGCGTGGCCAGCAACACCAGATCGGCATCCCTCACCTCTCTCGCCACATCGCTGCCGGTGCGATCCAGGATGCCGAGCCGCCTGGCTTCATCCAGCGTGGCCTGACTGCGACCGAAGCCGACCACCTCACCCACCGCGCCCGCCTTGCGTAGCGCGAGTGCGAAGGAGCCGCCGATGAGGCCGACGCCGAAGATGACGATCTTGCGGAAGGCGGGTTGCATAATTTACAGCGTGCGCCCGATCGCCCCGGCGATCGCACCCAACGTTCCCATCAGTTTCTTCAACTCATCCGGTGTCAGCGCCTGATCGGCATCGCACCATGCATCGCACGGGCTGGGATGCATTTCGACCAGCAAGCCGTCCGCGCCGGCCGCGATAGCCGCTTGTGACAGTGCGGGCACCATCCATGCCTTGCCGCCCGCGTGCGATGGATCGACGATCACCGGCAGGTGCGTTTCTTTCTTGAGCACGGCGATAGCGGTTACATCCAGCACGTTGCGGTAGGCGGTCTCGAAGGTACGGATGCCGCGCTCGCAGAAGATGATGTTGTGATTGCCGCCTGCGGCGATGTATTCCGCCGACATCAGCCATTCGCTGATGGTGGCCGACATGCCGCGCTTGAGAATGATGGGCTTGTTGATCTTGCCTACCGCCTTGAGCAGATCGAAGTTCTGCATGTTGCGTGTACCGATCTGGATTGCATCCACATCGTATTCCATGAATGCGTCCAGTTGGCGTGCATCCATCAATTCGGTGACGATGGGCAATTTGTATTTCTGTGCCGCCTTGCGGAACATGTCCAGCCCTTCCACACCGTGCCCTTGAAATGCATAGGGGCTGGTGCGAGGTTTGAACGCGCCTCCACGCATCAGACGGCAACCCGCTTCATGCGTGAATTTGGCGGCGAGGTCCATTTGCTCCTGCGTCTCCACCGAACATGGTCCGGCGATGATCTGGATCTGCTTGCCGCCCAGCGGCACACCGGCGATATCTATCACGGTGTCCGCCTTGTGCGACTCGCGCGACACGATCTTGTACTGTTTGGCGATATGCATCGCCGACTCCACACCCGGCAGCGGGGTGAACATCTCCGCCTCCAGCTTGCGCTCGTCGCCGATGGCACCGACCACGATGCGTTCGATGCCGCGCGAGATGTTGGCGCGCAGCCCGGCTGCCTCGATCTTCTTCACCACTACATCGAGTTGCGCGTCGGTCGTGTCACTGCCCATCACGATGATCATTTAGCTTCTCCGTTTACCTGCTCATTGATGCATTTTTCCAATGCGCCCAGGAATTTGGCGTTCTCGCTTTCCAGTCCGATGGAAACGCGCAGCCAGCCAGGCATGTCGTAGTTCTCGATCGGACGCACGATCACGCCCAGTTCCAGCAAGCGCCGGTAGGTCGCCGAGGCATTGCCGATATGGAACGCGACGAAGTTGCCACAGGACGGGATGTAGTTCAGCTCCAGCTTGCCCAGACCCTCGGTGATCTGCGCCATACCGCGCTGGTTCAGCTCGAAAGTGCGCTTGACGAACGACACGTCACGCAATGCGGCCACGGCCGCCGCCTGTGCCACACTGTTCACATTGAACGGCTGGCGCACGCGATTCATCATGTCCGTCACCTGTTCATGGGACATCGCGTAGCCCACGCGCAGACCGGCCAGACCATAGGCCTTGGAGAAGGTGCGCGAGATGATGAGATTGGGGAATTCCTTCAACCAACTCACGCTGTCGTAGCGTTTTTCTTCCGGCAAGTATTCGTTGTACGCCTCGTCCAGCACCACCAGTATGTCTTGCGGCAAGCCGCGCATGAACGCCAGCAACGCTTCCGCTTCCAGAAAAGTGCCGGTCGGATTGTTCGGGTTGGCGATGAACACGATCTTGGCCTTGTTCGTTTTGGCCGCATCCAGCATGGCCGGCAGATCATGGCCATAGCCTTCGGTCGCCGGCACGCTGATGCCGGTCGCGCCGACTGCCTGCGTCGCCAATGCGTACACCGCAAATGCATGCGCCGAATACACCACCTTGTCGCCCGGCGTGAGGAAGGCGCGTGCCGCCAGCTCCAGCAAGTCGTTGGAGCCGTTACCCAGAGTGATATTGGCATGCGTCACGCTGTAACGTTTAACCAGCGCATCCTTCAGTTCGAAACCGTTGCCGTCAGGATACAACGCGATGTTCTTGATCGCTTCCTGCATCGCGGCCACGGCCGCAGCACTTGCACCCAAGGGGTTCTCGTTCGAGGCCAGCTTGATGATGCCGGTTATCCCCAATTCACGCTCCAGCTCGGAGATCGGTTTTCCGGGCTGATAGGGTGCGATGGCACGGATGTAGGAAGGGGCTAAATCACAATAATTCATAAACTCAAATCCACCACATGAACAATAGAGAAACAACGGCACAGCAAGCCGAAGAAACGGATTCTACTGGCGTATCGGCCTTTACCGCGTCTCTCAGATTAATTAATACTGATTATTCAAACGGCGACCGGGTAGGATCCCAGCACCTTGACGAAGGCTGCGATCTGCCGCAACTGGTCAAGTGCAGCCGCCACTTTGGCATCTTTTTGATGACCTTCGATGTCCACGTAGAACACGTATTCCCACAGCCCCGTGCCCGAGGGGCGCGACTCCATCTTGGTCATCGACACACCATGCTGCGCGAACGGAGTGAGCAGGTCATGCATCGCACCCGGACGATTCGCCGCCGTCATCACCAGCGAAGTCTTGTCTCTCCCCGAGGGAGCCACATCCTGATCGCCGATCACGAGGAAACGCGTGGTGTTGCGCGCGTCGTCCTCGATGTTCTGCGCCAGCACCTTGAGTTTGAAATGCTCTGCCGCCTGCACGCCGGCAATGGCAGCGGAGAACGATTCCTCGGTCGCCAGACGGGCCGCATCAGCATTGCTGCTGGCCGTGATGCGCTCGGTATGAGGCAGATGGGCATGCAACCAGTCCTGACACTGACCGAACGACTGTGGATGCGAATACACCTTGCGGATCAATGACAGTTCGTTCTCATTGGACAACAGGCATTGATGCACTTGCAGCATGACCTCGCCGCAAATCCTCATACTGCTATTCAACAGCAGATCCAGCGTGCGACCGACCGCGCCTTCTGTGGAATTCTCCACCGGCACCATGCCATAGCTAGCCGCACCACTCTCCACTGCTTTGAACACGCCATCGATGGAATCGACCGGGATACCTTCCGTCGCCTGACCGAAACGCTGGAACACTGCGGCCTCACTGAACGTGCCATGCGGCCCCAGATATGCCACATGCAACGGCGCTTCCAGCGCACGGCACTGTGAGATCACTTCGGTGAACAGTTGATTGATGGCATCTGCCGACAGCGGGCCGGTATTCTCCTGCACCAGTCGTTGCAACACCTGCGCCTCGCGCTCGGGGCGCAACACGGCGCTCTCGCCTTTGGCATGGCCAATCTGTTGCGCCAGTTTGGCACGCTGGTTGAACATCTCCAGCAACTGACCATCCAGTCGGTCTATCTGTTCTCTGTATTTCTTCAGCTCTTCGCTCACGCTTCATTCTCCAGCTGCAGATCGCGCACTCCCAGCACGCCGGGAATGGCGGCCAGATGTGCTATCAGTTTTTGCGGCAATGCGCTGTCGGTATCCACCAGCGTATAGGCCATATCGCCGCGCGATTTATTGGTCATGTTATGGATGTTTATTCCAGCTTCAGCCAGCGCAGACGAGATCTGCCCCAGCATGTTCGGTACATTGGCATTGGCGATGGCCACCCGGAACGCCGATTCACGGGGCATCACGACATTGGGAAAGTTCACCGTATTGCTGATGTTGCCATGCTCCAGATATTCACGCAGCTGCTCTACCACCATCACTGCACAGTTCTCTTCCGCCTCCGCAGTCGACGCCCCCAGATGCGGCAGCGCGATGATCCTTTCGTTCCCCAATGTCTTGTTACTGGGGAAATCGCACACATAACTCCGCAGGTGTTTGCTGCTCAGCCCGGCGAGCACCGCATCTTCGTTCACGATCGCATCACGCGAGAAATTCAACAGCACCGCACCAGCCTTCATCGCCGCCACCCGCTTCGCATCGATCAGGTCGCGCGTTGCATCCAGCAAGGGCACATGCAAAGTGACGAAGTCGCTATGTTTGAGCAGGTCTTCGATGCTGTGCGCCTTCTTCACTTGAGAAGACAGACCCCAGGCAGCATCGACCGTGATCTCTGGATCGAAACCGATCACCTGCATACCCAGCCCGAGTGCGGCATCAGCCACCAGGCGCCCGATAGCGCCGAGACCGACCACACCCAGCGTGCGTCCGCGCAGTTCTGTACCGGCGTAATGCTTTTTGCCGTCCTCGACCAGCTTGTGCAGGGTCGCATTGTCACCGCTCAGTCCAGCCGTGAAGTTCAATGCCGGAATGATGTTGCGCGAGGCCAGCAGCATGCCGGTAATGACCAACTCCTTCACTGCATTGGCATTCGCACCCGGCGCGTTGAACACCGGCACACCGCGGTCACTCATCTGCTTGACTGGCACGTTATTCGTGCCCGCTCCGGCACGCGCGATGGCCAGCACACTGGCCGGGATATCCATCTCATGCATATTCTGCGAGCGCACCAGGATCGCATCCGGTTTCTCGATATCGTTACCGGTGACGTAGCGCCCTGCCGGCAGACGCTTCAAGCCCGTGGCAGAGATCTTGTTCAGCGTGAGGACCTGGAATATGCGGCTCATGACGGCGCGCTCTTAACTCAGGATTTGCTGCGCGCGAACTCGTTCATGAACCCGACCAGCGCCTGCACGCCTTCCAGCGGCATGGCGTTATAGATCGAGGCCCGCATGCCACCGACGGAACGGTGGCCTTTCAGTTGCAGCAACCCGCGCGCATCCGCCTGTTTGAGGAATTCGCCATCCAGCGCGGCGTCCTTCAGCGTAAACGGCACGTTCATGCGCGAACGATCCGCCTTGTTCACCGGGCAGTTATAGAAGCCTTTACTACTGTCGATCGCGTCGTACAGCAACTGCGACTTGGCGATGTTGGTCTTTTCCATCGCGGCGATACCGCCGTTCCTCTTCAGCCACTGGAACACCAGCCCGGCCATATAGATGGCGAAAGTCGGCGGCGTGTTGTACATGGACTCGCCGTCCGCGTGGGTCTTGTAGTCCAGCATGGTCGGCGTACCCGCAGCCACTTGTCCGATCAAGTCTTCGCGCACGATCACCAGAGTCAGACCGGCCGGGCCGATGTTCTTCTGCGCGCCGGCGTAGATCAGGCCGAATTTCGACACGTCGATGGGACGCGACAGTATGTTGGAGGACATGTCCGCCACCAGCGGCACATCGCCCGTCTCGGGGATCCAGTTGAACTCCACGCCGCCGATCGTTTCGTTCGGTGTGTAGTGCAGATAGGCTGCATTCGGATCGCATTTCCAAGTATCGAAAGCAGGCACATAGCTGCAATTCTTGTCCTTGTTGTCGGCAACCACGTTCACCGCACAGAACTTCTTCGCTTCGCCGATGGCCTTCTTGGACCATTCGCCGGTATTCACGTAGTCGGCCGATGCCTTGTCGCGCATCAGATTGAGCGGGATCATGGAAAACTGCAGGTGTGCGCCGCCTTGCAGGAACAGCACTTTGTAGTTGGCGGGAATGCCCATCAACTCGCGCAGATCGGCCTCGGCCTGGGCATGGATGCCCATGTATTCCTTGCCGCGATGCGACATCTCCATCACCGACATGCCGCTGCCGTGCCAGTCGGCCAGTTCCGCCTGCGCCTGCAGCAACACTTCCTTCGGCAATACCGCCGGCCCTGCACTGAAGTTATAGATCGCCATGCCCTTTTCTCCCCGGGAATTATTCGTTATCGGATTCGATTTCAGCTTCTGATTCTTCTTCTGTCTCGGCTTCTGTCTCGGCGATGCGGCTCAGACCGGCCAGCTTCTCGCCCTTCTCAAGATTCATCAGCGTCACACCCTGCGTGGCGCGGCTCATCTCGCGGATCTCGTTGACGCGGGTACGGATCAGCACCCCGTTGGTACCGATCAGCATGATCTCATCCTCGGTGCCGACCAGCGTGGCAGCGACCACCTTGCCGTTGCGCTCGGAAGTCTGGATCGCGATCATTCCTTTGGTACCGCGTCCGTGGCGCGTGTACTCGGCGATCGAAGTACGTTTGCCATAACCGTTCTCGGTCGCGGTAAGCACGGACTGCTCACCATCCTCGGCCACCAGCAAGGCGATCACCTTGCCACCTGCCGCCAGGTTCATGCCGCGCACACCGCGTGTCACACGGCCCATGGAACGCACATCGTTCTCGTCGAAACGCACGGCCTTGCCCTCGTCGGAGAACAGCATCACATCATGTTTACCGTCGGTCACCGCCACGCCGATCAGGAAGTCGCCCTCGTCCAGATTGATGGCAATGATGCCGGCCTTGCGCGGATTGGCGAAGTCGGACAATGGCGTCTTCTTCACCGTACCCTCACTGGTCGCGAAGAATACGAACTTGTCTTCGGCGAACTCCTTCACCGGCAGCACCGCGTTGATCTGCTCACCCGCTTCCAGCGGCAACAGATTGACGATAGGCCGGCCGCGCGACATGCGCGTGCCCTGCGGCACCGCATACACCTTGAGCCAATAGCAGCGTCCACGGTTGGAGAAACACAGGATGTAATCGTGGGTGTTGGCGATGAACAGGTTGTCGACGAAGTCGTCTTCCTTGGTGGAAGCCGCTTGTTTGCCGCGGCCGCCGCGTTTCTGCGCGCGGTATTCGTCCAGCTTCTGTGCCTTCATGTAACCGCCGTGCGAAATGGTGACCACCACGTCTTCCGGCGCGATCAGGTCTTCCATCGACATGTCCTGCGTATGCGTGATGATCTCGCTGCGACGCTTGTCACCGAATTGGGAATGGATAGTCACCAACTCGTCGCTGATGATCTGCGTCACGCGCTCCGGCTTGGCCAGGATGTCCAGCAGATCGGCGATCTTGTCCATCACTTCGCGGTATTCGCCGACGATCTTGTCCTGCTCCAGACCGGTCAGACGCTGCAGACGCAATTCCAGGATGGCCTGTGCCTGAGCGTCGGACAGGAAGTAACCGGTGCCTTTGACCAGCCCGAACTCCGGCGCTAGGCCTTCCGGGCGCGAGGCCTCGTTGACTCGACTCAGCATGTCTTCGACCAGAGATGACCGCCAGCCGCGTGCCATCAAGTCACGCTTGGCATCGGCTGGGGTCGGTGCCGCCTTGATCAAGGCGATGATCTCGTCCACGTTGGACAGCGCAACGGCCAAGCCTTCCAGAATGTGACCGCGTTCGCGTGCTTTGCGAAGTTCAAAGATAGTACGGCGCGTGACCACTTCGCGACGATGGCGCAGGAAGGCTTCGATGACGTCTTTCAGATTGCACAGCTTGGGCTGGCCGTCCACGATGGCGACCATATTGATGCCGAAGCTGTCCTGCATCTGCGTCGCCTTGAATAGCTTGTTCAGGATCACGTCGGCGTTCTCGCCGCGCTTCAATTCGATCACCGCGCGCATACCGGACTTGTCCGACTCGTCACGGATCTCGGAGATTCCTTCCAGCGTCTTCTCGCGCACCATCTCGCCGATCTTCATCAGCAGGCTGGCTTTATTAACCTGATATGGCAACTCGTCGATGATGATCGCCTCACGGTCACCCTTGCCGATGTCCTCGAAGTGGGTGCGGGCGCGCATCACCACGCGGCCACGGCCGGTGCGATAGCCCTCCTTCACGCCGGCCAGACCATAGATATAGCCCGCTGTCGGGAAGTCCGGTGCGGGCACCAGCTCGATCAGTTTCTCGATGTCCATGTCCGGCTCGCGCAACAAGGCCAGACAGGCATCCACCACTTCGCTCATGTTGTGTGGCGGGATGTTGGTCGCCATACCCACCGCGATACCGGACGAGCCGTTCACCAGCAGATTGGGGAAGCGTGCCGGGAACACCAGCGGCTCATGCTCGGAGCCGTCGTAGTTCGGCCCGAAGTCGACGGTTTCTTTGTCCAGATCTTCCAGCAACTGATGGGCGATCTTGGCCATGCGGATCTCGGTGTAACGCATCGCGGCCGCGTTGTCGCCGTCGACCGAACCGAAGTTACCCTGGCCGTCCACCAGCGTGTAACGCAGCGAGAAGTCCTGCGCCATACGCACGATGGTGTCGTATACCGCTGTATCCCCGTGCGGATGGTATTTACCGATCACGTCACCGACGATACGCGCCGACTTCTTGTAAGCGCGATTCCAGTCGTTGGACAGTTCGTGCATAGCGAACAGTACCCGACGGTGCACGGGTTTCAGACCATCACGCACATCGGGCAAGGCACGACCCACGATCACGCTCATGGCGTAATCGAGGTAAGACTTGCGCATCTCTTCTTCTAGGCTGACCGGGAGTGTTTCTTTAGCGAATTGTTGTTCCATGAGCGACCTGACGAATGAGCCGGTTAGGCAATGAAAACGAAGGCCGCATTCTAGCACAGCGACTACGCTAGCCGACCACCCGGCAGGCACCCCACAAGTTTGGCTATTACCAGCAGTTTTGTTATAAAGTCAGCCGACTTCCTACGAGATTGACAGCATGTCCAACGCAGACCCCATCGAACTTGAGAAATTCTCGCAACTCGCCCACAAGTGGTGGGATCCGAACAGCGAGTTCAAACCGCTGCACGAGATCAACCCGCTACGGCTGACCTATATCAATGACATCGCCGAACTGGCCGGAAAAACCGTGCTTGATGTTGGTTGCGGTGGCGGCATCCTGAGCGAAGCCTTGGCTGACGCCGGCGCGACGGTCACTGGCATCGACCTCGCCGACAAATCACTGAGCGTCGCCAAACTGCACCTGCTGGAAAGCGGGAAAAAAGTGGAATACCGCAAGGTGGCCGTTGAAGAACTGGCTGCCGAACGCCCCGCCCACTACGATGTGGTCACCTGCATGGAGATGCTGGAGCATGTACCCGACCCATCTGCCGTGATCGCTGCCTGCGCCCAACTGGTCAAACCGGGCGGGCATGTATTCTTCTCCACCCTGAACCGCAACCCGAAATCGTATCTGTTCGCCATCATCGGCGCCGAGTACGTGCTGAACCTGCTACCGCGCGGCACACATGATTACGCAAAATTCATCAGACCGTCCGAACTCGCGCAATGGTGCCGCAATGCAGACCTGCAGGTGCAGGAACTGACCGGCATGAGCTACAACCCGCTAAACAAGACCTATGCGCTGGGTAGCGACACCAGCGTCAACTACTTGGTTGCCTGCCAACGTGGTTGAAGCCATCCTCCTTGATCTGGACGGCACCTTTGCCGATACCGCTCCCGATCTGGGCGAAGCGCTGAACCATGTGCGAAGCTTGCACAGCCTGCCGCCATTGCCGCTTGCCACCATACGCCCGCAGGCCTCACACGGTTCTCCCGGCCTGCTCAAGCTGGGCATGAATGTCAGCCCCGACAGCGACGGCTACGATGAGATGCGCGCCGCCTTTCTGGAGCATTACGAAGCGCATATCTGCGACCGCACCAAATTATTTCCAGGTATGGCGGCGCTGATCAGCGAGTTTGAGGAACGCGACCTCCCTTGGGGTATCGTCACTAACAAACCGCACCGCTACACCGTACCTTTGATGGAAAAACTGGGATATGCCACGCGTGCAGCCTGCCTGGTCAGTGGGGACACCTGCGAAGAAGCCAAGCCCCACCCCGCCCCCCTGCTGCACGCCGCCAACCTGATCGGAGTCCAACCAGAGCGCTGCCTGTATCTCGGCGACGACCTGCGTGACATGCAGGCCGCCAATGCAGCCCGCATGATTGGCATCATCGCCGTTTATGGCTATATCGACCCCGTCGCCGACACCACCTCCTGGCCCTCTGCCGGCAGCGTCAACTCCCCGTTTGAACTGCTGAAGTATTTGGGTGCGCTTTAACCCCACGCCTCTTCGACCCTGCGCTCACATCCAAATCATGTCCGTCTGCATACGGCAGTCATGCCGAAATGCCCTTCGAATTGAGACGCCGAGCATTTGTCTGATAGAGTGGTAATAATAAGGAGGCCTCCGAGATAAATGCATCCCGGACCAGCCATATGTTCACAAGGAAAAACAACAATGCCTGCCAGCAAGATATTTCGCACCGTCCGGCCATACATCTCCGCCCTGGCGGTGATGATTGTCATCGGCATGCTGGTCTTCACCATCTATTTCACCGAACTTGGCCTGCAGTGGGTCACATTCCTGACCGGCGTCCTCATCGCTTCGATACTTGCCCTGGTCAGCCGCTCATCGCGCGCAGAATGGATCATTACGCGCCGCACGGCACAGCTGAGGTCCCTGAAGGACAAGCTGGATCAGGAAACACAACTCCGCAATAACGCCGACACCCAATATCAGCAGACTCTCACAAGGCTGCAACAGACCGAACAGGCCTTCGCACGTCTGATACCGCACCAATTGCTGTCGCTGCTGGAAAGGGACAGCATCGTCGATGTCAAACTGGGGGACCAGGTTGAACGCAAATTGACCATCATGTTCTCGGACATCCGTCATTTCACATCCCTTTCCGAGTCCATGACCCCGCAGGAGAACTTCACCTTCCTCAACTCCTACCTCAATCAAATTGAGCCGGTCATCGGCATGCATCGCGGCATCATCGACAAGTACATGGGCGATGCCATCATGGCGCTGTTCACTCAGGGCGCCGACGATGCCGTCAGCGGTGCAATCCACATGATCGAAAAGCTGGACGAATACAACGCCGGACGCGCACGCGCCGGTTATATGCCGATCCAGATCGGTTTCGGGCTCAACACCGGCCTAGTCATGATAGGCACGGTCGGAGGTACGAATCGTATGGAAAGCACCGTCATCGGCGATGCCGTCAACCTGACCTCCCGCATCGAGGAAGCCACCAAGACCTATCACATCCCATTGCTGATCAGCCAGAACACTCTGTACGACCTTGCCAATCCGGCGAAATACGATATCCGTTTCCTGGATCGCATCCGGGTAAAAGGCAAAACGCAACCGCTCTCCATCTATGAGGTCTTCGACAACGACCCGATCAAAATCAGGGATAGCAAGCGCGTCACCAAGAGCAAGTTCGAAGAAGCAATAGCCCACTATCATATGGGGGAAGTTCCTCGCGCGATGGAGCTGCTTGCCGAGTGCCTCGAAATCACCCCCAAAGACGTCCCAGCCCGCATCTACATGGCGCGCTGCGAAGAATATCTGGCCAGCGGACAGCACCACACCACTGGCGAGCTGAACAATCATCTGGAGTGGCGCGAAGAGTTCCAGATCGGCATAGAGGAAATCGACGCGGCGCACAAACTATTGTTCGGCAAGATCAACGAACTCATCTCCATCCTCACCCAGGGAAACTACCAGCCCGTCCGCGACACATTCGCCTATATCGCAAGCCACCACATGATGAGCGAGAACGATGAAGAAGAGCTGATGCGCCAGTACAACTATCCGTTCTTCGATACCCACCTGCAGGAGCACAAGCGCTTTATCGACAACTTCATGGCTCTCAAGGAAGAAGCAGACGAAGGGAGTTGTGAACTGTCTTACCTTTCTTTCCGCGTCCAGCTGCTGCTGTTCGACTGGTTCACCGGCCACATAGCCAAGACCGACCGGCACCTCGGGCGCTATCTGCAGCAGATTATGCAGATGCCAGCCCCCGCACAGAATCTTTATGGAATAACCCAGCATTGAGTTGTTTGCTATACTGCTATGCAGCAAGTAGCAAACCTAACCGGGGGCGACTTGGCTTCGACGTGGGTTTCAAAGCAGCGCAGGGCATACCGAGGACCCGCTACCTCGTAAATAAGCTGGAAAACCAATAGTCGCAAACGACGAAAAGTACGCTCTAGCCGCTTAAGGTTAGACCTCACACCCTGCTGTCCGTGGAGGGGCTCGATACCGTAAGGTTGAGATGAGTTGAGGACATTTACACGGAATCGTGTCGTGCAGGGTCACTTTGTACGAAGCTAAAACTAAGGTGACTCGTCCGTTAGCAGCCTGTCGGTTGGCGTCTGGCGGATAAAATTAAATAACCAGACTAAGTATGTAGAACTGTCTGTAGAGGGCTTGCGGACGCGGGTTCAATTCCCGCCGCCTCCACCAACAAATAAAAATGACACCCTCGCGGTGTCATTTTTATTTGTTGTGTCGATGTTGAGCAGAAATTGAATCCGCGTCCGGAACGGACGGCGGGGGTGAGCGGGGAATTCGAGCAGCACTGCTGCGAGCCCGCGAACGCCAACGCGCCTGCTAGCGCGTTGGCTGGCAAGAATGAAGTATTCACCGCGCCTTCACAAACAGCACCTGCGTGCAGTTTGTAGCCCGGAGCGGGATACACATGCAGGCGAAGGCGCGGTTTGCAGGACCAATTCCCGCTCTATCAGTTCAGCCACTCCAGAAACAAGCTTGTTGAACGCGAATCGATTCCTCCGCTTTATTGCATCCTCCCCCCTCCCCCGCATTGAAGCCGCTGCCCGATGTCGGTATAGTCGACGGACTTTCTCAGGGCATGCACATGGGCGCACACGACGTTCCTAATCACAAACTCAAACTGACCGAGCTGCTCGACATGCTGGTCACTGACGGCATGGTGGACAAAGCCGAGGCTGATGTTCTTGTTGCCGAGCGCCGTGCCCAACGCAACGACCATCATCCGCTGGTCATCATCGCGGAAAAGAGCTGGAAATCGTTACTGCCGCCCAATCGCATCCTGACGCTGGAACCATTGACGGAATGGCTGGCCGGCAAGGCCGGGCTGGAATATTTCCACATTGACCCGCTGAAGATCGATTTTTCCAATCTTACCGAACTGATGTCCATCGATTACGCGAATCGATTCTCCATCATGCCCATCCGCATCGACGGAGGCGATCTGGTGGTGGCGACGGCGGAACCCTGGTTGCGTGATTGGGAACCTGTATTGCGCCAGACCTCGCGCAAGAGCATCCGCCGCGTGGTCGCTTCACCGCTGGACATCAAACGCTATCTGGTCGAGTTCTACAATCTGGCGCGCTCTGTGAAGAGCGCGACGCACAGCAACACCTCATCCAGCAACCTCGCCTCATTCGAACAGTTGGTTGAGCTGGGCAAGAGCAACAAACAGTTCGATGCCAACGACCAGCACATCGTGCATATCGTCGACTGGCTATGGCAATACGCTTTCGACCAGCGCGCCTCGGATATCCACATCGAGCCGCGCCGCGAATCGGGCATCGTGCGTTTCCGCATCGACGGCATACTGCATCAGGTACACCAATTGCCGATGTCAGTGGTGGCCGCAATGACCAGCCGTATCAAGCTGCTGGGCCGTATGGATCTGATGGAGAAGCGCCGCCCACAGGATGGCCGCATCAAGACGCGCACCGAAGAAGGACAGGAGATCGAACTGCGCCTGTCCACTCTGCCCACTGCTTTTGGTGAGAAACTGGTGATGCGTATCTTCGATCCGGAAGTATTGGTACGCGATTTTGCCGAGCTTGGATTTTCCGAAGATGACCGTACGCGCTGGGAACAAATGACCGGCAAACCGAACGGCATCATTCTGGTCACCGGCCCGACTGGGTCCGGCAAGACCACCACCCTCTATTCGACCCTGAAACATCTGGCCACCCCGGAAGTGAACGTGTGTACGCTGGAAGACCCGATTGAAATGGTCGAACCCGCTTTCAACCAGATGCAGATCCAGCCCGACATCGGCGTGAACTTCGCCGACGGCGTGCGTGCCTTGATGCGACAGGATCCAGACATCATCATGGTGGGGGAGATACGCGATCTGGAGACGGCCGACATGGCGATCCAGGCCGCCCTTACCGGCCATCTGGTGTTGTCCACCCTGCACACCAACGATGCACCTTCGGCCATCACGCGCCTGCTAGACCTGGGCGTACCGCCTTACCTGCTCAATGCCACCCTGCTCGGCATCATGGCACAACGTCTGGTGCGTACCCTGTGCCCGCATTGCAAACAGCCACACCCCGCCAGCGATGCAGATCATGTGCTGTGGGACAACCTGGTCTCGCCATGGAAAGCGTCACGTCCCGCACATTTACATCGCCCACAGGGCTGTCTGGAATGCCGAATGACCGGCTACTCAGGACGTATCGGCATCTACGAGATCCTGCTCATGTCGCCGGAACTACGTAAACTCATCACGTCCGAGACCGATATCGCCGCCCTTCGCGACCAAGCCGGACGCGAAGGCATGAAGCCCCTGCGCATCTCGGGGGCGCAGAAGATCGCCAGTGGCATGACCACGATGGAAGAAGTGCTCAAGAGCGCACCGCCTGCCGAACAGAATAGATAACAAAGGGAGTAGAGAAATGAGTATTTTGCAAAGTCTTAACCAGCAGCACGCCATCGAGAACCATGTACAACTGCGCGAGATCGCCGACGGCGTGATCATTGCCGAAGTCTCGAATCAATTCGCATTGGCCAATATCGCGCTGCAAGGCGCGCATATCGCCACTTTCCAGCCGCGCGGCGAAGAACCCGTGCTGTGGCTTTCACCCAATGCCAAGTTCGCTCCTGGAAAATCCATACGCGGTGGCGTGCCGATCTGCTGGCCATGGTTCGGTCCGCACAAGACAGACAGCAGCCTGCCCGGCCATGGCTTTGCTCGCACCGTGCCATGGAAGTTGCTGCAAACCAAGGCTTACCCCGACGGCTCCACCAGCTTGCGCTTCGGCCTGATCGAGAACGACACCACGCGCACACAATGGCCGCACCTCTGCACTGCACAACTGGAAGTGACGGTGAGCAAATCTTTGCGAGTCGAACTGGTCACCACCAACACTGGCGATGCGCCGTTCGAGCTGGGCGAGGCGCTGCATACCTACTTCCAGATCAGTGATGTCGAGAATATGACCATCCGCGGTCTGGAAGAGTGCGAATATCTGGACAAGGTACAGGATTTCACACGGAACACTCAGCAAGGCGGCATCGTCATCGAAAGCGAAGTGGATCGCGTGTATGTGAATACCGAAAGCGATTGCGTGATCGAGGACAAGGGCCTGAAGCGTGCCATCCGCATCGCAAAAGAGGGTAGCCGATCCACCGTCGTGTGGAACCCATGGCAGGAGAAAGCCGAGAAGATGGGTGACTTCGGCCCCAAGTTGCACCGCGACATGGTATGCGTGGAAAGCGGCAATGCACTGGAGAACGTCATCACCCTGCAACCGGGCGAGACACATCGTCTGGTCGCTGTGTACAGCGTCGAAAAACTGTAACGCTGCATCCAGCACCAAGCAAAAGAGCCGCTTCGCAGCGGCTCTTTTTCATTACATCAACGAAGACGACTTAGTTCGCGCGCTTCTTGAACTCGTTGGTGCGGGTATCGATCTCGATCTTGTCACCGATCTCGATGAATGCCGCCACCGGCAATTCGTAGCCGGAACCGACCAGCTTGGCAGGCTTCATCACCTTGCCCGAAGTGTCGCCGCGTACAGCCGGTTCTGTGTATTCGACTTCACGCACGATGGTGTTCGGCAGTTCGACAGAGATTGCCTTGCCCTCGTAGAAGGTCACTTCGCACTTGTCTTCCATGCCGTCGGTCAGATAGTTCACTGCGTCGCCGAGGTTCTCTTCTTCGACTTCGTACTGGTTGTACTCTTCGTCCATAAAAACATACATCGGATCGGCGTAGTAGGAATAAGTGCAGTCTTTCTTATCGAGGATGATCTGTTCGAACTTGTCATCCGCTGCGTACACGGTTTCTTTTCCGGAACCGCTAAGCAATCCCTTCATCTTCATCTTCACCACGGAACCGTTACGGCCGGAACGGCTGTATTCGGCCTTCAGAATAACCATCGGCTCGCCGCTAACATTGATCACGTTACCGGCGCGGAGTTCTTGTGCTGTTTTCATGTTTACTGCCCTAAAATTTTGAGGCGCGGATTCTATGCAACTTGGCGGTAAAAATCCAGCAAATTCAACGCGAGGTTATTCCCAGACAGACGCTCGGCCCATGCCAGTCCATGTTCTGCCAGCAGCTCGTGCCGCTCGCCGAACCGCCCCCAGGCAGTCGCTACATCCGTCCCGCCGTTCCATGCCAGCCATAGATCACGCACCGCCGTGGCAGCCTCCTCGGGCAGCCCATCGACATAGCGCGCCCACAAGGCCTCGAGTTTCTCCAGAT
>JAHJQE010000085.1 GCA_018819205.1 Gammaproteobacteria bacterium
CATGGTGCCCGCGCTGGAAGCTTGTGTGATGCGACCCTCGGCATCGGTCTCCGCTTCGATGCGCAAGTGGCCTTCGATGCGGGTGATGGGGTCGACGACGACTCTTCTGCTCATGATGCTTTCCCTTCTGCGTTATCCGCCAGATGCTCGGCGACGAGTTCGGTCAGGCCGATCACTTCGATGTCCATGTGGTTGTTCTCCAGTCCGTCCAGCAGCATGGTGCGGCAGTTGGAGCAGGAGGTGACGATGGTCTGCACGTTGACCGCGTCGAGCTGCGCCTTCTTGCGGCTGAAAACCTTGATGCGCACCGGCTCGGCACGGTGATTGGCGCTAACGCCGCCGCCGCCGCCGCAACACCAGTTTTGCACACCGGCATCCGGCATCTCAACGAAGTTGGGCGCGACCATGTGCAACAGATTGCGCGGCTGCTCGATCACGCCACCGCGCCGCACCATCTGGCACGGGTCGTGGAAGGTCATGCGCGTCTCGTCAACGCCCTCGGTCTTCAGCCGGCCTGAGCTGCGTAGTTCATCCAGCAGTTCGATGATGTGGATCACCTGGAACGGGAAGGGGCGGCCGATCAAGTTGGGGCCTTCCCAGCGCAGTGCGGTGAAGGCGTGTCCGCATTCCGGGCTGATGACGTATTTCACCTTGAGCCGTTCGGCGGCGTGCACGATGCGGCCGAGGATCTCCGCGGCGAGATCGGAGGAGCCGATCTGGATGCCGCTGTTGGTGCCCTCGAAACCGTCCGAGGCCAGTGTCCACGAGACGTTCGCCTGCTTGAAGATGCGCGATACGGCACCGATGATCTCCGGGTAATCTGCGATCTCGGCAGAGGACAGCACCATCATGTAGTCCGCACCTTCCACATCCAGCGGCACGGTGAGGCCGGTGTCTTTCTCGGCGTGTTTGATCTGAGCCTTCAGCGTATTGAGGTTCAGCCCCATCGGACTACCGAGTTCGATGGCACGCTGGGTCGAGTCTTTCAGTCCTTCCGGTGCATGGCCGGAGGCCACCATGCCCTCGCGCATCTTGCGCACCATGTACACGATGTCGTTGCCCACCGGGCACACCAGCGAACAGCGGCCGCACAGCGTGCAACTGTCGTACACCAGCGGCTCCCACTCGGCCAGTTCCGCGTCGGTGACGGGTTTTGACAGGCCGACCTTCTTCATCAGCTTGCCCCAGAAGGTGTATTCCTGTTGCCACAGGCGACGCATCGGCTCCAGCTTGTGGATGGGCGTGTATTTCGGGTCGTTGGTCTCGGTGTAGAACAGGCAGGCATCGGCGCACAGTCCGCAATGCACGCAGGAGGTGAAGAAGCTGGCGGTCGGCGCGTCGATCTGGCCGATCAGGGTGTCGATGCCGCGCTGGAGTGATGTGCTCATCTCGTCCTCCGCTTAAATGTTGATGCCCTTGAACCCGTTCACCGCGCCGTTGTACCAGCGCGAGATGAAGGTCGAGAACATGTGCGCCAGCTTGGTGAACGGGGCGACCAGCAGCAGCAGTTCCACGCTGGCAATGTGCAGCGTCAGCAGGGTGATGTATTCGAAACCGATCTCGCGCAGCAGCATGAAACCGGTGAGCAGCGGCAAGAAGGACAGCGCCCAGGTCAGATAGTCCTGATAATCGGACAGCAGGCGTTTCACCGGATCGACGAAGCGATGCACCAGCAGCGCGACCATCGCGCCGATGGCAAGCACGGCCGCCATGTCGATCACGCCGCGCGGCATGGCGGGCCAGTGCAGACCCAGCACGGCGCGGATCAGATCAATGTGCTGGCTGAGGAAGAGGAAGGTGACGAAGAAGCCAATATGGAAGATGAAGCCGGTGATGACGGTGAAGTTGCCGCGTGCACTCAGCTTGGTGGACACGAAAGTACGCTTCCATAGGGTGCGCAAGGCGCCTGACCATTCCGAGCCGCGCGGCTGGGCCAGCGAATGCTTGCGGCCCAACAGCAGGATATGCAGCATGCGGTAGACCATGCCGATCAGGAACACGGCAGATGCGATCTGCAAACCCGTGCCGCGCACCCAAAGCAACAGTTCCTGTTCCATGATCAGTTCCCCTTCAGGTCATCGACTGTGAGTTTCTTGCGCGACTGCTGCGCCGCTGTTTTTTTCCCGCGATCTATCGCACCCACAATAACTGCCGCAGCCGCACCGACGACAGCCGCGGCTTGCGCCACGCTGGAGACATCGGCGGTCGGCGCGGGCAGCGGTGCGTAGAAGCTGCCCGCATCCCAGAACTTCGGCTCCGAGCAGCCGATGCAGCCGTGACCGGACTCGATGGGGAAACTGGTGCCGCCGTTCCACTTGGTGGTGGCACAGGCGTTGTGAGTGGTCGGGCCTTTGCAGCCGAGCTCGTACAGACACCAGCCGTTGCGCGCGCCCTCATCGTCGAAAGTCTTGGCGAACTTGCCCTGGTCGTAGAAAGGGCGGCGATAGCAGCGGTCGTGAATGGTCTCGCCGTAGAACGCCTTGGGGCGTCCCTGATCATCCAGTGCGGGCAGCGCGCCGAAGGTGAGGTAGTGCGCCAGCACGCCGGTGATCACGGCGGGGATGGGCGGGCAGCCGGAGATGTTGATGATGGGTTTGTCCTTGATGATGTCGGACACCGCGACCGCGCCGGTCGGATTCGGCTGCGCGTTGGGCAGGCCGCCGAACGCGGCACAACTGCCGACCGCGACGATGGCCGCCGCGCCTTGTGCGGCCTCCAGCAGCATGTTGAGATTGGTGCGCCCGGCGATGGTGGAGTAGATGCCGCCGTCCTTGAGCGGGATGGAGCCGTCCACCAGCAACAGATACTGGCCGTGGAATTCTTTCATCGCATCTTCGCGCGCCTGCTCGGCAGCGAAACCGGACGCGGCCTGCAGCGTGTGGTGATAGTCCAGCGACACCATGTCGAAGATCATGCTTTCCAGCGTCGGCGAATGCGAACGCGTGAGCGACTCGGTGCAGCCGGTGCATTCCTGAAACGACAGCCAGATCACCGAAGGACGTTTCACTTTCGCCAGCGTGGCGGCGATGGCACTGGCGCTGCCGGGCGGCAGCGCCATCATGGTCGCCATCGCGGCACAGAACTTGAGGAAGCTGCGGCGGCTGATGCCCTGTTCGTGCAGCCGTTGTTCCAGCGTTTCGTGTTCAGTCATCGTGTCACCTCATTCTTTTTGGGATAACTGCTGTTGCAACCTCTCCAATCCGTCGCGCACGTCTTCCGGTTGACTGTGCAGGATGGCAGGCACGGCGGCGATCTCGATCAGGTCGGCGATGACATCGCCTTCGACGTTGTAATGTGTCACCCACCACACGCCGGGGTAGTGTGTCTCGTACAACTCCGAGTCACCGATAGTCTCGAGTCGTGCCGAGGCTTCACCGCGGCCCAGTGCCGTGCGCAGACCTTCATATTCCGCCGGTGCAAAGGGCAGGCTCTTCAGGTCGATCATCGATGTCTCGCCCTGTGTGATGAAACGTTGCAGACGGGTGGCGATCTCGTTGAGCAAGGCATCGATGCTGCCGATCGAATGCAGGTCGGTGACTTTGATGGAAATATCGTCAATGCTCATTGCCAGCCCTCCAGTATCTGTTTGGTTTGTGCGCACACTTGCGGCATGGCAGCGGCAACAGCGGCCGAGGGATGTTCGCCCCAGTCGATCACGTCCGGCTGGATGCCGATCAAGGCACGTTGAGCGGGCAGATGGTCGGCCAGATGGGCGATGGCCATCAGGTCGAGCAGGCTCACTTCATGCACGCTGCGTTTGCGATTACTGCCGAGGAAGTAATCCATCGCTTCGCCTTCGAACACCTGCGAGTGGCCCGGTGCGGCGTTGAGTTGTGCGGCGTCGATGACGATGAGTCGGGAAGTGTCTTCGATGGAGGATGCCAGTGTGAAGCTGAGGGTGCCGCCGTCGAGGAAGGTGATGTCGTCGCGATCTGCCAGCGCCTCGCGCAGGAAATTCATCGCATGGATACCCGCACCTTCATCCTGCAACAGGCTGTTGCCGATACCGAGGATCAATGTGTTTCCAGATTCACGCATGACATAAGAAATGGTGAGCGGGCGACGGACGCAATCTAGCATTAGAATGTGCCCACTACAACCAACCATTGGTGTTATCCCATGTGCCTCGGCATCCCCATGCAGATAGATGTGATCGACGGCTACAGTGCACGCTGTAGTGCCAAAGGTGTGTCGCGCGACGTGAGCCTGTTTCTATTGCAGGGGGAAGACATAAATGTCGGTGATCATGTGATGGTGCACGTGGGGTACGCCATCCAGACCATGACCGAGCAGGAAGCGCGCTCGACTTGGGAACTGCTGGACGAGATGCTGGCGGCTGAGGGAAACGATGCTTGAAGCGAAGGACTGGCTGGCACGCATCCATGCGCTGAACATCGAGCAGCCCCTGCGCATCATGAACGTGTGCGGCGGGCATGAGCGTTCCATCTCCATGGCAGGTTTGCGCACGGCCTTACCCGAACAAGTCCAGCTGATCGCGGGCCCCGGTTGTCCGGTGTGCGTGTGTCCAGAAGAGGATGTGTATCAGGCGATCCAGCTCGCTGTGCATGCGAATGTGATCCTGGTTGCGTTCGGCGATATGTTGCGTGTGCCGGTGAACGTGGCAAAGGGCGCGGTGCGTTCGCTGGAACAGGCGAAGGCGGCGGGCGCGGATGTGCGGCCCATCGCCAGTCCGCGCGAGGCGGTGCAGATCGCGCAGCAGAATCCCGAGCGGCAGGTGGTGTTCTTTGCCGCCGGGTTCGAGACTACGATGGCACCGGTCGCCGCGATGTTGCTGGAAGGCGTGCCGGACAATCTTTCTTTGTTGCTGTCGGGCCGCCTCACTTGGCCGGCGGTCGCCATGTTGCTGGGTTCGGGCGAGGCGGGCTTCCATGCGCTGGTCGCGCCCGGCCATGTGGCGACGGTGATGGGGCCGGAGGAGTGGGGTTTCGTCGTGGAGAAACATGGCATGCCGGCCGCCGTGGCTGGCTTCACGCCGGTGTCCTTGCTGGCGGCGATGTATTCCGTGTTGCGCCAACTGATCGAAGACAAACGCTTCCTCGACAACTGTTATCCCGAACTGGTGAAGCCGGAAGGTAATCCGGTCGCGCGCAGACATCTGGCGCGGGCGTTCGATGTCACTGATGCCAACTGGCGCGGCATCGGCATCATCCCCGCATCGGGCTACGCGCTCGCACCGGCCTATGCCGCGCACGATGCCCGCTTGCGCTTCCCCGATTTCAACGATGCCGAACGCAAACGCGCCGGGCAGATGCCGCCGGGTTGCGATTGCGCACGCGTGGTGTTGGGCCGTATCAACCCTGACCAATGCAAACTCTATGGCACGGCCTGCACACCGAAGTATCCGGTGGGGCCGTGCATGGTGTCGGACGAGGGCGCTTGCCGCATCTGGTGGTCGACCGGCATCCGGGCGGCGGCGCATGCCTGAAGCGCGGCGCTGGATACTGACGGGTCGCGTGCAAGGCGTCGGTTTCCGGCCTTTCGTCTACCTGTTGGCGCAGCGCTTCGACCTGAAGGGCGTGGTGCAGAATCAGCTCGGGCAGGTGATGGTGGAGGCGGAAGGCGAGGTTGCAGCGCTGGATGCATTCTCCGCTGCGCTGATCACCGACGCACCGCCGCTGTCGCACCCGCACATCGCCGATGTCGCGACCATCCCGTTGCATGGTTACAGCTCGTTCGAGATACTGGAAAGCGCCGGCGGCAGCGAGACGCACATCCACGTGCCGCCCGATCTCTATCTGTGTGCAGACTGCCAGCGCGAGATGGACGCGCCGCAGGACAGGCGCTACCGCTATCCCTTCATCAACTGCACGCAATGCGGTCCGCGCTACACACTGATTGAACGCATGCCCTACGACCGCGCCAACACCACGATGGCGAAGTTCGAATTGTGTGTGGTTTGCCGTGCAGAATACGAAGATCCGGCCGACCGGCGTTTCCATGCCGAGCCGGTCGCCTGTCCGCAATGCGGGCCGCAACTGAAATTCGTGTCGGGCGATGTGCGGCTGCAACGCAAGGCCGCACTGGAGGCCTGCATCGCAACCTTGCGTCGCGGCGACATCGTGGCGGTGAAAGGCATCGGCGGTTACCACCTGATGTGCGATGCGACGAACACAGCGGCCATCGCGCGACTGCGTGAGCGCAAGCATAGACCGCACAAGGCGCTGGCGGTGATGTTCGGCGACATGGCGGCGGTGCGTGCAGAACTGGAAGTCGATGCGCAGGCGGAGGCGGCGTTGCGCGATGCCGCACGCCCCATCGTGTTGTTGCGTCGGCGTGCAGATGCCAAATTACCAGAGGGCATCGCGCCGGGACTGCAAGAGGTCGGGGCGATGCTGCCTTACAGCCCCTTGCATCATCTGCTGCTCGGGGCGCTGGATGCGCCGCTGGTCGCGACCTCTGCCAACCTCAGCGGCGAACCGGTTCTGACCGACGCGAGTGAGGTCGAAGCACGTCTGGGCAAGGTAGCAGATGCCTTCCTGCATCACGACCGGCCCATCGCGCGACCGGCGGACGATGCGGTGCTGCGCATCATCGCCGAGCAAGCGCGTTTGATCCGTGCCGGACGCGGCATCGCGCCAATTGAGATCGAGTTGCCGTTTGAATTTCCCAGACCGACGCTGGCCGTCGGCGGCCACATGAAGAACACCATCGCGCTGGGCTGGGGCAGTCGCGCCGTGCTGTCGCCGCATATCGGCGATCTGGATGCGCCGCGCAGTTTGCAAGTGTTCGAGCAGGTCATCGCCGACCTGCAGCGCCTGTATGGCGTCACGGCGCAAGCCATCGTGTGCGATGCCCATCCGCATTACGCCAGCAGCCGCTGGGCGGCGCGGCAGGGCTTGCCCGTGCGAACGGTCTGGCATCACCACGCACATGCCGCCGCGCTGGCGCTGGAACATGGCGCGGACAAGACCTGGCTCACTTTCACCTGGGACGGGGTCGGGCTGGGCGAGGATGGCACGCTGTGGGGCGGCGAGACGCTGCACGGGCGCATCGGCGGCTGGCGACGTGTCGCCTACCTGCGACCGTTCAGATTGCCCGGCGGCGACAAGGCAGCACGCGAACCCTGGCGTTCGGCGGCGGGACTGTGCTGGGAGACGGGCACGGACAGCGCCTTTCCGGTCGATGACATCAGCCTGCTGCACACGGCCTGGCAACGCGGCATCAACGCGCCGCAGACTAGCGCAACAGGTCGTCTGTTCGACGGTGCGGCGCATCTGCTCGGTTTGGTCGATCATGCGAGTTACGAAGGGCAGGGCGGCATGTTGCTGGAGCAGTGCGCGGCGGGCGTGGCGGAAGCCATCGTGTTGCCATTGAATGAGGATGCGCAGGGGGTGCTGGTCATCGACTGGCAACCGTTGCTCGCCGCGATGCTGCGCAAAGAAATTCCGGTCGCCACGCGCGCGATGACTTTCCATCGCAGTCTGGCGCGCAGCATCGTGATGCAGGCGCAACGACTGCACGCGCAGCAGCCGTTCGATGCGGTGGGGCTGAGCGGCGGCGTGTTCCAGAACAAACTGCTGGCGGAACTGGCACTAGAAGGATTGCAGCAGGCTGGCTTCGATGCGTATCTACCGCAGCAGATACCGTGCAATGATGGCGGCATCGCCTTGGGACAATTGATGGAAGCAGGATTCAAACATGGATGAGACACATATCAGTCTGGCCCACGGCAACGGCGGGCGCTACATGCGCGAATTGATCGACGAGCTGTTCGCGCGCCATCTGCACAATCCGCTGCTGAATGTGCAGGTGGATGCGGCATCGCTGCCGCATATGGACGGCGTGCTGATGGTGACCACTGACGGTTTCACTGTGCAGCCGCTGGAATTTCCCGGCGGCAGCATCGGTTCACTGGCGGTGCACGGCACGGTGAACGATCTGGCGGTGTCGGGTGCCACGCCGCGCTATCTCACGCTGAACGCCTTCATCGAGGAAGGCATGGAGATCGCGCAACTGGAGCGCATCGTTGCCGACTTGGCGCGCGCCGCACGCGAGGCGAATGTAGCGGTGGTGGCGGGAGATACCAAGGTGCTGCGGCGCGGTGAGGGCGGCGGTGTGTATCTCGCCACCTCCGGTGTCGGCGTGCGGCCTGCAGAAGTGAAGCTGGGGCTGGATCGCATCCGCGACGGCGATGCCATTCTGGTGAGCGGCCCGGTGGGCGATCACGGCATCGCGGTGCTGCTGGCGCGCGAACAGTTCGGCTTGAGTGGTGACCTGCAGTCCGATGCAGCCAGCGTGTTCCCGCTGGCACAGGCGCTGTTGCCGCTCGCCGGCTTGCGCTTCATGCGCGACCCCACTCGCGGCGGACTCGCTACCGTGATGCACGAGATCTGTCGCGCCACCGATCTGCAAGTGCAGCTACAGCAAGAGGCCATCCCGGTGCGCGAGCAGGTGACGGCGGTGTGCGAGATGCTGGGTTACGACGCGTTGTATCTGGCCTGCGAAGGACGGCTGGTGGCCGTGGTCGACGCGGCGCATGCCGAAGCAGCACTGGACGCGATGCAGGCACTGCCGCAAGGACAGGGCGCAGCCATTATCGGTCACGTGCAAAGCGGCCGTGCGCAGGTGGTGATGCAGACCGAGTTCGGCGGTCAGCGATTGCTCGAAGAACTGGAAGACGATCCGCTGCCGCGCATCTGCTGATGCGTCACATCATGCTGCCGAAGGAGCGATCCTCAGTGTGTGGCGGCAAGGGCAGGCCGGCGAGCCGGCTGGCCTGACCGACCGGTCCGCGCGGGAACAGTTCGTAAAGATGACTGCGACCATGCGCCTCCCCGAACCTCATCTCAAGATCGTGTAATACCTCGCGCGCAGAATCGTCATTGCCATGGGTGCGGAAGCGTTCGCGCAGGTAGTAGATGATCTTCCAGTGTTCATCGGTCAACTCGATGCCTTCGAGTCTGGTTTCCCGATTCGCGAAATGCGGAGACCATTGAGTCAATTCGGCCATGTTGCCTTCCGGGTCGTGTTCGAAACGGGATGGGTCGTGAATGGATTTGTTGATGTCGAGCATGATGATTACCTCCTGCTGACCGGGCAGG
>JAHJQE010000086.1 GCA_018819205.1 Gammaproteobacteria bacterium
ACCGCCTTGACCGTCAGTCCCCGCTCCTTCAGATCGTCTATCAGCTTGAGCGCATCCACGTCGTAGGTGATGCCGAAATCAGCCCGGATCTTCCGGCGTTCGATGTCACCGGCATAAATGCACAGGATGATGTCGGCCTTATCCTTGCCGATGAATTCGGCGAATGCGGTATTGCATCCGGTATAGCGCCCTTCGGTATCCTTGTGGAATACCGGGACCGGCATGGTCTGCAACAGCGAATCACTGAACGAGACGCTCTCCTGCAACGCGACCTCCCCTTGCTTGCGTTCGCTGATATCAAGGAAAGTGACGACCGCACCAACGGCCTGGTTGCCTTTGTGCATGGGTTGCGACCAGTATTCGACCGCGACAGGTGTACCGTCCTTGCGCCAGAACACCTCATCATCGGAATGGGTCGCTTCGTCGCGAATATAGGCCTGATAAGCCAGGCAGTCGCGGGATGGATACGGACTTCCGTCAGCGTGGGCGTAATGGATGATCTCGTGCATGTTCTTGCCCAGCAGATCTTCTTCTTTTTCGTATCCCAGGATGCGCAGCAGGGCGGTATTGACGAAGGTGCAACGCCCTTCGGTATCTACGCCATACATCCCCTCGGCGATGGAATCCATGAACATCTGCAGTTGCTTCCGGGAATCATGCAGCGCACGTTCGGCGGACTTGCGGTCGCGGATATCGCGACAGGAGCCGTAGACACGACCGTTCGGCAGCAACGCTGCGTTCAGCTCCATAGGAATCAATTTGCCGTCGCGGGCGATCAGTCGAATCTCCATCACATGCCGCACCTGATCACTGACGATGTGCTGCCCGACTTCCCGATAACGTTCACGCCAATCCTCAGGCACCAGCTCGTACACCGTCATTTTGTACAGGTCGGGACGCTCATAGCCCAGCAGATTCACCACGTTGTCGTTGACATACACGATGCGCCCGTCCTGCTCCGTGATGAACACAGCGTCCGGTGCGTTTTGCAGCGTCATGCGCAGGCGTTCTTCGCTTTCGCGCAAGGCGGTGATCATCACCTGAGTCTCGCGCTCGGTACTAGCCAGCAGCTCACGATTGGCGTTCTCCAGTGCTGTGAGCTTGCTTTCATTCTTGCTCACCTTGCGTCGCGCGATGACCTGCGCGATGAGCGAACCGATAACGGCGATCAGGATCGACAGGGCGACCAGCTGATAATCCCAGTTGAAAGACACACCTTCCCCTTTTGCAGAATATCCCTACTGTTGATTAAGACGTTGCAGGTGCTGTGTTTTTTATTCGCGATGATACTCGAAGACGGCCGCCCTGACTTGCATGGGATTGTTGTTGTCAGGCTTTAATGGATTCCCGTATGCGCATCGCACGGGGGCTTGGGTCTATAATCGCGCCCTCGCTCATTCATCGCATTCCGGAGTCTTTAGCCATGTCCCACAATCTGTTCGATACACGCCAGTCCTTCAAACTCGCCAGCGGCAAGCAAGCCACGCTGTATTCGCTACCCGCTTTGGAGAAAGCCGGCGTCGGCCCCGTCTCGCGCCTGCCGGTCTCCATCCGCATCGTGCTGGAATCGGTGCTGCGCAACTGCGACGGCAAGAAGGTGACCGAACAGCATGTACGCGAACTGGCGAACTGGAAGCCGACCGCAGCGCGCAGCGAAGAGATCCCCTTCGTGGTGGCGCGCATCGTGCTGCAGGACTTCACCGGCGTGCCGCTGCTGGCCGACCTCGCTGCCATGCGCGACGCCGCCGCGAAGCAAGGCAAAGACCCCAAGGTCATCGAGCCGCTGGTACCGGTGAATCTGGTGGTCGACCACTCGGTGCAGATCGACAGCTACAACAATCCGAACGCGCTCAAGATCAACATGGAGATGGAGTTCGAGCGCAACACCGAGCGCTACCGCTTCATGAAATGGGGCATGCAGGCCTTCGACACCTTCAAGGTCGTCCCCCCCGGCATCGGCATCGTGCATCAGGTGAACCTTGAGTATCTGGCACGCGGCGTGCTGCAAAAAGACGGCATCACTTACCCCGACACACTGGTCGGCACCGACAGCCACACCACCATGATCAACGGCATCGGCGTGGTCGGCTGGGGCGTGGGCGGCATCGAGGCGGAAGCGGGCATGCTGGGTCAGCCGGTGTACTTCCTCACCCCGGATGTGGTGGGCGTGAACCTCAAAGGCAAACTGCGCGAAGGCGTCACCGCCACCGACCTGGTACTCACCGTGACCGAACTGATGCGCAAGCACAAGGTGGTCGGCAAGTTCGTCGAGTTCTTCGGCGAAGGCACCGCCGCCCTCACCCTGCCAGACCGCGCGACCATCGCCAACATGGCGCCGGAATACGGCGCGACCATGGGCTTCTTCCCAGTCGATGACGTGACCGTGCAGTTCATGAAGAACACCGGCCGCACCGCCGAGGAAGTGGATGCCTTCGAGTCTTACTTCAAGGCGCAAGGTTTGTTCGGCATCCCCGCTGCGGGCAGCATCGACTACAGCAGCGTGGTGGAACTCGACCTCTCCAGCATCGTGCCGTCTCTGGCCGGCCCCAAGCGCCCGCAAGACCGCATCGCACTGCCCGCGATGAAAGACACCTTCAACACCCTGTTCAGCAAACCTGTCGCCGAGAACGGTTTTAACCAGCCCGCCGACAAGCTGAACACGCGTTATGCGACCGGCAAGGAAGATCTCAAGATCGGCAACGGTGACGTGCTGATCGCCGCGATCACCAGCTGCACCAACACCTCCAACCCCGGCGTGCTGCTGGCTGCGGGTCTGCTGGCGAAGAAAGCGGTCGCCAAGGGCCTGAAGGTCGCGCCGCACATCAAGACCTCGCTGGCCCCCGGATCGCGCGTCGTCACCGAATACCTGACCAACGCCGGTCTGCTGCAATCGCTGGAGCAACTGGGCTTCAGCGTTGCCGCCTACGGCTGCACCACCTGCATCGGCAACGCTGGTCCGCTGCGCGAAGACATCGAGAAGACCATCGTCGACAACAGCCTGGTCTGCGCCGCCGTACTCTCCGGCAACCGCAACTTCGAGGCGCGCATCCACCCGAACCTGAAGGCCAACTTCCTCGCCTCGCCGCCGCTGGTCGTGGCCTACGCCATCGCAGGCAAGATGAACATCAACCTCGACACTGAGCCGCTCGGCACCGGCAAAGACGGCCAGCCCGTCTTCCTGAAAGACATCTGGCCCAACAGCGCCGAAGTGCAGACCGTGATGAAGTACGCGGCCGATCCGGTGGTGTACCAGAAGCTGTACAGCGATTTGACCCGCGACCTGCCGCTGTGGAACGCCATCCAGGCCCCCACCGGCAACCTGTACCAGTGGGACGATTCCACCTACATCGCCAAGCCGCCGTTCTTCGATGCCGCCGCCCCCAAGATCGGCGACATCAAGGGCGCGAAGGCGCTGGCACTGTTCGGCGACTCTGTCACCACCGACCACATCAGCCCCGCAGGCAGCTTCAAAGCCACCACGCCCGCAGGCAAGTATCTGCAAGCGCACAAGGTCGAGGTCAAGGACTTCAACAGCTACGGTTCGCGCCGCGGCAACCACGAAGTGATGATGCGCGGCACCTTCGCCAACGTGCGTGTGAAGAACCTGATGCTGCCCGCCAACGCGGACGGCAGCCGCATCGAAGGCGGCTACACCCTGTACAAGGGCGAACAGATGGCCATCTACGACGCCGCGATGAAACACATCGCCGACCATACGCCGACCGTAATCTTCGCGGGAGAAGAATACGGCACGGGTTCGTCTCGCGACTGGGCCGCCAAAGGCACGCAACTGCTGGGCGTGAAGGCCGTGATCGCCAAATCCTACGAACGCATCCACCGTAGCAACCTGGTGGGTATGGGTGTGTTGCCCTTGCAGTTCAAAGGCAGCGACAGCATGGCCAGCCTGAACCTGACTGGTGAAGAGACCTTCGCGCTCACCGGCCTGTCCGGCGACATCAGACCGCAACAGGATGTCACCCTGACCATCACCCGCAAGGATGGCAGCACTCAGAACGTCACACTGCTGCTGCGTATCGATACGCCGATCGAGGTGGACTACTACCGCAACGGCGGCATCCTGCCGTTCGTGTTGAAGGAGCTGGTGAGCAAGTAAGTTTTTACGCTCAGGAAAGAACAAGACGCCCGCTGTCGCGGGCTTCTTGCTTTTGAAACTGCGACCTCACCGCACTTGGACTCCGCTACGCTTGCAAGGCACAAAATCCAAATAAATATATATGAACCACCGCATTGAAATAGCGATATGGCAGGTATAGAGTGACATCGAGTATTTGGTACTCAGGTACTTAGAATTCAAACCGCATTCCATGGGGGTGATCGTGTTATTGCGTGATGTGTTTCGCCAGGAAATACGCGGCAGTGGCGTCATCCTCTTTATCGCTGTTTACGCACTGATTGCGGGGTGTAGCAGTGGGGGTGGTAGCGGTAGCAGCTCCTCCACGACTACTACAACAGTGGTCGCATTGAAGGCCACTTCAGTCGCCACCGGCGACTCACATACCTGTACGGCCCTGCCTGACAAGTCGGTCAAGTGCTGGGGAGACAACACCTACGGCCAGCTTGGCGTGGATTGGGCACTGCCGCGCGCCTACAACCCGATCAGCGTTCCCGGCCTCACGAATGCGACCGCCGTCGCAGGCGGAGCTGCTCATACCTGCGCCCTGCTTGTGGACGGCACGGTCAGATGTTGGGGCAGCAATGTCAGCGGCCAGCTGGGGAATGGCAGTACCACCGATTCCTACACCCCGGTGACCGTCGCCGGACTTTCCAGTGCAATCGCCATCACCGCCAGCCGTCCGCGCCTCGACAACTATGGGCATACTTGTGCCCTGATCTCGGGTGGGGCCGTGCAATGCTGGGGACGCAACATCGTCGGCCAGCTCGGCACAGGCAACACGACCGACTCGTATGTCCCTACAGCCGTGACCGGACTTGCCGAGGCCGTTACCGCAGTCCAGACAGGTGGCTTCCACACCTGCGCCATCCTGTCTGGCGGCTCCATCCAGTGCTGGGGCGACAACGCGCTGGGCCAGCTGGGTGACGGCACGACCACAACGCCTCGCACCACCCCGGTTCTGGTGAACGGCATCACCAACGCCACGGCGCTGGCGCTCGGCGGCAACTTCAGCTGTGCACTGCTGGCAGACAGGACCATCCGTTGCTGGGGAGACAATAGCCAGGGGCGTCTCGGCAATAGCACCACGACCGCCTCCCTCGCACCGGTGACCGTCAGCGGCATCTCGACGGCCATAGCCATCAGTGCCGGTCGCGGCCATGTCTGTGCCGCACTGGCTGACAAAACGGTCAAATGCTGGGGAGACAATTCCGCCGCCATGCTCGGCAATGGCACAACGACCAACTCGTCTGTCCCGGTCAGCGTGAGCGGACTATCCAATGCCGTCGCGCTCTCGGCTGGTGCTGTGCACACATGTGCACAGCTGGCCGATAGCACCTTGCAGTGCTGGGGAGACAACGCAAATGCCCAAGTGGGTCCGGGCAGCACGACCCAATCCTCCACGCCGGCCTCGGTCCTCAGGTTCTCACCTGCCACCGCGCACTCCTCGGTGGTGGATGCCGCTGCAGGCAGCCAGCATAGCTGCGGACTGATGGTCGACGGCACGGTCGACTGCTGGGGCGGGAATGGATCGCACCAGATCGGCACCGCAGCCTTTGCAAGAATGTCTACAGCCAGCGTCGTCTCCGGTGTTTCCGCTGCTTCTGCACTTAGCGCTGGCGGCTGGCATAACTGCGCCCTCACAGGCGGGGCAGTACAGTGCTGGGGCGAGAACCTCAACGGCGAACTCGGCGATGGCACTCTGACCAACTCCGCGTCTCCGGTCACCGTCAGCGGCATTTCAACCGCCATTGCCGTCGCTGCCGGCAGCGTGCGTACCTGTGCCGCCTTGTCGGACGGCAGTGCACGATGCTGGGGTGACAACGACCAAGGCCAGCTCGGCGACGGCACCACGACCAGCAGTTCACTGCCCGTCACTGTGAACGGTTTCCTAGGAGCCGCCTCTACGCTCGCGGGCGGTTACAACCACACCTGTGGCCTGAACTCCACGGGTGCCGTGCAATGCTGGGGCGGAAACTATTCAGGACAACTCGGTGATGGATCACTGAACAACTCCTCGGTGCCGGTCGGGGTGAGCGGTCTCGGAACCCTGACCACCACCAGCTATACGACCACCTGCCCGACATGCCCTGCCGGCCGTATCTGTACACCCTGCGTACCTACCACCATCGTAGGCATGTCCTACACCGGTAATGTGATCGGATTGGCCAGCGGCAACATGAGCGACCATGCTTGTGCAGTATTATCGGATCGGAGCGTCGTGTGCTGGGGAGATAACACTTTCGGCCAGCTCGGCAATGGCACTACGACCAACGCCACCACGCCGGTGACGGTCAGCGGCATCTCGTCCGCCACCCATGTCGCCACAGGCTACGGACACACCTGCGCACGCCTTGTGGACAGTACGGTGAAATGCTGGGGATGGAACATCCTTGGACAACTCGGTGACGGAACGAGCACCGACGCGCTGACACCGGTGACGGTCAGCGGCCTGACGGATGCGACCTCAATTACGACTGGCTTCGCACAATCCTGCGCAACCCGCGCCGGCGGCGGACTTCAATGCTGGGGTGACAACGCTTACAGCCAACTCGGCCTCGGCGTCCTAGCCGTGAGCGTCTCCACACCAAAGGCAATCTCGGTCGTGTCCAAGACCACACTCGCCGGACGAAGCTATCCGAGCTGCCTCCTGTCTATTCTGGCCGGCCCTTCTTCCTGTGTACTGGATGGCAACCTGATCATCCGTGCCGGCACCTTCGTAATGGTGCTGCCGCTACCGCCAGAATGAGACATGTCAAAGGTGTGAAGGTCACTGGGGATAGGCTAGTTTCTGCGCGGGTACTGTGACACCTTCAAGCAAGTTTCTGCTCATCTTCGATGCCGACGATCTGCGTCAGGTAATGTTCCAAATTACGTTGCGGATGTTGCGGGTAATGCTCGGGCAGGCAGTCGATACGCCGGATACGGTCGAAGCGGAAGTTGCGGTATTCGTCGCGCAACTCACACCAGGCCAGCAGCGTCCAGTGATCGCCCCAGCCCACCATGCCCAACGGCCACAGCGTGCGTTCAGTTTCTTGTTCCTTCATGTCGCGATAGGCGATCTTCACCTTGAGTCTGAGTTCGCATGCCTTGCGCAGCAGGCCATGCGTCTCGCGTTCGGGATAGGAATAGTTGGGGATGCGGTAGGGCAGGCGCGAGACCTCGTTGAGCATGGCGGGCGTGAGCACGGCCAGTATCTTTGCCTCGGCGCGCCTGGCGGCTTCGCCCAGCGCGGGATCGGTCCACGCCTGCACCATGCGGCTGCCCGCCAGCAGCGCGGTGACTTCGTCCATCTCGAACATAAGCGGCGGCAGGTCGTAGCCTTTGCGCAGGCGATAACCCACACCCGCCTCACCGTCGATGGGCACACCGGATAGCACCAGCGCCTGGATGTCGCGATACACCGTGCGAATGCCCACGCCCAGCTTTTCCGCCAACGCCTGTCCGGTGATCGCCGTGCGGCGACCTTGCAACAGCGTGACCAGCTTGAACAGGCGTTCGGATTTGCGCATGGCTTACTTCTTTGGTTTCCTGGCCTTGGGCTTGGGCATCGGCAGCTCTTTATCTGTTGCACGCACCAGTTCACACAACCATTCCGCGTCTTCCCATTGATCGGACGTGATCAGCAGATGCGGCTTGGCACCGGGATAAGGCGAACCTTCGACCACCTTGGCAAGCTTGTTCTTGCCGCCCTCGGTCGGCTTGAGATAGAGCTGGTCGTCGCACACCAGCCCCACCGGCTTGCCGGAAAGGTAGAGGCAGTATTCACCGAACATCTTTTTGGTCGAAGCTCCGCCCAGCGAAGCAAGCTGGTCGAGCAGGAAATCTACAGTCGTTTGATCGGTCGCCATTCATTCTCACCTGTTCTGTCACTTCACCCTCAAGCCCGCAATCACCCGAGACAGCACGTGTACATGCTCAGGATGGCACAGGATCTCATCCTCAGTCATCCCAGTGATCGGCTGCGTCAGAACAAGACTGGCGTCATCGATCACACGGGCGGACATCATCGTAACGGTTTCGCGCAAAGCCAGATAGGCATGTGTGGCCCGCGGCGCCGCGTTCAACAACGCCACCGGTTTATTCACGAACGACTCATTGCCCACCATCCAGTCCAGCGCGTTCTTGATGACCGCACTCACGCCGTGTGCGTATTCCGGACTGGCGATGACCACCGCATCCGCCGCGTTGATCGCCGCGCGCAATGTCTCCACGGCGGGCGGGTTGGGAAGTTCGATATCGGGATTGAACAACGGCAACTCGCCCAGACCGGCATACACGACCACCCGCATCCCGGCCGGAGCGACCTGCGCCAGCGCGTGCAGCAAACGCGTGTTCTCAGAAGCGGCTCGCAGACTGCCGGAGAGTGCGAGGATGTTCATCTTCAGCTGCGCTGCATCATATGCGCCTTGCTGTGGCTCACTACCACGCTCGTCATGTCGATGATCTCCTCGCAAGTCGCTCCCAACTCGGGACCGAACTTCTCCCCCGCCGCCTTAGACGCCTCCAGGCTTTCCCAATACACCATGTCGATCCACTCGCCGTCCTCGGTCTCGGACAGACTGCGGAATCGGAAACCGGGTTGCTGTGTGATCCACGTGTTGATCTTTTCGTTGGCCTTGAGCCAGTCGGGCGCGGTCTTGCCTTCGCTCAAACGGAAACGCACCAGTTCTATCGTGTCGGACATTGTTGTTCTCCTTGTTGTAATACCGGGACATCCGGCAAGGAGGATGCTACGCACCCGCTGCTGACAGCGTGGTGGCAGGAGTGTTCAAGCGCGTGATGCTTTCTCCAGGTCTTCCAGTTGCATCAGCAAACTCAGCCGGTCATGCTTCGCCACTTCCTGCCAATGTCTTCCCTTCAGCGCACCCTCCATCGCCCACAGCAGATTGAGGCTGGCATTGCCGCTGCGCTTCACCTGCAGATAGGCCCGCACCGCGCCGAGTTGGCGCAACTGTTCGACGGTATGGATGCCCGCCTGCGCCAGCATCTGCTGCGACTTGGGGCCAAAGTTTGGCAGGTCGGAGATACTGGTCATGTCCGCTGTCCGTTCACAGCGAGAGGATCTCTTTCCTGCGAAAACAATCCAGCGCATGGTCGTTCACCATGCCGGTCGCCTGCATATGCGCGTAGCAGATGGTCGAGCCGACGAATTTGAATCCGCGCCGACGCAGGTCTTTGCTCAGGGCATCCGATTCCGGGCTGGTCGCCATGTAATCTGCGGGGGTGCGTATCGTGTTCACGATGGGCTTGCCGTCGACGAAGCGCCAGATGTAGGCATCGAAGCTGCCAAATTCCTGCTGAACTTCCATGAAGCGCTGCGCGTTGTTGATCGCGGCCAGTATCTTGGCGCGGTTGCGGATGATGCCGGCGTCGCCCATCAATTGCGCGATCTTCTCGTCGCCATAACGGGCGATCTTGCGCACATCAAAGTAATCGAACAGGCGCCGATAGTTCTCCCGTTTGCGCAGCACGGTGTACCAGCTCAAGCCGGCCTGCGCCGCTTCCAGCGTGAGGAACTCGAACAGCACCCGGTCGTCGTGCACGGGCACGCCCCATTCCTTGTCGTGGTATTCGACATAATCCGGCTTGCCCGGATCGACCCACTGGCAACGGCATATCTCGTGTGACTTTTTCATGCGTACCTCGGCGATGCAGTGGCCCGGATTCTAACCACATCCTGCTGACAGCGTGCTGGCAGCAGTCATGCAGTCACATCTGGCAAGTCAGGCTGAATGTTCTTCGGGACGCCAGGGATCAATCATCGTCGTCATTGCCGGACCAGCGCCCCCTGCCCGGCACGCTGATGTCGTGCTCGGACCATCGGCCCTGCGCAATGGTCTGGTGACAGGCGGTGCAGTTGGCGCGGCTCTTCACTTGGGGATGCACCCATTCCTTGGGCGAGATGCTGCGGTGTTCGCGCACGAACCATGGCGTCTCGGTGATGCGCAGGCTGGCTGCGCTGTGGCGCGCACCGCTACCAGCATAACGCGTCAGGTAGTCTTCGATCGCTTGCCTGTCTTGCACATTCAGCTCGGCGTTGTCGCCGAAATGCTTGTCCAGACCGGACATCAGTTTTATCCAGTTTTCTTCAGTCAGCAGTCGCGGCGGGAATGCGGAGTGGCAACTGCCACACTCTTCCTGCCACAAGGCATTAGGCGGAGATTTCATCTTGCCTCCGTCGGCGTAAGCCAGTTGTGCAGCAGCCAGCAACGCCAGCGAGACGATGATGCGCTTCATACCTTGCCTCCTTCGATTGCGAATTGAATGAAATCTGCTTTTTCGGCAGCCGTGCATTCGCGACCCACCACTTCGCTACAGTTGCGCTTGAACCACTTGGCGACCTTCTTGGCTGAAGTGAAACGCTCCGCATCCACCACCGGGGAGAGCGGCGCGATGGTTTTGCCGGTGACGACATGTTTGCCTTCAGCATGCATGTCTTTGCCGTGGCAGGTGGTGCAGCTCGGCTGATTGGCGGAAACGTTCCATTGTTTGACGAACAGATCTCGTCCGCGCTGTGCGGAAGGGTTGAAATCCGGGATGACCTGGGATGCCTCTGCACTATAGGTGGCTTGTATCTGTTGCGGGGTTTCGGCCAGTGCCGGGGCTGCACCTGCCAGCATCAGCATGGTGATGCAAAGTTTGTTCACGTTCATAATGCACTCCTGTTAGGTTAAGACGGTGCGCAGTGTGGCAAGCGATTCTTAACCCCTCCTTAACGCACGGAAGATCTGGCAACGATGAGAATATTGCTGGTGGAAGACGACAGACTGCTCGGCGACGGTACACGCAACAGCCTGGGCCATCTCGGTTTCACTGTGGACTGGATGCAGGACGGACAGCAGGCTTTGGACGCCCTGATTGCCGAGGCCTACGACGCCATCGTGCTGGACATCGGCTTGCCGCGTCATGATGGTTATACGGTGTTGCAGAGTTTGCGCGAGCGCGGACTGCATACCCCGGTGCTGATGCTCACTGCGCGTGACGACAAGCTGGACAAGCTCAAGGGCTTCGGCCTTGGCGCGGATGACTATGTGGTGAAACCGGTGGATATGGAAGAGCTGGCCGCGCGTCTGCGCGCTCTGATCCGCCGTACTGCCGGACGTGCCACTGCCCACATAGTCGTGGGCGCTGTGGAGATCGATCCGGACAGTCGGCAGGTGTGGCTCAAGGGAGAGCCCGTCGATCTCTCCGCGCGTGAATTCGGTCTGCTCGAACTGCTGATGCAGAACGCCGACCGAGTCATGACGCGTGCCCAGCTGGAACAGAGCATCTACGGTTGGGACGACAGCACAGACAGCAACACCATCGAAGTGTTCATCCATCACCTGCGCAAGAAACTGGGCAGCGAGTTCATCCAGACCCTGCGCGGCATCGGCTATACCGTGAGGCGTCCGTCATGAGCCGCCGCAGTATGTCCATCCAGTCGCGACTCACTTTGCTGTTGCTCGGCGCGGTGCTGCTGTTCGGCATCCTGGCAGGTTACGAGAGCCACAAGAACGCGCTGCATGAAGCGGACGAGCTGTTCGATGCACAGCTGGTACAGTTTTCTCACAGCCTGCTCTCTGTCGCGACCGACCTCGACGACGATCACGCCGCCCGCCAACTCCCCCTTGCCCACAAATATCAGCAGAACTTCGTATTCGAAGTATGGAGTGAGGATGATGGCGAACGCAGAGTCTTGTTGCGCTCGGACGAAGCGGTGGATCTGAACGATATGGATCTTCCCGAAAAAAGATTGCAGAACAGGACTTGGAATGGCAGCGATTGGCGTTTCTATCACCTGCGTGACAAGCGCCGCCGCATCGAGGTGCTGGTGGGCCAGAACGACAAGGTGCGCAACGAACTGGCGCGCGAAGTGGCCTGGCACAACGTCACACCTTTCCTGTTCGGCTTGCCGGTACTGGCGCTGTTCATCCTCATCGCTATCCGTTTAGGCCTGCGCCCATTGCGCCGGCTCACCTCATCATTGCTGCGTTTGCAGCCTGAGCAATTGAGCGCTATCGAACTGGGAGAGACGCCCGCCGAAATCACACCAGTAGTGACAGCGCTGAACAATCTGCTCACGCGCACGGCAGGCGTGATCGAGAACGAGCGCCGTTTCACCGCCGATGCCGCCCACGAGTTGCGCACGCCCATCGCCGCGCTGCAATCGCAGATCCAGGCCGCGCAATTTGCCACCAGCGAAGCAGAACGCAACGATTGCCTGAACAAAACGCTGCAAGGGACGGAGCGCATGTCGCATCTGGTCGGACAGTTACTCACATTGTCACGATTGGACGAGTTGAGTGCACCTGCCCTGCTCGAGCCCTTGGATCTTGCCGAACTGGCACGCGCGTGCAGCGCAGAACTCGCACCGCTGGCACTGGATAAACATATCACCTTGGAACTGGAGGCTGCTACGGCCACACCGGTGTTGGCTTCGGAAGAGTTACTACGCATCCTGCTGCGCAATCTGCTGGACAACGCCATCCGCTACACACCGCAGGGCGGCCGGATCGGGATCGAGATCAAAGAGCACACCTTGACGATCACCGACAGCGGCTGCGGTGTGGCGGGAGAGGATCTTGCAAAACTGGGACAGCGTTTCAATCGACTTGATCGAGCGACTCAGGACGGCGTTGGTCTCGGACTTTCCATCGTGCAGCGCATCGCCGCCCTGCACGGAGCAACGATGGAGTTTGGTCAGTCATCCGGACGCAGCGGGCTGAAGGTGACGGTGCGCTTCCCTGCCGCACGCTGATGCACCCCTAGAAGTCGAACATCTTGTGCCAGATGGTTTCCCGCTTGCCGTGGTGATAGCCATGTTTGTCATGGCTGTGCTTGTCGTAACCGTGGCGACCCGCGTTTGGATAGGGCGTTGCGGGACGCATGTTCTGGTTGATCTCCAATGCAGCCATGCGCTCTACCAGCTTTTCCAGCTCGCCGCGATCCAGCCAGATACCGCGACAAGTCGGGCAGTAGTCGATCTCGACGCCTTGCTTGTCCGTCATCAGTAGTTCCACATTGCATACAGGACACTTCATTCGATTTCTCCTTGAGTCGCCAGCGGCGGGGGAAGGCATCTTAGCCAGCCAAGCTTAAGCGTCCATTAATGACAACGGGCAGCTCAAGGCTGCCCGTAACAGTGCGACACGGCATGCTGCCGCTAGTCGTCCACCAGATCCTGGCCGGGGAACAGCACATCGCTGAAGCCGAAGTCGCGCATGTCGCGGATACGCATGGGATAAAGGATGCCGTCCAGGTGGTCGCATTCGTGCTGCACCACGCGCGCATGGAAACCGCTCACGCTGCGGTCGATCAGTGCACCGTTCTCATCTCGACCCTGGTAACGCAATTTTGTATAACGCGGCACCAGTCCGCGCATGCCGGGTACGCTCAGACAACCTTCCCAGCCTTCTTCCATCTCGTCGGCCAGCGGTGTGAGAACTGGATTGATGAGGACTGTGTACGGTACTGCTTCCGCATCGGGATATCGTTCGCTGCTTTCCATGCCAAAGATCACGACGCGCAGCGGCACCCCGATCTGAGGCGCGGCCAGTCCGACACCGTTCAGCGCCTGCATGGTGTCGCGCATATCCTGCAACAATGTCTTCAGCGCGATACCGCCGAAGTCGCTGACCGGTTCGGCGCGCTGCAGCAGGCGCGCATCGCCCATGCGCAATACGTCCCTAATCGCCATCACACTCCACCACGCATTCCAGGATGCGTCGCACGCGATCCATCGCCGGCTGGGCGACCGCACCGATCTTGTCGAGCACGATACCGCCCTGACTGCTGCGACGTCCGGCGGCATCGTTCACCACCACGGCGATGGTGGCATAGTTCAGCCCCAGTTCGCGCGCCAGTGCCGCTTCAGGCATGCCCGTCATGCCGGCCATATCTACACCATCCTTTTCATAACGGTTGATCTCGGCCAGCGACTCCAGACGCGGGCCTTGCATTGCGCCATACACACCGCCGTCCAGCAGCGGCTCGTTCGCGCTTTGCGCAGCATTGAGGATGCGTTGGCGCAATACCTCGCTGTACGGCAAGGTGAAGTCGACATGCGCGACGGTCTTTTCGTGTCCGTCGAAATAGGTAGCTTCCCGCCCGTAGGTGTAATCAATGATCTGATCAGGCACCACCAGCGTTCCCGGCGTGAGATCGGCACGTATGCCACCCACCGACGAGATAGCCACGACGTTGATTGCCCCCTGTTCATGCAAGGCCCACATATTGGCGCGATAGTTCACCAGATGGGGCGGGATGGTATGTCCGTAACCGTGGCGTGCGATAAACATCACTTGGTGACCTTTCAGCGTGCCGAAGGTCATCGGGCCGGATGGTTCACCATAGGGCGTACGCATCACTTGCCGGTGAGTGATGATGAGGTTGGACAACTGGGCAAAGCCGGTACCGCCGATGATCGCTATCACTTCATTCCTCCTTCACTGCATAGATCGCGGGCAGGTTGCGCCACGCGCCGTGTATGTCCATACCGTAACCGAACACGAAGCGGTTCGGCAATGACAGTCCGACGAAATCGGCGCTGATGGGTTTGGCACGGCCATTGTCCTTGTCGGCGAAAACGGCACAGTAGAACGACGTCGCACCCAGTTCCAGCACGCGCTGCTTGATAGCGTGCATGGTCTCACCTTCGTCAAGGATGTCGTCCAAGACCAGTACCACTTTACCCCGAACGTTCTCGCGCGGCGCGACCTTCCAGTTCAATTGGCCGCCCTGCTTCTCGTTGCCGTAACGCGAGACATGCAGGTAGTCGAAATCGAGCGGAAAATCGAGCAGCGGCAGCAACTGCCCGCTGAACACCACCGCGCCGCCCATCACCGACAGCACCAGTGGATGCTGTCCGGCCAGTGCAGTGTTGATCTCCTGCGCCACGCGCTGCAAAGCGCGCTGTACCTCATCGGCATCGTGCAGTAATTCCGCTGCGGCCAATATCTCGCGTGCGCGCTGATCGGTCATCATGCTGCGAACCCTTCGCCGTTGTTCGCCAGCAATACTTGCAACGCGGCTTCGTCCCACACCGGCACGTTCAGTTCGCGCGCCTTGTCCAGCTTGCTGCCCGCTTCCGCACCGGCCACCACGCACGATGTCTTCTTCGACACGCTGCCCGCCACCTTCGCCCCCAGCGCTTCAAGTTTCGCTTTCGCTTCGTCGCGGCTCATGGTGGGCAGCGTGCCGGTGAGCACGAAGGTCTTGCCGCTGAGCGGCAACACCTGATTCGCCACGCCATCGTGTTCCGCCCAGTGCACACCCAGTTCGCGCAGTTGCTGCACTACTTCGCGGTTATGCGCTTCGGCGAAGAATTCAACGATACTCTGTGCCACCACCGGCCCGACATCCGGCACGTTCAGCAACTGTTCGACGCCGGCCTGCATGATACTGTCCAGCTTGCCGAAATGACGAGCAAGATCCTTGGCAGTGGTCTCACCCACGTGGCGGATACCCAGTGCAAACAGGAAACGATTTAATGTCGTGTCGCGGCTTTTCTGCAGGGCATCAACGATGTTCTGCGCGCTCTTCTCGGCCATGCGATCCAGATTCGCCAGTGTCACCACATCCAGACGGTACAGATCCGGCAGGGAACGGATGATGTTCTCGTCCACCAGTTGGTCCACCAGTTTGTCGCCCAGCCCTTCGATATCCATCATGCGGCGGCTGGCGAAATGCAGGATCGCCTGCTTGCGCTGTGCGGCGCAGAACAGGCCGCCGCTGCAGCGCGCATCGGCTTCATCTTCCTCGCGCACCACATGGCTGCCGCATACCGGGCAGCTGGTCGGCATCACGAAGGCACGCGCATCGGCCGGACGGCGCTCCAGCACCACGCCCACCACCTCGGGGATCACATCGCCCGCGCGGCGAACGATCACCGTGTCGCCGATGTGCACATCCTTGCGGCGGATCTCATCCTCGTTGTGCAAGGTGGCGTTGCTGACCGTGGTACCGCCGACGAACACCGGCTCCAGCTTGGCCACCGGTGTCAGCTTGCCGGTGCGTCCCACTTGCACTTCGATGTCGCGCAGCACGGTGAGTTGCTCTTCCGCAGGGTATTTGTGCGCCACCGCCCAGCGCGGCTCGCGCGAGACGAAGCCCAGTTGTTTCTGCAATGCCAGGCTGTTGACCTTGTACACCACGCCGTCGATATCGAACGGCAAGGCATCGCGTTTGGCGGCGATGCCTTGATGGAAGGCTGCCAAGGCCTGCGCGCCCTTCACCACGGCACGCTCATCGCACACCGGAAAACCGAACGATTGCATGGCATCGAGGATGGCGCTGTGTGTCCCCGGCAACTGCCAGCCTTGTACTTCTCCCAAACCGTAGGCGAAGAACGACAGCGGCCGCTGCGCAGCAAGTTTGGGATCGAGCTGGCGGATGCTGCCCGCTGCACCGTTGCGCGGATTGACCAGCGTGGCCAACCCTTTCTCGCGTTGTCTGTCGTTGTAGCGATTGAAATCCTTGCGCGACATGTACACCTCGCCGCGCACTTCCAGCACTTCAACCGCGCAACCTCTCAGATGCAGTGGGATGCAGTGGATGGTGCGGATGTTCTGCGTCACGTCCTCGCCGGTCTCACCGTCGCCGCGCGTGGCGGCCTGCACCAGCACGCCGTGCTCGTAGCGCAGGTTGATGGCGAGGCCGTCGAACTTCAGTTCACAGGCGTATTCGATCTCGTTGCTCGTATCCAGCGCATTCTTCACGCGCGCGTCGAAATTAAAGGCGCCGCTGGCTTCGGTATCGGTCTCGGTGCGGATGGACAGCATGGGCACTGCATGACGCACCGGCACGAAGCCATCCAGCACCTTGCCACCTACGCGCTGCGTGGGCGAATCGGCTGTCAGCAGTTCGGGATGTTGTGCTTCGAGGGCTTGCAGCTCGCGGAACAGCTTGTCGTATTCCGCATCAGGAATGGTCGGCGAGTCCTGCACGTAATAAGCTTGGTTGTGCCGTTCCAGTTCTCCGCGCAGATGCGCGATGCGCTGCTTCACGTCCATCAGGAGAACAATCGCAATGCCTGTGCGCTGCCCGGCGTGAGGCCGCCTGCGAGCATGCGCTGTTCGACCGCCTCGACGCTGTCGCGGATCTGTGCGATGGCGCCCTGAGTCAATATCACGCGCTGATCGTCAACCAGCGTGGCCCGCAGTGCGGGCGCGATGTCGAGCGCCAACAGGATCATGTCGTCGAAACACTTGGCCGGTTCCTGCACGCGCGGGATGTCCAGCAGCAGGGTCAAGCTCTTAACCTGCATCTTGTCCAGGGTGTGGTGCTGGAACGGTGTGTCGTCCGACATTGCCAGCGTATACAGCGTGGCACCGTCAGCGGCGAACTGGTGGAAGGTGCCGTCTGCCTGCAGACTCATGCCCGCATGCTGAACAGCGCGCGCCACTTCGCTGGCGAACAGCGGGCGCTCACCACTGCTGACCAGGTTGAGGCCGATCATCTGGTCTACCCCGGCACAGAAAGTATCGAGTTCGCGCGCGCGTTCCAGAGCGGTATCCATCAGCGGCAACACCATGTCTGCATCCTGCTTGCGCCCGATCTCACCCAGCAGTTCGCGGAAATCGGCCAGTCGGGTGTCACTGATGACGCCGTTGCGATCCACCAGTTGCAGCGCGACCTTCAATTCGCTGTAGTTGGCCGGACTTTCCGGGATGACGCGCTCCCACGCGCCTGTGGCGGCATTGCAACCGCAGGTCTGGATGGTCTTGCCGTAATCGAAACGGCGCGGCCAGAAAGCTTCCAGAATGTCCGCACTCACCGGAAACTTCGGCGTCATGCTGACAATGAAATCGATCTTTTCATCCAGCAATTCGCAAGTCTCTGCGGCAGACTTGTCGGTAATGAAATGATCAGCCGGATCTTGGGCTGGCTTGTCTGCGACTTCGGCTACGGGTGCCGTCGCTACGGCACGCTGCGCCACACGCGGCTCGGCATGGCCGCGATCCAGACTGCGCCGGTAACGCCACTGCTGCCAGTATCCGTAGGCATAGACCGCCACCACGACCAATATCGCGATGATCAATAGACTTTTCTGGAATTCACTCATGTAACTGCCGCTAGTCTCAGTAAAGAATGACCGGGCCGATTATAACGACACCAGCGGCAGTTCGCCCTCACTCATGCCGATCTTTCCGATATCGTGCAGTGCGCGGACGAATTCAGGGTCTTCATGCAACTGGGCATGCGTGCGTGGATGGGCACGACCGTGCATCTGCGCCAGGCGTGCGCGGCTGGGTGCAGACAGTTCCCATTTCAGGCCGGCCAGCAGTTCGTCAGCCAGATCGGGGCGGTTACACACCAGCACCATGTCGCAGCCCGCCTGTAGCGCCGCTTCGGCGCGCTGCACGATACCGCCCGCCACGGTCGCGCCTTCCATGCTGAGGTCGTCGCTGAAAATGCAGCCTTCGAAACCCAGCTCGCCGCGCAGAATGTCCTTCAGCCAGCGGCTGGAGAATCCGGCCGGCTTGTCGTCCACCTTGGGATAGATCACATGCGCAGGCATCACGGCTGTCAGGCCGAAATGCACCATCTGCCGGAACGGGATCAGGTCGCACAGTTCAATGTCGGTGTAGCTGCGCCCGTCCACCGGGATCGCCAGATGCGAATCGGCAGCCACGAAACCGTGCCCCGGGAAATGTTTGCCCACGGTCGGCATGCCGCCCTGCTTCAGTCCCTGCAGCAGGCTGTGCGCCAGTTCGGAGATGGCATGCGGTTCGCTGTGGAAGGCGCGGTCGCCGATCACCGTGCTGGCTCCGTAATCGACGTCCAATACCGGCGTAAAGCTGAAATCCACACCATAGGCACGTAATTCAGAAGCCAGCACGAAACCCACCTCCTGAGCCAGGTGACGCGCCTGTTTGGGATGGGTATCCCACAACTTGCCCAGTTCGCGCATGGGCGGGATGCGGGTGAAACCTTCACGGAAACGCTGTACGCGCCCCCCCTCATGGTCCACCGAAATCAGCAGCGGCGGCGTACGCACCGCATGGATGGCGGCGGTCAGCGCAGCCAATTGAGCTGGAGACTCATAATTGCGCGCGAACAGGATAACGCCGCCAACCGACGGATGACGCAGACGCGCTTCGTCCTCCTGCGTCAGCGTCTTGCCCGCCACATCCAGCATCACCGGACCGATTCCCATCAACCTTCTCCTTCCAGGATCACAAATGCGACCGCATGCTCGTGCTCGTCGCTGATGCTCAGATGATGGCGAACCACACCTAGATCATGCAGATAAGTTTCCAGTTCGGACGTGAACTGCAAGGTCGGTTTACCCAGCGCATCATGACCGACTGTGATGTTGTGCAGACTCACCGGATGGCGCAACCCCTGCCCGGTCGCTTTGGCGAATGCTTCCTTGGCAGCAAAACGTTTGGCAAGGAAGCGTGCCGGGTGTGCTTGTCCCGAATACTCCACCAGCTCCTGAGCCGTGAGGATGCGCTCCGCGAACGCAGCACCATGCCGTTCGCAGGCCGCGTCGATGCGCGCCGTTGCGACGATGTCGGTACCGATACCGAAGATCATGTGCGCAGCAGCGCCTTCATGTTCTTCACCGCCTGCTCCAGTCCGATGAACACGGCTTCGGCCACGATGGCGTGGCCGATGTTGAGTTCGGCGATGTGCGGGATGGCGACGATATCCTGCACGTTGTGATAGTGCAGGCCGTGGCCGGCGTTCACTTGCAGGCCGAGGCCATGCGCATACTGCACGGCATCATGGATGCGTTTCAGTTCTGCCGCGCGCGCGGGCACGCTGTCCGCATCGGCATACTTGCCGGTGTGGATCTCGATCACCGGCGCACCGGCTTTCACGGCGGCGTCGATCTGCTTCTCGTCGGCATCGATGAACAGCGACACGCGGATGCCCGCGTCGCTGCAACGTTCGGTGGCGCGTTTGACCTGCTCGAAATACTTCACCACATCCAGCCCGCCCTCGGTGGTGAGTTCTTCGCGCTTCTCGGGCACCAGACAGATGTCGTGCGGTTTGACGCGCACGGCGTTGTCTATCATCTCGCCGGTGACCGCGCATTCCAGGTTCATGCGCGTCTGCAACATGCCGCGCAGGATGTCGACGTCTGCATCCTGGATGTGGCGACGGTCTTCGCGCAGGTGGATGGTGATCGCGTCCGCGCCCGCTTGTTCGCAGACCAATGCGGCGCGCACCAGATTGGGATAACGCGCACCGCGCGCCTGGCGCAGGGTGGCGACGTGGTCGATATTAAGTCCGAGCTTGATCATAGTTTCTGTAAATCTCTCATCAGTTCACGAGTGTGCAATGTTTTTCCGGCCAAGTGATGGTCCAACAGCATGCGCATCAGTTGCTTGCTCTGGCGCGCCGTCACCGCGTCGCGGTAGTCGTCTGCCGCGATATCCAGCAGCGTCTTTCCCGCCACCGGCATGCCCTGTGTACTGTCCGCCGTTTCGGCGACCGCGCCGCGCTCAAGTATATAGCGGTAACTGCGCTCAGGCACCACAGGACGCCCGCTACCCGCCTCCGTTTCCAGCGACAGCGCGTAACCCAGTTCCTGCAGCATGTGCTTCTCGAAGCTGCGCAGGGTGAAGGCATGGTCCTGTTCCTGCGCCAACCGCTGCAAGGTCTGCTGGTAATAGTCGAACAGGCTTTCGTGCGGGTCGTCGCGCGCCATCAGGTTGAGCAGCAACTCGTTCAGGTAGAAGCCGCACAGCAAGGCCGTACCCTGCAACTGCGGCTGGCCGCCCTGCCATTCCGCGCTGTGCAGGGTACGCAGTTCGTGCTTGCCGAACCAGCTCAGTGCCAGCGGCTGGAAACTCATCAGCAAGCCGCGCACCGCCGAACGGGGACGTCGAGCACCGCGCGCCACCAGCGGTACGCGACCATGGTTGCGACTGAACACTTCGACGATCAGGCTGGTCTCGCGAAAAGGATAGCTATGCAGTACGAAAGCTGGATCGTCCTGTATGCGCAGTTTGGATGCAGCGTTACTCATACCCCAGCGTCTTCAGCATGTGCGCGCTGTCTGCCCAGCCGCTGCGCACTTTGACGAACACTTCGAGGAACACCTTGCCGTCGAACAGCTTCTCCATGTCGAGGCGCGCCTGTGTGGCGATCTCCTTGATCTTCTCGCCCTTGTGGCCGATCAGCATGACCTTGTGTGCGTCCTTGTCCACCAGGATGGCGGCGCTGATGCGACGCAGCTTGCCGTCCATCTTGAACTGTTCAATCACCACGCTGACCGAGTAAGGCAACTCTTCGCCGGTGAAGCGGAACACCTTCTCGCGCAATATCTCGGCGGCGAGAAAGCGCTCGTTGCGGTCGGTGATGTCATCTTCGCCATACATATGCTCGCCTTCCGGCAAATGGGGACGCACGGCTTGCAGCAGGGCATCCAGATGCTTCTCCTGCCGAGCACTGACTGGCACGATGGCATCGAACTGGCGCAGGGCGGCGACCTTTTCGATGAAAGGCAGCAGTTCGTTCTTATCCTTCATCAAGTCGGCCTTGTTGATGACCAGGATGACCGGCCTGTCCTTGGGCAGCAGTTCCAGCACCTGCTGGTCGCGCTCGTCGAAGTGGCGCGCCTCGATGACGAACAGCACCACATGCACCTCGCGCAGACTGTTGGTCACCACGCGGTTCATGCTGCGGTTGAGCGCGTTGGTGTGCTGGGTCTGGAAACCGGGCGTGTCGACGAACACGTATTGCGTGGCGCCTTCGGTGAGGATGCCGGTGATGCGGTGGCGTGTGGTCTGCGCCTTGCGCGAGGTGATGCTGACCTTCTGTCCGATCAGGTGGTTGAGCAGCGTCGATTTGCCCACATTGGGACGACCGACGATGGCGATGAAGCCACTGTGCAGATTTTCGGATTCGTTCATATTTCGTTCTTGATGAGTTGATAGGCGCGCTCGGCGGCGATCTGTTCGGCGATGCGACGGCTGCTGCCCTCGCCGCGCGTGCTGATCTTGAGTTTTTCGACTTCGCAGGCCACCGTAAAAATCTGCGCCTGCCCTTTGCCGTTCGTCTCGACGATACTGTATTTCGGCAACGGCAACTTGCGCCCCTGCAGCAGTTCCTGCAACTGGGTCTTGGCGTCCTTGCTCACCGAGCGCAGGTCGATCTTCGCGATGAAAGGCAGATACAAACCAAGTACGACTTGTTGTGCGGTCGAAAAATCAGCATCCAGCCACACTGCACCGAACAAGGCCTCCAGCGCATCTGCCAGAATGGAAGGGCGTTCAGCGCCTCCGCTCTTTATCTCCCCGTCACTCAGCAACAGGTGCTGCCCAAGATTGAGTTGCTGCGCCAGTGCGGCCAGTGTCTGCTGGTTGACCAGACTGGAACGCAAACGGTGCAAATCACCCTCAGGCAGATCAGGATAGGTTTCGAACAGGTGCTTGGCGATGGTGCAGTTGAGTATGCTATCGCCGAGAAACTCCAGTCGCTCGTTGTGATCCGCATTGTGGCTGCGGTGCGTGAGGGCACGCTGCAACAACTTTGATTGCTTGAAGCGATAGCCGATCTGTCGGCACAGGTCTGCGTGCTTCATCGCCACATCATGAACTGGAGGGTTTGAATTCGAGCAGCAGGGTGATGTTGCCTACCAGCTTGATGCGCAGTTCGTATTCTGCACTCAAGGATAAAGCCCCACCCTCGTCACGAACGATAGTGATATCTTCAGCCTTAAGGTCGGAGATGTCATTGATGTTGGCGCGTTTGCGATAGGCCATCTCAACCTCCGGGAGGGAAGCTGTACGCATCGCCGGATCCGCCACGATCTCGCGAAAGATCTGGCTGATCTGTGCACTGTGCAGGTAGGCAGGTATCAGCTTCAGCCCCGCTAACGCTATAAAGATCACGGCGAAAGCGCCCATGATGAAACCCTGGAAACTCAGACCGCGCTGCCGGTTACTCAATCCGTACATTTTCGCTCCTTTCCAATAATGCTCACTTGATCGACATGCCGATTCGATCCAGCTCCCCGAAATTCATCCAGATCAGAAATGCCTTGCCTACGATCATATCGTCCTGCACAAAACCCCAGTAACGACTGTCGCGGCTGTTGTCACGATTGTCGCCCATCATGAAGTAATGGCCTTCAGGGACTACACAGCGCATCTCCCGCTCACTATAACTGCACTGACTGCGCTGCGGAAAGTCATCGACCTTGCCCAGATAGATCTGTTCCAGTTCGGGATTGACCAGTATGGCATGCTCGCGCTCGCCGAGTTTCTCGGTATATTTTTCAGTATGAATGAAACGCAGACCGCTTTCGACATAGTTGTAATCGCCGTCAGGAGTGCGCGCCTGAAGTTCACCATTCACCCACAACTGCTTGTTCCGGTAGATGATCTCGTCACCGGGCAGACCGACTACACGCTTGATGTAATCGACCGATGGGTCGTTCGGATAGTGGAACACCATCACATCACCGCGCTGCGGCTGACTGATATCGACGACCTTCTTGTTCAGGATTGGCAGTCGCAGACCATAGGTATAGCGATTGACTACGATGAAATCACCCACATGCAGGGTCGGAATCATCGACCCCGAAGGGATCTTGAACGGCTCGATCACAAACGAGCGCAGCATGAACACTGCCAGAATGACCGGGAAGAAACTGATGGAATATTCCACCCACCACGGCTCTTTCTCGCCTTCAGCTCTTTGTTTGCGCAAGCTGTGTTTATCCAGCAACCAGATGGCGCCGGTCACCAGTAGCAGCACGAACATGATCAATGCAAAAGTCATCGTCTTACCTGTAGGTTATTTATCGTCGACACGCAGGATGGCGAGAAAAGCTTCCTGCGGTATCTCCACGCTGCCGACCTGCTTCATGCGCTTCTTGCCCGCCTTCTGCTTCTCCAGCAGTTTCTTCTTGCGGGTGATGTCACCGCCATAGCACTTGGCCAACACATTCTTGCGCAGCGCCTTGACGTTCTCGCGCGAGATGATGTTGGAGCCGATCGCTGCCTGGATCGCCACATCGTACATCTGACGCGGGATCAGCTCGCGCATCTTGGCGGCGACCTCTCGCCCACGGTACTGGCTGTTGGCGCGATGCACGATGATGGACAACGCATCCACCTTGTCGCCGTTGATCAGCATATCAACCTTCACCACGTCCGCCGGACGGTATTCCTTGAACTCGTAGTCCATCGAGGCATAACCGCGCGACACCGATTTAAGCTTGTCGAAGAAATCGAGCACTATCTCGCCCATCGGCATCTCGTACTTCAGCAGCACCTGCTTGCCGTGGTAGGGCATGTCGATCTGTATACCGCGCTTCTGCGTGCACAGCGTGATGACTGCGCCCACGTATTCCTGGGGCATGTACAGATTGACGTTAACGATGGGTTCGCGGATCTCTTCGACCTTGGACAGATCCGGCAGCTTGGATGGATTGTCCACCATGATCACGGTACCGTCGCGCAGCACCACTTCATATATCACGGTGGGCGCAGTGGTGATCAGGTCCATGTCGAACTCGCGTTCCAGACGTTCCTGCACGATCTCCATGTGCAACAGACCGAGGAAGCCGCAACGGAAGCCGAAGCCCAGCGCCTGTGATACTTCCGGTTCGTACATCAGCGCGGAATCGTTCAGCTTCAGTTTTTCCAGCGAATCTCGCAGCGCCTCGTACTGGTTGGATTCCACCGGGAACAATCCGGCGAACACCTGCGGCTGCACTTCCTTGAAACCCGGCAGTGCGGCTGCGGCAGGCTTTGCCTGATGGGTGATGGTGTCGCCGACCTTGGCATCCTTCAGTTCCTTGATACCGGCGATGACGAAGCCGACCTGCCCCGCTGATAGTGAATCGCGATCCTGCGACTTGGGGGTGAACACACCGAGGTGTTCGGTCAGATGTTGCGCGCCCGTCGCCATGAACAGGATCTTCTCCTTGGGCTTGAGCGTGCCGTTGATGATGCGCACCAGCATCACCACACCCACATAGTTGTCGAACCATGAGTCGATGATCAGCGCCTGCAAGGGCGCGTTCGGATCGCCTTTGGGCGGCGGCACTTTGACGATCAGGGATTCCAGCACATCCTCGACCCCCAAGCCGGTCTTGGCCGAGCAATGCACCGCCTCCTGCGCATCGATGCCGATCACGTCTTCGATCTCGGCGATGGCGTTCTCGGGATTGGCGGAAGGCAGATCGATCTTGTTCAATACAGGCACCACCTCCACGCCCAGATCCAGCGCGGTGTAACAGTTGGCCACGGTCTGCGCTTCCACGCCTTGCGACGCATCCACCACCAGCAACGCGCCCTCGCATGCAGAAAGCGAGCGCGATACTTCATAGGAGAAGTCTACGTGCCCCGGTGTATCGATCAGATTCAGGTTGTATACCTGACCGTCACGCGCCTTGTAGTTCAGGGCGGCCGTCTGCGCCTTGATGGTAATGCCGCGCTCGCGTTCGATATCCATCGAATCCAGCACTTGTGCTTCCATCTCGCGCGTGGCCAAGCCTCCGCAGAGATGGATGATGCGGTCGGCCAGCGTGGATTTGCCGTGATCGATATGGGCGATGATGGAGAAGTTGCGGATATGTTGCATGAGGTTTAAATAAAAATCCCGTCAAATTCGGTAGTTGCGCAGGGCGCGCATTCTAGCCGATTTTGACGGGCACTGCCGGAAGGCAGGGTTATTTTTCGTCCAGCCGGACAGGGATATAGACCGTTCCGTCGTTGCGACGCACCAGCAGGGCGATGCTGCGACCGGGCGGAACTTGCTTCAATATCTCGTTGAACTGGGCTACGGTACGTATCTCGATATTTCCTATGGCGAGTATCACATCGCCGCGCTGGATCTCGATGCGCGCAGAAGCTCCTTTTGCATCGGCCACCAGCAAACCGCCATCGACCTGCAGTTCCGCCTTCTGCTCTGAAGTCAGTTCCGTCACGCTCAAACCCAGTCTCAACACGCTCTGTGTCTGTGCATCAGTGGGATCGGTCTGCTCTGCCAACTTTTCATTCGGATCCTGTATCTCACCCACGACCAGGGCTACTTCCAGCGTATTGCCTTTACGCCAGATCAGCACCGGGACTTTGCTGCCCGGTTTGGTCGACGCCACAATACGCGGCAGGTCGGAAGAGTTCTCGACTGACTTACCTCCGAATTTCAGGATCACGTCACTGGCACGCACGCCGGCCTTGTCCGCCGGACCACCGCGCTCGACACCCGAGATCAGTGCACCCGCAGCTTTCTTCAGTCCGAAGGATTCGGCCAGTTCACGCGTCACCTCCTGGATGGTGACACCGATACGCCCGCGCGTGACCTTGCCAGTGGTGCGCAGTTGGTTGACCACATCCATTGCCACATCGATGGGGATAGAGAATGACAACCCCATATACCCGCCAGATCGGCTGTATATCTGTGAGTTGATGCCGACCACCTCACCCTTCATGTTGAACAACGGCCCGCCCGAGTTGCCCGGATTGATGGCAACATCGGTCTGAATGAAAGGCACAAAGTTCTCCTGCGGCAAGGAACGTCCCTTTGCGCTGACAATGCCTGCCGTCACACTGCTATCGAAACCGAATGGCGAACCGATCGCCAACACCCACTCACCCACTTTCAGCTGATCCGGCTTACCCAGTTCCACAGTGGGCAGGCCACTGGCCTCGATCTTGAGTAATGCCACATCAGTACGTTTATCGGCACCCACCACGCGTGCTTTGAATTCACGCTTGTCTGTCAACCGCACGGTTATCTTGTCTGCGCGATCCACCACATGCGCATTGGTCAGAATGTAGCCGTCAGCGCTGATGATGAAACCGGAACCGAGCGATTGCGATTCCTGCTGGCGCGGCATCTGCGGTGCGAAGCGCCGAAAGAATTCATAGAAGGGATCGCTTTCGGGCAGGTTGGGAAAACCCGGCACCATCTGCTGTGCAGTGATGGTCTGAGTAGTGCTGACATTCACAACTGCAGCACCCTGCTTTTCAACCAGCGCGGTGAAGTCAGGCAAATCCTTGGCGGATACGTTGCCAACCAGCAAGATGCCGAACAAAAGCGCGAGTGATCGTTTGAACATCCAGACCTCCTGTCAGAAATATATTCAGGAACCTGCGGCATTCACAACCGAGCGCACCACAGCTTGCATACCCGATCGTTTAGTCAACAGCCGCACCACTATGAATCCTGCCAGCAATCCCGCCACAGCGCCCAGCAAGGCGGCTGCATCGCGCGCGTTCTCAAAGAAGCTCGAAGCCAGCAAGGACGCAGCCAACATGAAAGTCAGCGGCAACACATACATAAGCATGGAGTTGCGCAGCAGTACGCCATCCGGCAAACCAACATTCACTTCGTCACCCACTTGCGCGCTGATGGCATTGCTTACCTTGAAAGTGCGCTGCTTGCTACTGCAGAACAGCTGGGACAACTTTCCGCTTCCGCAACCTTTTCCGCTCGCGCAATGGCCACACCCGTTGCCTCCGACAGGAGTGATCTCTGCCTCACTGCCGTGCAGGCTCAGCACGATGGCACGCATCTCATTCATCTTTTCCGCCTGCGTAACGAACGGAATCCGCAACCTGAATGACTGCACGGGGTGGCAGTTCACCGACCACAGTCACCAGCTGATCTCCGATCAACCGGTTGTAGATATGCACGGCCCCCTGACTCTTGAGGCCGGCACGATACCCCGCAGCATCCGATGCCTGCTCGATGAACACCGACAAAGCCGCCAGTCCATCGGAATACACGATATGCACGACCGGAAATTTCTTGTCGCGCATGTTGCGACTCATCTCGAGTATCTTCTTGAACCCGGGAGGAATTCCATCCACCTGCCAGCCACTGGTCACATTCGCCAAATTGGCGTTCGGCAGCGGTGACAGGTGCTTACGTTGTGCCAGCCTAGCGGCTTCTTTTTCATCTGGAACTGCCCAAGCACATTCTATGTTGCCGCCGATCTGCAATTGCGAGAAGGCATATTGCTCGATCACTTTACCGCGCTCATCCAGCACTACTGCCTTCAACAGCAAGCCGGATTCGCTATGCGCCCACATCTTGCGCGTATAGCGCAACGTGTCCTTGGGTTGCAGCAGCAATGTGTGGGCATGGTAGTCCGCCACACGATCCTCTTCCTGCTGGATGATGTTGTAATTCTCTTTGAGACTCTGGATCTGTTCCGGTAGCAATGCCGGGAAAGCACGGCGCGGACGCTGCTGTTCAAAGTGCACTTTCTTGTCGCCCAATTGCAACCAGACTTGATCGTTGTTGCGTATCACTTCGCGCCGTTGCCCATCCAGCCCCTGCAAACGCTCATGCTCGCCATGCTCGTCGACCACATGTGTGATGCGCGATGTCTCGACCCGACCGCCGGATTGATAGACGAACACTCCGCTGTAATTGGTCTCGTGCGCTGCAAATGCCATGGTACGCAGCCAATCGGCATCATCCAGCAATGGATCGGCCTGCGCCTCTGCCGCCCACAGCGGCAGCAACGCAACCAACACCAAGACTTTTGCGATCTGATTACGCACTATTTGGTCGATACGGAATGGATATAGGTTGCGGCGCCCTGCATATCGGCACTGGGAGAAAACTCCTGGTGTGCCATCAGATAGTCGCTGGCATGGAATGCCACCGGACGCACCATATTCTGCGGCTGTATGCTGGCCATCTGCGGCGCCGGTTCTTGGCCGACCTGCATCGACAGCCATGCCACCAGCGCCAGTGCCATGACTGAAGCGGCTGCAGACAAAGCGTACTGCTTGATACGCTGCTGCTGACGCCTGCGCGGCGCCAGGATGGTAGGTTCGGCTTGTAGTTGCTCATGGAATGCGGCCATGAAATCTCGGTTAACGTGATCGGGTTGGCGCAGCGCATCTCCGATCAGGTGATAAACAGCCCAGTCGCGGTCTGCTTCGGGGTGGCGTTTCAACTTGTCCAGAAGAACATCTGCTTCGTCTTCGAACATCTCACCGTCCATCAGCACCGAAATTTCCTGTTTCATGCTCACCACCTCTTGTCTTCGCTAGTACCCAGCAACGGACGCAAGTTCGCTGCTACCACCTCTCGCGCACGGAAGATACGCGACCTTACCGTGCCGATCGGACAATTCATCACTGATGCGATCTCTTCATAACTAAGGCCTTCTATCTCGCGTAGCGTCAAGGCGGTGCGCAGATCCTCAGGCAACTGTTGCAGGGAAGAGTTCACTACCTCGACCACTTGTTTGCTCATCAACTCGTTTTCCGGCGTCGACACCTCGTGCAACAGCGAGGCATCCTCGAAAGCCTCGGCCTCCTCGGCATCCAGTGGCGTACTGGTAGGCGCCCTGCGCGCTTGCGACAGCAAGTGGTTCTTGGCTGTGTTGATTCCTATCCGGTACAACCAGGTATAGAACGCACTGTCGCCGCGGAATGCCGGCAATGCTCGATAGGCCTTGATGAACGCATCCTGCGTGACATCTTCAGCTTCGCCCGGATTACGCACGAAACGCGATATCAAACGCCCCAATCGGCGCTGATACTTGGCCACCAGCAGCTCGAACGCGTGCTTGTCGCCGCCTTGCGCGCGTTCTACCAGCTGTTGATCGACCTCCCTGTCACCCATTCCGTTTCCCGGTTTTATATTGATTGCGCCACAACGCGCGGCGCGAGAGTATAACCGGACGGGTGCACATCGTCAGCCTTGCCCGTAACGCGGCAATGGACAGCCCCATTCAAAATAAGTTCATTTCCACGTTTTCATTCCAAGTTTTGCTATAGTCGAGCCAATGATTCCTTCGCACTTTTCCCCTCGTGTTGCGCTTTGACACCCTGATCATCGGCAGCGGTCTGGCAGGCTTGACGCTAGCCCTGAAACTGGCCGACCAACAGAAAGTCGCCATCGTCACCAAACGCTCGCTGCTGGATGGTGCCAGCGCTTGGGCGCAAGGTGGAATCGCTGCCGTACAAAGCCCTGACGATAGTCACGACGAGCATATTCGCGACACGCTGACGGCTGGCGCCGGCTTGTGCGACCCTGAAACCACGCGCTTCGTGGTGGAGCGCGGGGCTGCCGCAGTCAGCTGGCTGATCGATCAGGGTGTTCCATTCTCGAAAGAAGACAACGCCAGTCAGGATTTCCACCTTACCCGCGAAGGCGGGCACAGCAAACGACGCATCATCCATGCTGCCGATGCTACAGGGAAAGCCATCCAGCAGACTCTCGCAGACAAGGTACGCGCCCATCCCAACGTGACCGTACTTGAACATCACATCGCAATCGACCTGATCACCGGTCGCAAGATCGGCATGTCCCCGCGCCGCTGCTTCGGCGCCTATGTGCTGGACACGCTGAGCGACAGGGTGATCACGATTGCGGCCGCACGTACAGTCTTGGCGACCGGCGGGGCAGGCAAAGTCTATCTCTACACGACCAACCCTGACACTGCCACGGGCGACGGTATCGCCATGGGCTGGCGTGCCGGATGCAGGGTGGCGAATATGGAATTCATGCAATTCCATCCGACTTGCCTGTACCACCCGCATGCAAAATCCTTTCTGATCAGCGAAGCGGTACGCGGTGAAGGCGGAATCCTCAGACTGCCGGACGGCACTCGCTTCATGCCCTGGCATGATGAACGCGCTGAACTGGCACCGCGTGACGTAGTGGCACGAGCCATCGACTATGAGATGAAAAAAGGCGGATTGGACTGCGTTTATCTCGATATCACGCACCAGTCCGAAGCCTTCCTGCGTGAGCACTTCCCCACCATCCATGCACGTTGCCTGTCGCTGGGCATAGACATCGCCCGCCAGCCTATTCCCGTGGTTCCCGCGATGCACTTCACTTGCGGCGGCCTGATCACCGATCTTGCAGCACGCACAGATATCGATGACCTCTACGCCATAGGCGAGACCGCGCATACCGGCCTGCATGGCGCCAACCGCCTCGCCAGCAACTCACTACTTGAATGTCTGGTGTTCGCCGAAGCCGCCGCGCAGGACATCCTGTCCAGAAAAACGGCGCATCCGGAATCGCTACCCGACTGGGACGAGAGCCGTGTTACGGATGCAGATGAGCTGGTAGTGGTGTCACATAACTGGGACGAGTTGCGCCGTTTCATGTGGGACTATGTCGGCATCGTGCGCACGACCAAACGATTACAGCGCGCACAGCACCGCATCAGACTATTACGCGAAGAGATCAATGAATATTATCGGAACTTCCATGTGACATCCGACCTGCTGGAACTGCGCAATCTGGTCGAGACAGCCGATCTCATTGTGCAAAGTGCGCTGGCACGCCACGAGAGTCGCGGCTTGCACTACAGCAAGGATTTCCCTCTGACCGCACCTGTAGCGCTGCCGACCATATTGACGCCTCAGGATTAAAGTCTTGCCGAGTGCCGCAACAAGGTTCTCAGGTGGCGATGATCCTCGGCAGTCATACTATCTGGAAACAGCAATAGACTTCGCCTCACATGGCCGTCAGTAGCCACATTGAGCAATATCAGCCAGGGTAGAACCAGCGTATCGGCACGCACTCGTCCTGAGAGCTGCTGACCGTCGCGCAGAATCAATGAAATGTGGCGCTCTGCACCATACGCCAGCGATATACATGAACTCTTGGACAGCAACGCCACATCTCTCCTGAACAACAGTGCTGTACTGGCCGACACTCCCAAATAGCCAATCCAGCGCCAGCCATCAGCAACCGGCAGCGTGGATAGCATCAGAATCAATATGAAAGCTAAGGTACTCAGCAGAATGAAGTATGTTCGCGATGCATGCAGTGTGATCCGGACTTGCGTGTCCATCCAGCGCGAAATACTCAGAAGATAAGTGCGGAAAGCAAGCCGACCACGATCAACACAACGATGACCAGCAGCATATAGCCCCCGCCCTTGCCTGGCGGTTCAGCTCTGCTCCGAACCACATGTGGCGCGGCAGTCCTGGGTGCAGCCCGATTGATCTCAGCCATGCCGGGGCGCTCCATGCGCAGCGTCTTGGATAGTTCTTCCACTTCTTCCTTGCTGGCCGTCATCACTGCCAAACGCATGGTCGCCTCAGTAGAATCGAACGAAGAAGATAAACCCAAAGCCACTACAGTCTTGGAATCATCCCCATCGGTTGATCTGGTTATCGTAGCAGTACGCTTGGCTGGCTGTGCCACACCCGTATCTCGCGGCAATGTTTCACGACAAGCACGCAGATCGTTCACCATCTCACCTGCATTCTGATAACGCGCTTCCAGATCCTTGGCCAGTGCCTTGGCAACGATATAGTTCAGCATTTCCGGCACCGACGGATTGGCATTACTGGGCGGAGCGGGAATGGCGTTCAGTGTCTGGTACATGATCGCATTGACGTTCTCACCGATGAACGGCACGTGCCCAGTCAACATCTCATACAACATTACCCCCAGCGAGAAGATATCCGAGCGCTGATCCGTCAGTTTCCCCAGCACCTGCTCGGGAGACATGTATTTCGGCGACCCCAGCACCATTCCGGTCTGGGTGCGCACTGCAGCAGAAGCCATGCGCGCAATACCGAAATCAGTGATCTTGACGTGCCCGTCACGCACAATCATCACATTGGACGGCTTCACATCGCGGTGTACGATCTCATGCTCATGGGCATAGGCTAGCCCCTGCGCGACCTGGATGATGATGTCCAGCACCTGGGATACAGGCAAGGTTTTGTTTTCGTTGAGAACGTCACGCAACTCGCGACCATGCAGATATTCCATCGCGATATAGGCGATGTCCCCGGTACGCCCCACATCGTAAATGGTCACGATATTCGGGTGACTCAGTCGACCAGCTGCCTTGGCTTCCTGATAGAAACGTGCCTCATATTCCTCACGCTCTTCCAGTGCGAGACTGAGATTGATGGTCTTGATCGCCACCTCACGATCAATGAGCGGGTCGCGTGCCTTATAGACGACCCCCATAGCGCCTTGGCCGAGCTCGCTGATGACTTCATAACGACCGAGTTGGCTAATCATGTCGCGTAACGGCTCCGAGAGATTACTTCGAGGCTGAGCCCTTCACACTGCGAAATACCGGCCCCCACAGCGGATGCCCCGCTTCTGCAGCTGACAGCTCGAAGTCCTGATTGATTTTGAGCACGTTCCTGAAATGATCCCGGCACAGCTTCTGATCGCCGGACACACAATGAATGAATGCTAAGTATTTGTTTGCCCATAATGTCTCGTATCGAGTGGCATACTGGTTTTCCAGCACACCTTGCAACGCAGTTTTGGCATTGACGTAGTTGCCAGCCTCGTATTCACTGACCCCCTTAGCCAGAAACCGCTTGGCGACACTATCCCCGAACAGGCGGATGCCGCCGCTGCCGTCTTCGCAGGTCCCGACCACCGATCCGCAGCCGACAAGCACCAGCGAACCTAAGCCCGCAACAATCCAACGTAACATCCTTCAACTCTCCTGTTCGATCAGGCTACTTGAAACTGTGCCTGATTTTTATGCTCGCGCCCGGTTTGACCTTTATTTCCTTCTTATACACCGGGAATGTCGTATTCCTTATTTCAAGCGTATGCCGCCCTGCCACCACCTGCAACTCCATCAGCGGCGGACTCACGCCTTGCTTCTTTCCGTCCAGATATATCTCTCCCCAAGGCAGGATCGCCAGACTGACTACAGCGGGGCCTCCAGTCGTATCTTCTAGCGTGCGAATGCGTGCGCTTTCCTTCACCCCTTGTATCTTCTTCTCCGGCGGTGGCGTTTTCACGACTTTAGACTCAGGGGCAGAAGTCGCTTGCGTAACCGGCTTGGCTTGTTCCGTCTGCGGTACCGCAGCTGTGACTGCCTTTACCGGCTCTGGTTCACTCCGGTGAGCCAGTTTATATATAGCCAACACCGAAGTGGCCAGTACCAACATCCCCACCCCGATGATTGCCGCGCGCTGCTTCGTGGTCGCACGTTTGAATATGGCTACCGCATGGCGTTCGTAGCCGGCAGCCTGACGAAGAAACTCATGCCAGTAACGCTTGCAAATCGCCACGAATCGATGCACACCTTCCGCATGCTCAATCTCTTCTTCGATCTCGACACCACGCTGGTTCGAAGTGAAATCTCCTGGATAGCCGATGGCATAGACCTCATGTTCGCGCACATGTTTGTCAGTACGGGAACCTTGGTAGTGGAACATTCCTGCATATTCTTGCGACAGGCGAGACACCGCATCATAGTAAGAGCGCGACACTAGTATCTGTCCTGGATCGGCAAAACCCATGACGCGCTGCGCCACATTGATACCATCCCCGACGATATTGGGCTGACCGTTGATATCCTTGACCAGACGCACCGGACCAAGATTGATACCCATGCGCACCAGCAGTGGTGGTTCCATGCGTACGCCTTCGCCCAGCAAGCTGCTGCGCACACTCAGTGCGGCCTGTAGCGCATCCTCTATATCCCCCAGAAAACTGATCGCAGCACCATCGCCTGTATCGAGAATGATGCGATCCGCCACCGGCACATCGCGTATAGCGATGGACAGGAAGGCGTTGAAACGCTCCTTCAGGGATATTTGGCCTGACACGGACTTCTTGGAATATTCGACGATATCCAGGAAAAAGACCGAGCAAACAATGGTTTTATTGCCTCTTTGTTCCATGTGTCCAATCTGTCATTCGCGTTTCGTCCACGAAAACCGCAGAGACCGCCAAAAATAACCTGCCGGATTCTAACGACACTAGTGGTTTACCGCCAGTTCAATTTTTCCGCACCTTGGCCCTAGTCATCTTGCTCGGCCGCGCATCCGGACGCTGCTGGCGCGGAGGCGGGACGGGCAGATCCACCCATTCCATGATTGCGCGCACCTCACCCTCACCCAGCTCCGCCATCATGCCGCGTTTGATGCGCGGCGGTAGATTGACGATACCAAACCGGACGCGCATCAAGCGACTGACCGGCAGGCCCAAGGCCTCGAAGGTACGGCGCACTTCCCGATTACGCCCTTCCTTGATGACGATGCGGTACCAGTGATTGAAACCCTCACCACCTTCGTCACTGAGCTTGTCGAACTTCACCACACCGTCTTCCAACTCCAGCCCTTGGTTGACCATCTGCTTCATCTGTTCCGGCGACATCTCCCCCTGCACACGCACCGCATACTCGCGCTCGACTTCGAAGCGCGGGTGCATCAGGCGGTTCGCCAGTTCACCGGAAGTCGTGAAGATCAGCAGTCCGCTGGTGTTGAAGTCCAGACGCCCGATGGCAATCCATTTCTGGCCGCGCAATCTCGGCAGCTCATCGAAGACATTGGCTCTGCCATCCGGGTCGTCCCGGCTGACGATCTCGCCTTCCTGCTTGTGATAGAGCAGCACGCGCGGCAATTTCGGCTCAGCCTCCAGCTTCAAGCGGATGTTGCGACCGTCCACCTGCACGCGATCCCCTTCGGCGATACGCACACCCAAGGTCGCCACTGCGCCATTCACCGTGATGCGCCCTGCAGCGATCCAGGCTTCCATCTCGCGGCGTGAACCAAGACCGGCCTGCGCCAGCACCTTCTGCAACCTTTCGCCCTGTTCACTCATGCTGCTATCTCTCGCCTTTCGAATACGGCTTGCGCCAGTGTGCCGCTATCCACGTGTTCCAATTCGCCGCCGACCGGCAAACCTCGCGCGATACGCGACACTTTGATCCCCTGCGATTTCAGCAAGGTCGCCAGATAATGCGCTGTCGCCTCGCCTTCCACTGTAAAGTTTGTTGCAAGAATGACTTCACAATCAAGTTCTTGTGCGCGACTCACCAAACGCGCAAGCGGCAGCTCCCGCGCCCCGACTCCGTCCAGCGGCGACAAGCGCCCCATCAGCACGAAATACATACCACGATAACATTGCGCCTGTTCCATCATCAGCAGGTCGGCCGGCATCTCCACCACACACAGTAGATCGGACTCGCGCTGTGCCGAACTGCACATGGAACAGATTTCCTGTTCGGAAAAATTGTTGCACTTGCCGCAATGTTTGACACTTTCCACCGCATGGCTGAGGGAATGTGCCAGATGCATGGCCCCTTCGCGGTCGCGTTGCAACAGGTGATAGGCCATGCGTTGCGCCGACTTGGGACCGACACCAGGCAGACAGCGCAAAGCACCGATCAGATCTTCCAGACTGGAAGGTGTCTTCATTTAGAACGGCAGGCTCATGCCCGGCGGCAATTTGGCAGTAAAACCGCTCATGCGCTGTTCCGTGGTCTGCGCGACTTTCTTGTTGGCATCGTTCAAGGCGGCGACGATAAGATCTTCCAGCATTTCTTTATCGTCCATCACGCTATCGTCCAAAGACACACGGCGTAGCTCATGCGCACAAGTCATGGTCACTTTGACCATTCCGGAACCGGATTGGCCTTCCACCTCAATGGTAGCCAGCTCATCCTGCGCCTTCTTCATGTTTGCCTGCATCTGTTGCGCTTGCTTCATCAACCCGGCCAGTCCGCCCTTCATCATTTCCTGCTTCCTCCAGTTAAACGGGTCTGATCGACCCTTCTATCAATTGCGCCCCGAGCAGTGACTGCGCTTCGCGTACGAACGCATCCTGCCGGATGGCCTCTTCAGCTTGCTGCTGGCGGCTCTGTTTATCCTGTTGCTCCACTACCGCCGGGGTCGCTACTTCGTTGGTGGTGCTCAGATCGACCTCAAGCCTGACCGGGCGGGCGAAATACTCACTCAATGCAGCCTGCAGTTTCTCAAGTGCGATCTTGTTACTTTGCAAATGTTTATGCTGCGGCGGCAGATGCAGCAGCACACGTCCTTCTGCGAAACTTGCCAACAAGCTATTCTTTGCCAACTGCAACGCCATGCCCGACAGATTGAGCTGGGCCAGCAAGGTATGCCAATCCAGATCGGCACCAACTGCCATAGCTGGTGCGGTGGCGGCCTTGGCAGGTGTCGGCTCTGCCACTGTCCGTGCCACGTTTGCTGCCGGCGCGTTGCGCGGAGCCGCTTGCTGGGCACCTGGATTTGTCGCTGCGGCCTGCGGCGCGAATGCCAGCATGCGCAACAAAGTCATGGTGAATCCAGCATATTCGTCCGGTGCCAGTTCGATCTCATTCCGCCCGTGGATGACGATCTGATAGTTCAACTGTATCTCTTCAGGTGAGAACTGCTGTGCCAACTCCATCAAACGCACGCGCTCCGGCTCGTCATCCGTGATCGCCTGCGGAATGGTTTGTGCCAGCGCGATGCGGTGTAACAGCGTCGCCAAATCCTGCAGGGCTGCCTCGAACGCAAGACTGCGCATAGACATATCGTCTGCAATACGCAACAGACCTGCGCCATCGCCCGTCTTCAAGGTCTGCAGCAAATCGAATAGATAGCCCTGGTCGATTGCGCCCAGCATAGTGCGCACCAGCGCCTCGTCCACCTTGCCGGATGAATAGGCGATGGCCTGATCCATCAGACTCAGAGCATCGCGCATACTGCCCTGCGCCGCACGCGCCACCAGATTCAGCGCGCCGTTCTCAAAGGGGATAGCCTCCTGCCCCAGCACATATTGCAGATGCGACACGATCAGCGCGGGCGGCATCTGCTTGAGGTTGAACTGCAGACAGCGCGACAGTACAGTGACCGGGATCTTCTGCGGGTCGGTGGTGGCGAGGATGAACTTCACATGCGCGGGGGGCTCTTCCAGCGTTTTCAACATGGCGTTGAAAGCCGACTTCGACAGCATGTGTACTTCGTCGATGATGTAGACTTTGAAACGTCCGCTGGTGGGCGCATACAGCGCACTCTCCAGCAGCTCGCGCATATTGTCGACCTGGGTGTTGGATGCGGCATCCAACTCGATCAGATCAACGAAACGACCGCTATCGATCTCCTTGCAGGCGCTACATACGCCGCACGGCTCGGCGGTAACGCCGGATTCGCAATTCAGGGATTTGGCAAAGATGCGCGCGATGGTGGTCTTGCCCACGCCGCGCGTGCCGGTGAACAGATAGGCATGATGCAGACGGTTCTGCATCAGTGCATTGCTCAGCGCCTGCACCACGTGCTCCTGCCCGGCCAACTGGGCGAAGTTCCTGGGACGCCATTTGCGTGCTAATACCGAAGTCGCCGACATATCGCCTCTCGCCCAACCGTTAACCACATCGAGTGTGACACCCTCGAACATAAGGAGGCGAGCCTTACCCCCGGCACTTACAGACATCAGCTGTGGCTGCTTCCTTCCGGACCTGACCAGGTTCACTGCGCCGTAATGCGGGGAGACCCGCCAAACTTTCTGAAGCCTTGCTACTGCAACGCCTCCAATTCTTCAACAGATCAAATCTGCTTAACCGGAATCATCCCGATCCTTCGCTTCCATTCAGCCGGACCGATCTCGTGCACCGACCGGCCTTGCGTATCCACCGCCACGGTCACCGGCATATCCTGCACCTCGAACTCATAGATAGCCTCCATGCCGAGGTCGGCAAAGGCCACCACTTTCGAGTGCTTGATCGCCTGCGCCACCAGATAGGCTGCGCCGCCGACCGCCATCAGATAGACCGCTGCGTGTTGCTTGATCGCTTCCAGACCAACCTTGCCGCGCTCCGCCTTGCCGATCATGCCGATCAGACCGGTCTGCGCCAACATGGTCTCGGTGAACTTGTCCATGCGTGTCGCCGTCGTCGGTCCGGCGGGCCCAACCACTTCGTCGCGCACCGGGTCGACCGGGCCGACATAGTAAATGAATCGACCTTTGAAATCCACCGGCAACGGCTCGCCGCGGGCCAGCATGTCGACCATGCGCTTGTGCGCCGCATCACGCCCGGTCAGCAGTTTTCCGTTCAATAACAAGGTCTCACCCGGCTGCCATTGCGCGATGTCCGCCTGAGTCAACGTATCCAGATTCACACGCCGCGCATCCACAGACGGTTGCCAGTGCACATCGGGATAGTCTTCCAGACTGGGCGGCTCAAAACTGGCCGCCCCGCTGCCATCCAGCGTGAAATGCACATGCCGTGTCGCCGCGCAGTTCGGGATCAGCGCGATAGGCTTGGAGGCCGCATGCGTCGGGTAATCCAGTATCTTCACATCCAATACGGTGGTCAGCCCGCCCAGCCCTTGTGCGCCGATGCCGAGCGCGTTGACTTTGTTATACAGCTCGATGCGCAATTCCTCGATATGGTTATGCGCCCCGCGTGTCTTCAGCTCGGCCATGTCGATAGGCTGCATCAGCGCCTCTTTCGCCAGCAACATGGCTTTCTCCGCCGTGCCGCCGATGCCGATTCCGATCTGCCCCGGCGGGCACCACCCCGCCCCCATACCCGGCAACTGCTTCAAGACCCATTCCACAATGTCGTCGCTGGGATTGAGCATGGCGAAGCGCGACTTGTTCTCGGATCCGCCCCCCTTGGCAGCGATATCGACCTCGATCTTGTCTCCCGGGACCAGTTCGAAATGTACGACGGCGGGGGCGTTGTCACCCGTGTTCTTGCGTCGTCCGGCCGGATCGGTCACCACGGAGGCACGCAGCACATTGTCAGGATGGAGATAAGCTTTGCGCACACCTTCGTTCACCATCTCGGCGACGCTCATCGTTGCACCATTCCATCGCACCTCCATGCCCACCTTGACGAAGGCGACCACGATGCCGGTATCCTGGCAAATCGGACGTTTGCCCAAGGCGCACATGCGCGAATTGGTCAGGATCTGCGCCATCGCATCCTTGGCAGCAGGCGATTCCTCGCGCCGATAAGCTTCGGCCAGTGATTGCACATAATCCTGAGGATGGTAATAGGAGATGAATTGCAACGCGTCGGCGATGCTTGCGATGAGATCCTGCTGGCGAATGGCGGTCATGACGTGGCCTCGATGAATGGTGACCGATTATGGAAGTGTGAGCAGCCAGCGTCAAACGGTTAGAATGCGCGCCTAAACTCAACTCCCAACCCTCAGTATGGCGATTCAATGGTTCCCCGGACACATGACCTCGGCGAAGAAAAAAGCCACCGAGACCATGGAGCGCATCGATGTCGTCATCGAGGTGCTGGATGCGCGCGTACCCGAGGCTTGCTGTAATCCGATGCTGCGCGAGATGCGCGAACATCGCCAGCGCCCTTGTCTTAAAGTATTGAACAAGGCCGACCTCGCAGATCCAAATGTCACAAAAGCCTGGCTGGATTTTTTCAACAGCCAGAAGAATGTAAAAGCCGTCGCCCTGTCGTGCAAAAAACCCGGTGATGCGAGCAATATCCCCAAACTGTGCCTGCCACTGGCACCCCACCGCGGCACGACCATCAAGCCCTTGCGCATGATGGTCATGGGCATCCCCAACGTGGGCAAATCCACTTTCATCAATGCCCTGCTCAAGCGACGTACGGCGGCAGTAGGCGATGAACCCGCGATAACCAAGAATCTTCAGCATTTCGACCTCAGCACCACCATGCAACTGACTGACACCCCAGGCATGATGTGGCCCAAGATCGAGCATGAGAGTGATGGCATCCTGCTCGCCGCCAGCAATCTGATCGGGCGCAACGCCTATGACGAGGGTGAAGTCGCGGCTTACCTTGGCGATCTGCTGACAGCGCGCTACCCCGCACTGCTTGAGCAGCGCTACAAATCCCCCATGCAAGGAGTGGATGGCGTGGCACTCATCGAGACCATCGCCCGCAAACGCGGCTACCGCATCAGGGGCCAAGAACTCGATCTGGAGAAGGCTGCCATCACACTGCTACAGGATTATCGTAGCGGTGCCTTAGGACGTATCAGCCTGGAAACTCCGGCGTCGCGAGCACAGATGTTGGCTGCATCAGAAAATGCTTATAATCCACCACATGACAAAACCTGAATACCTGTCCTTTCCTGCAACACACCTAACATTACTGCTTTCCTGCCTGTTTTTCAGTGCTTGCAGCACGACCCATCTGAGTCACTACACGCAGGAAAAGGATCCGTTCGAGTCATACAACCGTATGGCTTACAGCTTCAACGACGCGCTGGACAGAGCGATAGTGAAGCCGGTCGCGCAGGGTTACGTGAAGTACATGCCACAGTTGGGCAAGATGGCAACGGACAACTTCTTCTCCAATCTGGACGATGTGACCGTCACCTGTAACGATGTTTTACAGTTCAAATTCAAACAGGCGGCCAGCGATGGCAGCAGGGTGTTGTTCAACACCACCTTTGGCCTGTTCGGTCTGATCAATGTGACGAGCAGATTGCCCAAGCATGATGAAGATTTCGGCCAGACATTAGGTTACTGGGGTTTACCAAGCGGCCCCTACCTGATCATTCCGGTGCTGGGTCCAAGTTCTGTGCGAGATGGAACAGGCCGTTACGCTGACAGCTTCATCAGCGTCATTGGCACGACTCCGCATGTGCCCACCCGAAACTATGCCTACGTAGTAGAGGGCATTGTCACCCGCGCCAGTCTGCTGGATAACGAGAAGATATTGGAGAACGCCACCATCGATCGCTACAGTTCATTGCGCGAAGCCTATCTGATGCGCAGGCGCAGTCTGGTCTATGACGGCAATCCGCCGCGACAGCGCTATGATGATTTCGATGACGAATAAAAAACGGCGGGAAAAACCCCCG
>JAHJQE010000017.1 GCA_018819205.1 Gammaproteobacteria bacterium
ATACATCTCCACTCGCGGCAATGCGCCCGCCAAGACCTTCACCGAGATCCTGCTGGGCGGCCTCGCACCGGACGGTGGTCTGTATCTGCCAGAGCAATATCCGCAGGTGACGCGCGAAGAACTGGATGCCTGGCGCAAGCTGTCTTATGCCGACCTGGCATTTGAAGTGCTGTCCAAGTTCGCCACCGACATCCCCGCGGCCGACCTGAAAGCCATCGTCAGCAAGACTTATACCGCCGAGGTGTACAGTAACGGTCGACCCGGCAGCGATGCCACGCAGATCACGCCGCTGCGCAAACTGAGCGAGGGCGTGTTCATCCAGGAGCTGTCCAACGGCCCGACGCTGGCGTTCAAGGACATGGCGATGCAGTTGCTGGGTAACCTGTTCGAGTATGCTCTGGCCAAGCAGAACGAGGAACTGAACATCCTCGGTGCGACCTCGGGCGACACCGGTTCCGCCGCCGAATATGCAATGCGCGGCAAGCGCGGTATCCGCGTGTTCATGTTGTCGCCGAACGGCAAGATGAGCGCCTTCCAGCGCGCACAGATGTATTCGCTGCAGGACCCCAATATCCACAACATCGCCATCAATGGCATGTTCGACGACGCGCAGGATATGGTGAAGGCGGTGTCCAACGACCACGCCTACAAGGCCGCGCACAAGATCGGTACGGTCAACTCCATCAACTGGGGGCGCGTGTCGGCGCAGATCGTGTACTACTTCAAGGGCTACTTCGCCGCGACGAAATCCAACGACGAGCAGGTGGCGTTCGCGGTGCCGTCCGGCAACTTCGGAAACATCTGCGCCGGCCACATCGCGCGCATGATGGGCCTGCCCATCGGTCAGCTGATCCTCGCCACCAACGAGAACGACGTGCTGGACGAGTTCTTCCGCACCGGCGTCTACCGTCCGCGCGGCACGGCACACACCTACGAGACCAGCAGCCCGTCGATGGATATCAGCAAGGCATCCAACTTCGAGCGCTTCGTGTTCGATCTGGTGGGCCGCGACGGCGCCAAGGTGCGCGAGTTCTGGAGCAAGGTGGATGCGGGTGCCACACCCGATGCGCCGGCCTTCGACATCAAGCACACACCGTACTGGGATGCGCTACCGCAGTTCCATTTCTCATCCGGCAAGAGCTCGCATCAGGACCGTTTGAAGACCATCCGCGAGGTGTGGGAAGAATACGGTTTGATGATCGACACCCATACCGCCGACGGTTTGAAGGTCGGTCTGGAGCAACGTCGTCCCAGCCTGCCGCTGATCTGTCTGGAGACCGCCTTGCCCGCCAAGTTCGCCGAGACCATTCAGGAAGCGCTGGGTCGTGAACCCGAGCGTCCGGAATCCACGGTCGGTATCGAAGACCTGCCGCAGCGCGTGGAAGTGATGGATGCCGATGTGGTGAAGCTGAAGGCCTTCATTTCCAAAAACATCACGCACTGATCCGCCACCAGCCAGCAGAGGCATGAACAACCTCATCCTGCTCATCCTCTGCTTCGTCGCGGGCATGCTGCTGCGTCGCATGCGGCGCATGCCGGACAACGCACCGGCCACGCTCAACAGTTTCATCATCCATGTCTCGCTGCCTGCGCTGACGTTGCTCTACATCCACGAGATACATCTGTCCGGCGACGTGGTGCTGACGGCGCTGATGGCGTGGATCGTGTTCGGTCTTTCCGCCGGATTCTTCTTGCTGATGGGGCGCTGGCTGAAGCTGCCGCGCAAGACCACTGGCGCTTTGATCGTGGTCGGAGGATTGGGTAACACCTCGTTCTTCGGTCTGCCCATGGTCGATGCTTTCTATGGCAAAGAGGGGCTGGCGACGGCCATCGTGGCCGATCAGCTCGGTTCATTCTTTGTGCTGTCGATACTCGGTATCACCGTGGCCGGCATCTATTCCTCGGGAAGACCGACGGTCAAAGAGATCGTGAAGCGCATCGCGACTTTCCCGCCGTTCATCTCCTTGCTCATCGCATTCCTGCTGATCCCGGTGGAGTACGCGGACTGGTTCACGGTATTGCTGAAGCGATTGGGAGATACGCTGGCCCCGCTGGCCCTGCTTTCTGTGGGCATGCAATTGCGTCTCGGACATATCGCAGAACACAAACGAAATCTTACGCTGGGGCTGGGCTTCAAGCTGATCCTCGCACCGCTGGCGATCTGGCTGCTGTATGTACAGCTGCTCGGTGCACAGGGGCTGGCGATCCAGGTCACGTTGTTCGAAGCGGCCATGCCATCCATGATCACGGCGGCCATCGTCGCCAGCGAACATGACCTCGATCCGCCGCTGGTGAACCTTATGGTGGCGGTGGGGCTGATCCTTTCTTTCCTCACGCTCAGTGCGTGGTGGTATCTGTGGAGCGGGGTATGAGCATCTGGGACGAACGCTATTCTGGCGAGGACTATTTCTACGGTACGAAACCGAACGCGTTCCTCGTCTCGCAAGTGCTGCGTCTGCGACCGGGCATGACCTGCCTGGCCTTCGCCGATGGCGAAGGGCGTAATGGTGTCTGGCTGGCCGAACAGGGTCTGGATGTGCTGTCGGTCGATGCGTCCGCGGTGGCTCAAGCCAAAGCCCTGAAGCTGGCGCAAATGCGCGGCGTGAAGATGCGCTTCGGTCAGGTCGACCTGATGCAGTGGGCTGGGGATGGACTGTACGACGTGGTGGTCGCCATCTTCATCCAGTTCGTCGGACCGGAGCAGCGTGTGCAGCAATTCGACAACCTAAAACGCCACCTGAAGCCGGGCGGGCTGTTGCTGGTGCAAGGCTATACGCCGCGCCAGCTGGAGTTCAAGACCGGCGGGCCTTCCCAGCTAGAGAACCTCTATACAGAACCCATGTTGCGCGAACTGTGTGCAGACATGGAGATATTGCATCTGCACAAACACTATAGCGAGCTGCACGAGGGCAAGGGGCACAGCGGGATGTCTGCCCTGATCGATCTGGTCGCGCGCAAACGCTGATCAATCGACGCGGGAGATGAACTCCTCGAACTTGCCACCCTGTGTCTTCGGCAACTCCTGCTCGAAATACCTGAACCTCAGCTTGAACGGATAACCCAGCGCCCGGTGTGAGAGGGAAGTGATCGCCGCTTCCTGTTCCTGAGTCAGGGGTGCACAGACCAACCTGAGCTCAATGTCATGCAGGGTGTGCTGGATGGCCTGGTACTGGCGGATATCCGCGATCTCTCGATAGTGGTGCGAGCCGATCAGCGGCCAGTGTTTGCTGCCGTCCGGCAAGGTCACCATGTTGCGACGTCTGCCCATGATCCGTTTCAATGTTCCAAGTCCGCGTCCACATGAACAAGTGGGGCCGACCTCTGCGTAGTCGCGTATCTCGTAGCGGATAAGTGGCGTAGCGAAATTGCTCAGATCGGTGACGACGATGCGTCCGACTTCGCCCGGTGCGCAGGGCTGTCCCTCATCATCCAGCACCTCGACGATGTAATGTTCATCCTGTGTGTGATATAGGCCGCTGTCCGGGCATTGCAGGGCGATGAGACCGAGTTCCTGCGAGCTGTAGAGATCGACGATGCGTATGCCATCCAGCGCCATGCAGCGTTCGCGCAGGCCGGGATGCAGGGTCTCACCGATCGTGCGCACTTCGCGCAGGGTAGAGGGGGGATGCGCCACTCCACGTTCATACAGATCGAGCAGTGCCGAAAGATTGGATGGATAGGTGAGCAGATAGTGTGGCTGGATGCGCGCCAGCCACTTGGCCTGTTCGGCCACCGGCATGGATAAGGGTTGTGTATAGGCAGGGCCGGTCTGCCGGAACAGCGTTGCGGGCGGTCCCCAGCCCAGCTTTGCAGCCTGTACCGGGTCATCCAGCGTCGGAGTCATCGCCTTGATGATGGCGAGCGTGCCGGAGAAATCGCGCTGATGCCACAGGTGTTCGCGCATCGCGATCGATAGCCACAACCGTTGGGTCTCATCTGTGCGCAGTACACTCACCACCTGACCGGTGGAACCAGATGTCTGCATGCGGTAGGTCTTGCCATGTCCAGGCGGGATCGCATGACAGCGGATGTGCTCTTCTTTCAGCATCAGCTCGGAACGTGTGAGCAAGGGAATGCGCGCGAAACTTGCAGCGGTCCAGCGTAGCTGTGGATTCCATCCGGCCCGCTCGAGGCGCATGCGGAAGAATGGTGAATGGTGCCAGGCATGCACGGCGAGATGGGTGAAGCGTTCCAGCTGCATCGCCTGCAGGTCTTGTGGCGATAGCCACTGACTTTGTTCCAGCCGAGCCAGCCGGTCTTCCAGTATCTTCATGCGCGACGTTCCAGCACCAGCAAAGGGCAGCGTTCGGCCAGTTCATAGCTGCCGTACAGTGCATCGATCTCGCTCAGTTGCATCGGCAAGGCCTGACGCAGACGCGACAACGGGAGATAGCTGTAACGCGCTGTCGAGCCGCGATAGAAATCGATGGTGGCGATATCTTCCATGCGCCAACCGGTCGTTTCAGCCAGCTGCTGCCGGTCGGGCAGCAGGGTGTCGAAGATACGTAATGTCTCCGCGACAGGAAAAGTGAAATCACAGGATGTGGCAGCGATCGCCATCGACAAGCGCCATTTGAAGGCATGGAAACTGCGGATGTTTCCGGCCGATGCGGCTGCGCAAACCTGTTCCGGACCTTCCGCATGCTCTGGACAGACGAAGACGCGCAATGCCAGACGGCCGCCGGGTTTGAGTACGCGTGACACCTCGGCAAAGAAACGCTCGAGTTGTAGCGGGAATTCGAGCAGGACCGGGCAACCGTCGCCGATGACGTTATCGAAGCTGGCATCATCGAACGGCATGTCCAGCCAGTCGCCCTGTATCGATCCCAAGTGCCGAGGCCAGAGCGCGTGGATCATGTCTGCGCTGTTGTCGAGGGCGATCAGGTTTGCCGAGAGGTTGATGAGTTCGGGGGTGACCCCGAGCAGCAAACATGCGCCGGGAGTATCGTCCAGCGCCCGCTGGAAATTGGCGACATCTTCCGGGCCAGGGCGCATCGGCGGACCCAAACGGTTCCAGCGACTCGCGAAGGTCTGCCAATGTGCGGACATCAGTACAGGTCCTGTGCTTCCAGTGCCCGGAACAGGCCTTCGACATTGCGCTCGGAGAACGGCGCGCCATGGCGCTCGATCAGTTCGATGCGGACGCCGGTGTCCGCATCACGATGCAGGAAGGCTTGCCGGATGCCTTCATCGGACTGGATGGGCGTGTCCATGGTGATCCCGGTCAGTTGTGCGCAGTGTATCGCCGCATCCAGATCCGATACCGCGTAAGCGATGTGATGTATGCCGGTGCCGCAGGCGGCGACGAAGCGTGATACCTGGGATTCGGGGGAAGTGCCTTGCACAAGTACCAGTGTGGCATCCTTGCATTTGAGTGTCGCGTAGCGCATGCCGCTGTGGTCGCCATGCACCTCGCTGTGATCCAGCAGGCTGAAGCCCAGCGCGGCATAGACCTTCAGCGAGCTGTCGATGTCGGTCACGGCCAATGCGACATGGTCGATGCCCAGGATA
>JAHJQE010000087.1 GCA_018819205.1 Gammaproteobacteria bacterium
AAGAAATGTCCAGTCTTGCGACTTCCATTCCCCTTTGAAAGATGGTGCCTAACAACTTCTAACTTGAACTCCGTTGAATACTTGGCCATAAGAAACACCCCAGTGATTGGACTCTTGTCCAACTTCTGGGGTGCAGTTCAATCGCCGGGCTTTTTATTTCAAAGCCCACGCAAGAAAAGCGGACGCAGCAGACGATGTCCTGCCATCGCTTCGCGCAGTTGCTGCAGCAGTTTGTCCTTGTCTTTCGGCAGATTTCCAGCCAGTGCCAGCGCGTTGGAGGCGTGGTTGGAACGGAAGATGATGGGCTGCGGCGGATTGAGGCCGCTGATGAGGCGTTGCTGTTCTTTGAGTATCGCGAGGTCGTCCGGCATCTGGAACGGTTCGCCGAACTTGCGCTGGAACTCATCTGCCATACTTTCGTCCAGATACAGCTGCAGCGTGGATAGGTAGGTGACGGGCGCGCGGTTGAGCAGGTCTATGGTGCCGTCTATGTGTGCGTCGCTGTGCGTGGTACCGCCGAGGCCGAGGATGACGGTGGCGGAAACTTTCATGCCGCTGTCTTTGGCTTTGTGCAGCACTTCGGCCATGCGCTGTTGCGTCGCGCCCTTGGTGATCTTCTTCAGGATGAGGTCGGAACCGGATTCGATGCCGAAGTAGAGCAGGTTCAATTTGTGCTCTCGCAATTGCCCCAGTTCCTCGCTGCTTTTACGTACGAGGTTGCCCGGTGTGGCATAGCAGGAGACGCGCGTCAGGCGCGGCAATGCAGTAGCTAGTTCGCGCAGGATGGCGAGCAGGTGTTCGGTGGGCAGCGCCAGTGCATCGCCATCGGCGAGGAACACGCGCTGCGCATCGGGCCAATCGGCAGCGGCAATACGGATGTCGGTGTACACATCTGCCAGCGGGCGTTCGACATATTGCTTGCTGCGATACATGGCGCAGAAGCTGCACTGGTTGAAGCTGCACCCCAGCGTGGCCTGGATGATGAGGTTGTCACCCTCGGAGGGCGGACGGAACAGCGGCATGTGGTAGTGCAGGCTCATGCCGCATGCTCCGGCGGGTGTTCATCCAGAATGCGTTCGCACTCGACCATGAGGGCCTGACCGATCTCCGATTCGTAGCGTGTGTCCAGCGATTCCTGCATCTCATGGCTGATGATGAGCCCAGTTTCGCGGCTGGTGGTGGTGACGATCTGTTTCGCAACCTGATCGCTCAGCGCGGAAAGGTGTTTGCGCAGTTTCAGCGGCAGGCTGCGTTTGGAGCGGGCGAGCCAGTCAGTGGCGAGCGTGGCGCCCTGAGCTTCGGTCAGCCATGCGCCATGTTCATAGTGGATGGAGAGGCGTTCGGATACGAGTGCGAAGATCAGGGCAATGTGGGTGCCGCGTTCGGTGGAGGGCAGGGTGGGCGCGTTCAATGGTGGCTTTCTTGTCACAGCGGATTCATGCGTGGGGGTTAAGCGCAATCTTACGCTAGCGCACCGGTTGCCGCAGCAGTGAGGTGCCGACATTGATGCGACCGAGTGGCACCCGCTTCACAAAACTTTACCTTCGCCACACATCCCGGCAACGGCCCGCTCATAAAGTGACATCCAGCCGCCAACACGGTGCGGTGACCAACGATCAAGGAGACAGACATGAGCGAGCAGACACAGGATACGAACAACGAAACCAAGAGCCGTTGCAACGGTAGCCACGACCATCATTGCCACGGCCGACGCGGCCATTGTGTAGCAAGGGTGATCGGCATACTGGCGGTGTTCGGCATCGGCTTCCTCTCCGGCCAGGTGATGGCTTGTGAACATGGCATGGGCCACGGTGGGCCGCAGGCATTCATGTCCGGTGGACAGATGGATACAGAGCGTATGGGCAAGTTTGCCGACAAGCGACTGCAACGCATGCTTGACGATGTGAAGGCGAGCGATGCGCAGAAGGAAAAAGCCAGTGCCATCGTGAAGGCATCGCTGGAGCAGGGCGGACCGCTGGCCGAGAAGATGCGCGACAACCACATCCAGATGCGCAAGCTGATGGCAGCACCGACGCTGGACAAGGCCGCCATCGAGGCGATGCGCGCCGAGCAGATCAAGATGGCGGACGAGGCGAGCAAGCGCATGACTTCGACCATGCTGGCGGTGGCGGATGTGCTGACACCCGAGCAGCGCGCGAAGCTGGCCGAGAAGATGGAGAAGCGTCGCGGCTGGATGCATCACGAGTAATGAAAATTCCTTGCACGTCATACCGGCGCAGGCCGGTATCCAGTTCGGAAAACAACTCCGGCGAAAGCCGGACTACATCAATGGTTTGTCCGCTGCGCGGGTTGTTTGTTTGCACTGGATACCGGCCTGCGCCGGTATGACGGTGTTTTGAAGTTTGCCCCGCTTGGTATGATGCGGGGCAAGTCTTATGGAACGACACATGAACCATCACATCCTCATCATCGACGACGACGAACGCCTGTGCGGCATGTTGCAGCAGTATCTGGGCGACGCGGGTTATCGCTTGGATGCGCGTCATGCCATCGCGCCCGGCCTGCAAGCCTTGAAGCAGACGGACTACGACGCGCTGGTGCTGGACCTGATGCTGCCGGACGGCGACGGGCTGGATGCGTGCCGCCAGTTGCGCGCGTTCAGCGACATTCCGGTGCTGATGCTGACCGCACGCGGCGAGGCGATGGATCGCATCCTCGGCCTGGAGATGGGGGCGGACGACTACCTGCCCAAACCGTTCGAGCCACGCGAGTTGCTGGCGCGGCTGAAGGCCATCCTGCGCCGTGGCAAATCCGCCAACGGTGATGTGCTGCGCTTCGGACGACTGGAGATCGACCGTGCGGCGCGCATGGTGCGCGTGGACGGCAAGCCGTGCGAGATGACCTCGTATCAATTCGATCTGCTGCTGGCGCTGGCTGATAAGCCGGGGCGGGTGATGAGCCGCGAGCTGTTGCTGGATGCGGTGAAGGGCGAGCCGCTGGAAGCGTTCGACCGTTCCATCGACGTGCACATCTCGCGCATCCGCGCCGCCATCGAGGACGACCCGAAACATCCGCGCCGCATCATCACGCTGCGCGGCGCGGGCTATGTGTTTGCGCGCAGTCAGGACGGCGAGGAAGTCACAGCATGAGAAAACTCTATTTCCAGATCTATCTGGGTGTGGTCGCCAGTCTGGTGCTGCTGGTGGTGCTGGCGGCGACGTTCTGGCATTTCCAGGGCAAGAACTCGCCGCAGAACCAGATCTTCCAGACCGTGCGCGATGTGATCGTGATGGCGTTGCCGCCCGCGGATGCACCGCCTGAATTGCAACAGTCCGTATTGGAGAGACTGGCTAGACCTGCGTTGCCGCGCCTTTCCCTGTATTCAACCGACCGCCAGTTGCTGGCGCACACCGGTCGTCGCCTGATGCCGCCGGGCCCGAACGCACAGGAGAACGAATGGCTGCACAGGCCCGACCATCAGTCGGCCTGGGTGATGCAGTTGCCGGACGGCCGCTGGTTGCTGGCGCAGCCGCCGCACGAGCGTCCGCGACCGCCGTTGCCGATCTTCATGACGCTGTTGTTGATCGGGCTGGTGGTGGCGGTGGTGGCGTATCCGATGACGCGGCGCATGACCAAGCGACTGGAAGGTCTGAAGCAGGCGGTGGAAGCCTTGGGCGAGGGCGATTTCAAGGCGCGCGTGGAGGCGAAAGGTTGCGACGAGGTGACTTCACTCGCCACCAGTTTCAATCTGGCGGCGGAACGTATCGAGTCTTTGCTGCAGGCGCACAAACAATTGCTGGCGAACGCTTCGCACGAACTGCGCTCGCCGCTGACGCGCATCCGCCTCGCGCTGGAGATGCAGGCTGAGCGCCCCATCCCCGAGTTGCAGGACGAGGTGCGCAGGAACATCACCGAGCTGGATCAGTTGATTGAGGGGATCCTGCTGGCCAGTAGACTGGATGCTTCGCACGAACCGCTGCGTGCCGAAGATATCGACCTTGCCGCGTTACTGGCTGAAGAGTGCGCGCGCAGCGAAGCACAGTGCGAGGCCGTGCCCTTGAATCTGAAAGGTGACGAGCGACTGCTGCGCCGTCTGTTGCGCAACCTGCTGGAGAACGCGCGGCGTCACGGCGGCGATGTAGTGCAAGCCAGTCTGCGCAATGATGCGGGGCTGGCCGTCATTCAAGTGTGTGACAACGGCAAGGGCATCGCACCCGAGGAACGTGAACGCATATTCGAGCCGTTCTATAGGCCGGCGGGCAGTCGCGAGAAGGAAGGCAGCTACGGGCTGGGGCTGTCGCTGGTACGGCAGATCGCGCAACGGCACGGCGGCAGTGTGCGCTGTGTGGCGGGACCTGCGGGCGGTGCGTGTTTCGAGGTGCGCCTGAAGCTGGTTTGATGCGTCTGCTGTCAGATGGCAGACAGTTTCAGCCACCAGTACATCAACGCCGCGCCGAGAATAAAGCCGGCGATGAACAACTGAAGACCGCCTGCGGGGCGGTCTTCTCTTTTTGAACCTTCCAGCGGCGGCTGTATCGCTTCCCATTCCTTGATGATCTGCCTGGCCTGTTCGTAATCCTCGTCCGCCACCAGCACGCGCACGAAGCCCATCGCCTGCAACTCACCGATGCCGCCCTGCAGGTATTCGCCCTCTATGCGTCCCGTGATGCGGTGCTGTTCGAGCAGGTTGAGGATCATGTGCCCGTCCAGTCCGCTGGAGGCTTCGTAGACACTCTTCATAACCATCTCACTTCGGCCACATGAACAGCACCGCACTCAGTGCGGCGAGCGAGAGGATGAACGATGCGATGCCGAGCAACATGGCGTGGCGATAACCTTTCTCGGCGAGCCGGGTGCCTTTCTCCAGCGCCTCGATGGCGACCTGCATCTGTGCCGCCAGATCCTTGATGTGGGTATCGTTGGCTGCGGCGGCGTTCTGCAGTTCGGTGATCTGCTGCTGCAGTGTGTCCGCGTCACCGCGCTTGCGCGTGAACACCGGGGCGGTTGCGGAGATGATGGTGCCGACATGCGGCAATACGGATTTGATGACGGGGATCAGCCAACCGGCCATATGGGACTCCTTGTCGTATATAGGTGGACGGCACGCCTTGTGCCCTGCGGCGACGGCGCGATCCGATGACGGCTAGACGGTGACAGGTGCAGCCAGACCGGAGTGGCCCTGAGCGGATACGAACTTGTTCCTGCCTCCGTGTTTGGCCTGATACAGCATCTGATCGGCGCGCTCTCTCAATATGGAATCGTTGTCCGGTTCATGCGGAACCATGGTGGCGATGCCTATGCTCACGGTGACGTGATCGGTTACGGTCGAAGCGGAATGCGGCAGATGCAAGTGTGCCAGATCACTGATGATGGAGGCGGCGATCTTTTCGGCATCTTTCTTTGCCGTCTCGGGCAGGATCAATGCGAATTCCTCGCCGCCGAAACGTGCTGCAGTGTCGCTCGAACGCAGGGCATGGTTGTGCAGCAGCTTGGCGACCCTGATCAGGCATTGGTCGCCTGCTTCGTGTCCATAGGTGTCGTTGTACTGCTTGAAAAAATCCAGATCGACATACAGCAGCGAGAGCGCCGTCTGGCTGCGGTAGTGCCGGTTCCATTCGCTGGCGAGACGATGGAACATCGAGCGTCGGTTGTACAGACCTGTCAGTTCGTCGGTGTCGACCTGAGCGCTCAGTCGCTGGTTGGAGCAGGCGAGTTCATCGGCGAGTCGCTCGTTCTCGAAGCGGACTTCCAGCGAGCGCGTGAGGCTGCGGTGATAGCGCAGCGCAGTGGTGTACATCAGCACGATGTAGATGACGACCAGCGCGGTGAGTGTCCCGAATCCTTCTGTGTCCTGCTGCAATAGCGTAATGGTGAGCCAACCGACCGGCGGCAGGAAGAAGGCGGGGAAAGCCACGAAATAGGGGGTGTGTGTGTTGAAGGAACCCGCCGTGATACCGGTGTAGATGGAGAACAGGATGAGCTGGTAGGGCGCAGGCCATGAGGCGTCATAGAACAGGCACAGGCTGCCCCAGATCAGTCCCGAGAGGAAGGTGCCGGCCACATAGATGTTGGCCCAGTTTTGCATCGACCTGATACTGGAGGGTTGTCTGTGCGCGAACTGGACGTTGATGCTCAGCCGCACGACAGAAACGATGACATGCAAGGACAACCACAACAGGAGCATGCCGTGATCGGACAGGTCCCAGAACACGCCGACAGCAAGGAAGCCGGTGAGGATACCCAGCAACTGGATGGTGCTGCCTTGCTCGTAGAGCATACTGATCTGCTCCGCGCGCACTTGCATGTTCGGCTTGGTCGGTAAAAGGCTGATCATCATGCAGTCATGGATCGTATGTTTTACGTTGTAAGGGACGCCAGAAAAAGATAGCCTTTTCATCACGCGCTACACTTCCATTGCGTGAATATTACATGATGATCATGAATTAATTGCTACTTTGGGCTTATTGACATGTGGCTACAGAAAGAGATACGACTTCAATCCCGCCCGCGCGGCTTCCATCTGGTGACCGATGAGGTGCTGGGGGCGTTGCCGGAACTGCGCGATTTCAAGGTCGGTATGATGAACGTGTTCATCCGGCACACCTCGGCTTCGCTGACGCTGAACGAGAACGCCGATCCGACCGTGCGGCAGGATTTCGAGAGCTGGTTCGATCGCACCGTGCAGGAAGATGAACCATACTACCGCCATCAGGACGAAGGTCCGGACGATCTGCCCGCGCATATCAAGTCCAGCCTGCTGGGGGCGAGCCTGAACATCCCCGTGGCGAATGGGCGTCCTGCGCTGGGCACGTGGCAGGGGATCTATCTGTGTGAGCATCGCAATCACGGTGGCAGTCGCAACATCGTGGTGACAGTGCAGGGGGCGGGACATGAGTGAAGGATCGAAGACGCTGCATGTGGTGATGCATGGTCGTGTGCAGGGCGTTTGGTATCGCGATTCGATGCGGCGCGAAGCGGTGAAGCTGGGCGTGAAAGGCTGGTGCCGCAATCGCAGCGACGGTACGGTGGAGGCGATGGTGCAAGGCGCTGCCGCAGCAGTTGAAGCGCTGCTGGTTTGGGCACATAGTGGTCCTGAGTTGGCGCAGGTTTCACACGTGGATGTGGAACCGGGCAGCGGCAGCTTTGAGGATTTTGAAGTGAGAGGCGATGCATGAGTACGATACTGGTCACCGGTGCGACCGATGGCATCGGACTGGAAACGGCAAAGGAACTGGCGCAGCGCGGACATGAAGTGGTGTTGCATGGACGCAATGCGGAGAAGCTGGCGCTTGCGCTTGAGGTGATCCAGCGCACGGTGCCGGATGCGAGATTGCAGACCGCGTGCGCCGATATGGCCGACCTGGGGCAGGTGGTGCAGATGGCGCAGGAGCTGAATGCGCGACTGCACGGTCTGGATGTGTTGCTGAACAACGCAGGTGTGTACATGCTGGACAGACAGCTGTCGACGGATGGATTCGAGATGACGATGGCGGTGAACTACTTTGCCCCGTTCGTGATGACACGCTGGCTGAAGCCGTTGTTGAGGCAGTCCGCCGATCCGCGCGTGGTGACGGTGAGTTCGGTCGCGCATCAGCGCGGGCGTATCGAGTTCGACAACATGAATGCCGAGCGCGAGTTCGATGCCTACCAGGCCTATGCCAATTCCAAACTGGCCGACACGCTGTTCGCCAATGCGTTGGCGCACCGTGAATCATGGTTGTGTTCGAACAGCCTGCATCCGGGCGTGATCGACACCAAGTTGCTGCACATTGGATTCAACATGAAAGGCGATACGCTGCAAAACGGTGCGCGCACATCGGTCTATCTGGCGACCTCGCCCGAGGTGCGTGGTGTGACCGGGTGCTATTTCGACGATTGCAAACAGGCGCAGTGTTCCCCGCTGGCCGCTGACCATGAACTGGACGATGCGCTGTGGCGCTGGACGGAGAACGCGTTGCGCGTCTGGATGCCGTGACCAACTATCCGCCCGATGCCTTGCTGTTCGTGACGCCCAATTGCCCGCATTGTGCGACGGTGAAGCATGCGCTGAGCGAGTTGCTGAAAGAAGGACAGATCGCCCAAGTGAGAGTGGTGGATGCTACAGAGAACACCGAGCTGGCACGGGAATATGAGGTGCGCGCAGCCCCCTGGCTGAAGCTGGGCGTATTCACATTGACCGGTGCCCGCACGCTGGGCGAATTGCGGCAATGGGTGGCATGGGC
>JAHJQE010000088.1 GCA_018819205.1 Gammaproteobacteria bacterium
CTTGCCGTCTTCGGCCTTGACGAACACCTGGCCCAGCAGAGTGACTTCCTTGAGGAACTTCTGCACCGTACCTTCGGCGATCTTTTCCAGCATCGCTTCCGGCTTGCCGGATTCTTTGGCCTTCTCGATTGCGATACGACGCTCGGTCTCGATGTCTTCCGGATTCACGCCGGATGCATCCACCGACTTCGGCTTGGAAGCGGCGATGTGCATCGCCAGATCTTTGCCCAACGCCTCATCACCACCTTCGTAGTTGATCATCACGCCGATCTTGTTGCCGTGCAGATAAGTCGACAACCTACCAGTGGATGTCTCGTAACGCTCAACACGGCGCACGGTCAGGTTCTCACCCAGCTTCATCACCAGCGCCTTGCGATCCTCTTCCACGGTGCCGACGCCGTTCGCCAGCTTCATGCCGAGCAACGCATCGATATCTGCAGGGTTGTTCTTCGCCACGGTTTCGGCGACGTTCTTGGCGAACGCCATGAAGTCGTCGTTCTTGGCCACGAAGTCGGTTTCACAGTTCACTTCCGCTACCGCACCGATCTTGCCGTCGGCAGCCAGGTAGGAACCGATCACGCCTTCGGCAGTCACGCGCGATGCGGCCTTGCTGGCCTTGGCACCGCTCTTGATGCGCAGCAATTCTTCAGCCGCCTTGGCATCGCCATTGGTCTCAACCAGTGCTTTTTTGCACTCCATCATGCCAAGGCCGGTGGCCTCGCGCAGTTCCTTAACCATGCTTGCGGTGATTTCCGCCATGTCACACTCCTAATTTTTCAACAGAATTCAGGTTACAAAAAAGGGGGCTTGCGCCCCCTTGTTACGGTGAGGGAGCTTATGCAGCTTCTTTATCCGCGATCTGTTCGACCAGGTCATTGGTCGCTTGCTCACGACCTTCCAGGATCGCATCGGCAACGCCGCGTGCGTACAGGCGAATCGCCTGGCTGGAGTCGTCGTTACCCGGGATCACGAAGTCCACGCCGTCAGGGCTGTGGTTGGTATCGACCACGCCGATGACCGGGATACCCAGCTTCTGCGCTTCAGTGACAGTACCTTTCTGGTAACCAACGTCGATCACGAAGATCGCGGAAGGCAGACCCGGCATATCCTTGATACCACCCAGGCTGCGCTCCAGCTTTTCCAGTTCGCGGCGGAACATCAGGCCTTCTTTCTTGGAGACCTTGTCGATGCTGCCGTCTTCGATCATGGCTTCCAATTCCTTCAGGCGCTTGATCGACAGCTGTACAGTCTTGAAGTTGGTGAGCATACCGCCCAACCAGCGATGATCAACATAAGGAGAACCCGCGCGTTGCGCTTCTTCGCGAATGATCTCGCGCGCTTGACGCTTGGTCGCCACGAACAGGACATTACCTTTCTTCGATGCGATCTTGCGCACTTCCTTCAGCGCGTCGTTGAACATCACGACGGTCTTTTCCAGGTTGACGATATGAATCTTGTTACGATGACCGAAGATGAAAGGGGCCATCTTGGGATTCCAGAAACGTGTCTGGTGACCGAAATGGACACCCGCTTCCAGCATTTGACGCATTGTGACTGCTGCCATGATTTACTCCAACGTTAAGGGTTAAGTTCTTCCACTCGCCAGCCTGATCCCATAAGGACACCCCAACATGAACGAGTGTGTGAATTCCCATCCACCGGCAGTTGCCGGATAAACGGGGCGCGCATTGTAACCGAAGTCCCCTGCCTGCTCAAGCTGTTGCGGCCCTTGCATGTATAGGATGATCTCCACCCAACAAGCGTCTTGGTCGGAACGAGCACGGTTCGAGCCGACTTGGTGCCATAATCGGCCAAAAGCACATATCAATGCGCCGCGAGGGAAAGCTTGATGCAGAAACAACACCTGTTCCGTACCATACGCAACTATGTCGCTGCCCTGGCTGTGATCGCCACCGCAGCTGCGCTCGTGTTCACCATCTCCTTCACCCGCTCCAGTCTGCCGTGGACAGCGTTCCTGACCGGCGTGCTGGTTTCCGCCATCCTCGCCGAAGCAGTGCGTGCTTCGCGTTCGGAATGGTTGCTGATGCGCCGTACGGCACAACTTGCCGCTACCAAGAACAAACTGGAACGCGAAACGTTGTTGCGCAAACATGCCGATCAAAAGAATGCCTCTGACCATCCGCGCCTGCGACTCATGGATGAATCGATGTCGACCATGGTCGCCCTGTTCGATGCCCAAGGACAGTGCCATTACCATAATCGCGCCTTCCATGACTGGCTGGGGCTGCGCCCTGAACAGATTGCCGGCCGCCATATACGCGAGATACTCGGCCCCAAAGTCAGCGCCGAGATCGCTACCGCCGTGCGTCAGTCGCTGGATGGGCAGGAAGTGAGATATGAACGTACTCAGGAGATGACGAACGGTGCGCTCTACCATCTGTCCATCACCCACGTTCCGCAATATGATGACTCCGGCAAGGTCAATGGATTCTATTTCATGGCAGAGGACATCACCGGACGCAACGACCTGAATCCGCCCCAGACAGCATCCGGCGAACACCCCCCCACTGTCGGCGACTATCAGGCCGGACAAGAACTTTACATTGATGCCTTCTCGGAGCAACTCACCGGACAGAAGGATGCCGGCAAACACATCATCAACGCCATCGAACAGGGCGAATTCAGTCTGTTCTGTCAATTGATCGCCCCACTCCCGCTGAACAGCGGTGGCGCCGAACACTACGAAATCCTTATCCGTTTGCAGGAGGAAGAAGAGGAACTGCTGCCCCCCGGTGCCTTTTTCCCGCTGGCTGAAAAACACGGCCTGATGCCCTATCTGGACCGCTGGGTGATCCAGCATGTGCTCGCCTGGTCATCCAGCCATAGGCGCAAAGACTCGATTTTCTTCATCAACCTCGCGGCTGCCACGATGGGCGACCCGGAGTTTCCGGAATTCCTTAAAACGGTATTACAGGAATACGAGGTACCAGCAAACAGCCTTTGTTTCGAAGTAACGGACGCCGAACTGTCCCAACGTGGCGAGAATGCAGCCGAATTCATACGTCAGGTTCGAGCTTGCGGTTGCCAAGTCGCCTTGAGTGGGTTCGGACGTGACAACGTTTCATTCGACCGCATACGTGGTTTCCAGGTGGACTTCATCAAGATCGACGGCAGTCTCATCATGGGAATACAACGAGACCCGGTCAATCTGGCCAAGGTCAGTTCCATTGACCGCGTGGCGAAAAAGATAGGCGTACGTACCGTGGCAGAACTGGTGGAGAGTGATGAACTGATCGCCAAACTGAGTGAACTGGGTATCGACTACGCACAGGGTTTCGGTATTTCGCACCCACGTGCGCTTGATGAATGACGCCTTCTGCCCGGGAAATCATAAGCCTCTGGACTATATAGACCAAAATAGACCTTGCGGACTATTACCAGATGCAGCAGTTATCGTTACACTCACCGGACAAGTGAACCAGTTTTCCAGGAAGGATCAAATGCCCAGCTTTTTTCCCCTCTTAGTCAACATCCTGGTAATCGGGGTGATAACCGCCGAACTGATCGCAACCGTGTTAGGCGCCATCAATGCCAACCAGTTGCTGGTGGTCAGCGCCATCTCAGGCGGATTGACGATCTTTTCCTTGAAACTCTCCCAGCAGGCGCTCAATCGTTTGAATCACGCCAACAGAGCGGAAGATGAGCAGTTACAGGAGGAGATTCGGTCATCGCTCAGCGACAGACGCCCCGAACCGGAACAGAACGTCTCAGCTTCAAATCGCCAACTTGACCGGCAGTCCGAGAGAACTGATGCGCGCTGAGAAGCCCTCCATCTGCTGCGTCGACAATGCAGACAGTCGGGACGCTTCAGGCTGCAATGAGGGACGCGCCAGACCGTATAACAGCACTCCCTGCAAACCGATCCCATCCTTCAGGCAGGACGATAGAAAGCCCAGATAGTCATCCTCGTCCTGCCTGTCTGGCGCCAAGCCATCCATTGCAAACCAGCAAGTCTGCAACCAGGTATTGGGACAACAACTGATGGCAGTCGCCAGATTCGCGCGCACACCCTCCATCGTTGACTTCGTATCATTCACCCGCAACATGCCTGCTTCGCTGGCACGATCCAGTTTGAACCACACTTCGCCATCAAGTTGCGCCATGCGGCGCAGTCCCTGCTGCACGCTGTCACGCTGCATCAGACTGCCGTTGGTGATCAGCACCAGTTTGAGACCGGCCGGCTTCAGCCTGCCGATGAGCTCGATGACATCGGCGAATTCCCGCGCGCTGGTCGGCTCACCATTGCCGGAGAGCGCGATGTCGTTGATGCGCCGCATCTCGGGCGGCACACGCCGCATGAAATCGCCATGCTGCATTTCATGCAGAAAACCGCTCAACTCCTGTTCCAGCAGCACCAGATCAACCGGCGGGGCCGTGCCGAGTTTCAGATCGGGCACCTGACAATAGATGCAGCGCCAATTGCAGGCGTCATTGGTATTGAGATTGATACCGATGGAAACACCGCCCGCGCGGCGCGACACGACCGGGTAGACATAGCGCATACCGGCGCTAGCCCTGTCATGATCGTTAACGTTCAGATATTTATCGCTCAAGACTTGACCAGCGGCAGATATTTGGCTGGATCGACCGGCTTGCCCATTTTGCGGATCTCGAAATGCAGCTTGACTTGATCGGTATCACTGTTGCCCATCTCGGCGATCTTCTGCCCCTTGCGCACACTCTGTCCTTCCTTCACCAGCAAACGGTTGTTGTGTGCGTAGGCACTGAGGAAGGTGGAGTTATGCTTGATGATGACTAACTTGCCGTAACCGCGCAGGCCGCTGCCGCTATACACCACCTTGCCCGAAGCACTGGCGAGGATGGGCTGTCCTTGCGAGCCGGCGATGTCCACCCCCTTGCGGTTGGAACTCGTAGAGTACTCTGCGATGACCTTGCCGCGTGTCGGCATCCCCCATTCGACACCCTCCTCGACCACCGGCGAGGCTGATGCGGAAGCTGCTGTCGCCACCGGGACTGAACTCTCGTCATCCTGAATATGCTCAGCCTTGGCCAGGGCTTGTTCTGAATACAGCAAACGTCCCACTTTGGGCTGGTTCTTGATCTCGCCGACACGCGGGACGCGCGTAACAACGGGTGTCGACACCTCCGACACGACTTCTTCTGCAGGTATCATCAATCGCAGTTTCTGACCGACCTGGATAGCGGTGGGGTCCTTGAGGCCGTTCTGTTTCGCCACTTCCATATAGTCCAGACCATTCTGGAAGGCGATGCTGTACAAGGTGTCGCCCGCCTGCACCACGTAGATTGTGCTGGTCTCTGTGGCTTTTTCGGCAACGGTTGGAACCGGCCCGGCGCCATATTCGACTACAGGTGCACGCTTGCCGCTTGCCGCCGGGCCGGCACAAGCACTCAACAATGCTGCTGCAAGCAAAACGAGTAGTGCGGATGTGGTGTATCTGGATATCATTTGAAGTCTTGTCATGCAATTCCTGCCAGAAGCGGGACGAATTTCACCGCCTCCAGACGCGTCTCCTTGAAACCGCTTTCGGTGCGTTCGACCAGCACGAGATATTGCTCCTGCGTACCGACGGGCAGCACCATTCTACCACCCACCGCCAGCTGCGCTTTCAGCGCCTCGGACAATGCCGGTGCGGCACAGGCCATGATGATGCCATCGAATGGCGAACCCTCGGACAAGCCGCTCGTACCATCCGCATGACGCAACACGACGTTCCTGATCTTCAATTCACGCAGCAGTTTGCGCGCACGTTCGTGCAGAGGCTGGATGCGTTCCACGCTATATACCTGCTGTGCCACTTGGGCCAGCACAGCGGCCTGATAGCCACAACCGGTACCGACCTCCAACACCTTGCCCAGTTGCTTGCCATTGCGCAGCACTTCGGTCATGCGCGCCACGATGTAGGGCTGCGAGATGGTCTGCCCATAATTGATCGGCAGCGATACATCATCGTAAGCGCGCCCTGCCAGCGCCTCATCCACGAACAGGTGGCGCGGCACATTGTTCATGGCGGCCAGCACCGTCTCGTCACGTATGCCTTGCGTGCGCAAGCGTTCGACCATGCGCGCACGTGTGCGCGGTGAAGTCATGCCAATGCCCGCGTGCTGCAGATTCATGCAGCCGTCCCCATCCAGGCACGTACCGCATCGAGTTGGCTGTACTGGGTCAGATCGATCTGCAAGGGCGTGATGGAAACACGACCGTTATTGATCGCATGGAAATCGGTCCCCTCGCCCGCGTCTTGGGCTTTGCCCGCCGGCCCGACCCAGTAGATCGGCTGGCCATGCGGATTGCTGGCCTTGACCACCGGCTCGGCCTTGTGGCGCTTGCCCAAGCGGGTGACTTCCATACCTTGCAGTTGTTCGTATGGGATGTCCGGTACGTTCACATTGAGCAACCAGGGATGCGGTCTTGTCTCGCGCATGAAGCGCTGTACCAGTTCGACAGCCACCTTGCCCGCCGTATCGAAGTTCTCCGGATCATGCTTCGCCATGGAGATGGCGATGGACGGCACACCCAGCAGAAATCCTTCAGTCGCCGCCGCCACCGTACCCGAATAGATGGTGTCGTCGCCCATGTTCGCCCCCGCATTGATGCCGGACACGATGATGTCGGGCTGCACATCCAGCATGCCGGTCACGGCCAGATGCACGCAGTCGGTCGGCGTGCCATCTACATAGTGGAACCCGCTGGCTGCGCGACGCAGGTTGAGAGGACGGTTAAGTGTGAGCGAATTGCTGGCTCCGCTGCGATCGCGCTCGGGTGCGACCACGGTCACTTCTGCGATGCCGGAAAGGTGTTGCGCCAGACATGCCAATCCCGGCGCGAAATAGCCGTCGTCGTTACTGATCAGGATGCGCATCAGGTGTTCTGCACTACGATCTTCGGGAATGCTGCGCTGTGATCCTGCGCCATGTCGGCGATCTTCACCGCCACGCGACGTGCGATCTGTTTGTACACCTTGGCGATGTTGCCGTCCGGGTCGGACACGACAGTGGGCTCACCCGAGTCGGCCTGTTCACGGATACGGATATCCAGCGGCAGGCTGCCGAGGAACTCCGTGTTGTAGTCCGCGCACATCTTCTCGCCGCCTCCAGCACCGAAGATATGCTCCTCGTGGCCGCACTTGGAGCAGATATGCGTGCTCATGTTCTCCACGATGCCGATGATCTTCACATCGACCTTCTCGAACATCTTGAGCCCCTTGCGAGCATCCATCAGTGCTATGTCCTGCGGCGTGGTGACGATCACGGCACCAGTCACCGGCACCTTCTGCGCCAGCGTGAGCTGGATGTCGCCGGTGCCCGGCGGCAGGTCGATCACCAGATAATCCAGGTTGTCCCACTTGGTCTGGTGCAGCAGTTGATCCAGCGCCTGCGTCACCATCGGGCCGCGCCAGATCATGGGCGTATCCGCATCGATCAGGAAGCCGATGGACATCACTTGCAGGCCGTGATTGACCAGTGGCTGCATGGTCTTGCCGTCCTCTGAATCGGGGTTGCCGCTGAGTCCTAGCATGGTGGGTTGCGAAGGGCCGTAGATATCGGCATCCAGCA
>JAHJQE010000089.1 GCA_018819205.1 Gammaproteobacteria bacterium
ACCTATAGTGCATGAGCGACATCAAGCTATTTCGCCTCACTCAAGGCCATGCCACTGAACTGCAAGGTGACGCCTCCGATCTCGAAAAACCGCTTCAAACGTTGATCGAGATCAACCTAGAGCAACTGCTTGGCATCCGCTTTCTGGCTACTGAATATTCCACCGGAAAGATACATGCCGGGCGCATCGACTCCCTTGGCCTGGACGAGAATAATTGCCCCGTGATACTGGAATACAAACGTTCGACAGGCGAAAGTATCATCAATCAAGGTTTGTACTACATGGACTGGTTGATGGATCATCAGGCTGAATTCAAGCTGCTGGTGATTGAGAAGCTGGGGCAAGAGGCTTCCGCCAGCATCGATTGGAGTGCGCCGCGTCTGGTTTGTATCGCAGCTGATTTCACAAAGTTCGATGCACATGCTGTGCAACAGATCAGTCGCAATATTGAGTTAATTCGCTATCGTTTATTTGGCCAGGAGTTGCTGTTGCTTGAGCAGGCTAATGCTCCTAATGCAAGTAATGGTTTCTCAGCAGGGGCAAAGAATGGGAAGGCTGTGAAGAATGCAGCGGACAAGGAAATAGGCTCAAGTGATAAAACCTACGCCGAGTGCGTAGAGTCTATCTCCGAGCCACTGAAGGAGTTGCTTGCCTCGCTAGAGGATTACATCATCTCTCTGGGGGATGATGTGCAGAAAAAGGAGCTAAAACTCTACGCTGCCTTTAAGAGGCTGAAAAATTTCACCTCGGTCGTGATTCAAAAGAATCGCTTGGTGCTCTATCTGAATTTGAATCCAGCTCAGCTTAATCCCATCCCGACAATTGCACGCGACGTAAGTCAATGTGGTCATTGGGGTACTGGCGACCTAGAGTTGATTATTTCCAGTTCCAATGATCTTGAAATCGCAAAGCCACTTATTCTCATGGCTTATGAAGGGCGCGGGTTAATGAATATCTAAAAAGCTAACAAGGGGAAGAGTGGATGACAAACGATGAGAAATATAAAGATGCATTCGGACTTGGAGCAAACCCTGATTTGGAGAAAGCCGAAAGAGCACTGCAGCATGCGCTTGATATCAGGAAGTTTGAGATTGGTCTTTACTGGCAGCGTGCAACATACTTTTGGACACTTATTGCAGCTACATTCGCAGGGTATTTTGCCGTTCTCTCAGCTGAGCATATGAAGGATAAAGAATTCAATGCTTATGTGATTGCCTGCGTAGGTCTGATTTTCTCGATCGCATGGTTTCTTACGAATAGGGGAAGCAAGTTCTGGCAGGAAAATTGGGAAAACCACGTTGATATGCTGGAAGATAAAATTACAGGGCCGCTATACAAGACTGTCCTATATAGGCCAGCGGCGGGAAATGTTTTGTCACGCACCTTCGAAGGCCCTGCACCTTACTCAGTTTCACAAATCAATCAGTGGGCCAGTCTATTTACAGTAGCTGTGTGGCTTCCGTTGATAGGAAACGTTCTTCCGGAGTTTAATTTCGAACACGCGGTTTCGATTAAGCATTGCGCCGTCGGAGTGATTACAGTGATCGCTGTGTTTTTGATGGTATCCAGAACCATGTCAAATATTGTTGATGGAGATAAAAATTCAAAGTCGGTAAAACGTACAGCCGCCATTAAGGATTAACTTGCCCCGTAACTCGGCGTTCGATGAAATTACAAATGCACGCAATTAATGCTGAAGAAAAAGAGCTCATCGAGCTTCTTTTAGAGATGACACCAAAGACTGATGCAGGTGTGGATTCTCTCGTTTTTCGCGCGCAACATTATGAGAAAATCGAGGTGCTTGATCGATTAGAGCAAGAGGGATATATCCGGAAAGAATTGGATAACTACTTCGTCAGCTTAACTGCGCTTGTGCAACTAGATAGTAAGCGCGCAATGGATCTACTTAGCCATTCAGAGCCAATTTTTAGAGAACTAAAAGCGCATTATAGAAAGACTCCGCGCGATCCTATGCAAGTAGATGCACTATCGGATTGTTCGGGTGTAGATCCAGTCGATACACGTATAGCACTCAGCTATATGGTGGAGGGGCCTTGGTGGGGCGGTCGTTCTAACAGTTTCTTTGCCACTCCTGATTCATACATTGCACCTGCAGAATCAATCCTGAAGTTTGAGTCATTTGCTAACGTCATCCAGCAGTTGCGTGGGTGGCAAACAGCACGAATTCGAGATAGGCAGAAGGCCATGGCAACAGCATTGCGTGCTTTCTCTCCGTCATTCAAAGAGCCGCCCCAGTTAATTGTGGAGCCACATAGGCAAAAACCTGATTGGTTTGACCAACTTCCTGAATCTCCCAGAGACTTGTTGGTTGAAATCTATGCTGCATTATCACTTGATTTGCGTGCGCTCCCCGCAATGGGCTTGAGAGCGGTTATTGATGTCGTATGTATGAAACAGACTGGGGATGCTGGTTCTTTCGAGAAGAAATTATCAACCCTGAAGCAAAAGGGGCTCATATCGGAGGTTGAGTCTTCAATTCTTTCAGATGCTATTGATGCAGGTAGTGCATCGGCCCATCGAGGATATGTGCCTGGCCGCGATGATCTTGAATCGCTACTAGATATCGTAGAGCATCTACTTAGGGCTCAATACATACTGCCTGAAGCAGCGAAAAAATTGAAATTGAATACGCCACAACGAGGTGGGAAAACAGCAAAAGAGACATGAGTTGTTTACTGCATGTATCATTTGCCATACTCACAAGCTTCTTGTTATGAAGTGGGCGCTCTGTATAGAGGGAATGCGGTCGATTGGCCTTCAAGGGCAAAATTAATGCGACTAATGACGCATTAATTGCAGGAATTATTTTAGTGAATGCCAATAATTGCCGGAAACTGAGTGCCGGAAATTTCCTGAAACTATAAAATAATGAGTGGTTCCGGTTGCGAATTGCCGGAATTATTGTCTGTTAATTGCAGAAATGCACATGCGGTCGCAGATCGACCGGGAGGCAAGTCATGGCACGTCTGATCTTTCTGGTGCTGGCCATCGCTCTGGTGTATTGGTTGTTGCGCCGATTCCGCCAGCCGCCAACTGAATACCGGGATGTCTCGCAGACTGAAGATATGGTGAGTTGTGCCCGTTGCGGCCTTAACTTGCCCAAGAGCGAAGCCATTGCTTCCGGTGCCGATTATTATTGTTGTGAGGCGCATCGGCGCGAATCTGATAAGGAATGATGCGCATGCGGGACGCCGCAACTCCCGAAGTTTCATTGTTCGCTGCCTGGCGTCCTCCAGCTTCGCTGTCGCCGGATAGTCTCTGGCGCTCTCTTTCCCTGTTCAATCTGTATCGCTTGATCCTCGGCGGGGTGCTGGTATTCACATCTGCGCTGTTCGGTGCTTCGCTTTCCTTTGCACAGCACGAGCAAGAAGTGTTCTTCTGGGCCAGTTCCGCGTATACCTTGCTGGTGCTGGTCTCTGTGCTGGCGGTGGTGTCGCGCAAGCCGCAGCCGGGCTGGCAAATCGCCTTCCAGATGTGCGTTGATATCGCATCTATCAGTACGCTGAGTTATTTTGGTGGCGGCGTGCAGAGCAACTTGCCCATGCTGATGCTGGTGTCGCTGGCTTTCGCAGGTATGGTCAGTCATGGCCGCATCACGCTGCTGTATGCGGCACTGGCGAGCATCGCTTTGCTGCTGAGTCACGCCTATGCGGTGCTGACACGCGATGCATCGGAAGCACTGTTCTTTCAGACCGGCATCCTGAGTACCTCCTATTTCGCTGTTGCCTGGTTGGCACATGCGTTGTCGGAATATGCGTTGGACAGTGAGCGCCTGGCGGCACGGCGCGGCGTTGACCTGTCCAGCATGGCGGAGGCCAACCGCTTGATGATCCAGGGCATGCCGGACGGCATGCTGGTGGTGGACGAGCGTGGCCATGTGCGCCAGTCCAACCCGGGTGCCGGGCGTTTGCTTGGATATACTTTCCCGGCAGAGCAGCAGGTGGCGCTGGGAGAGTGCTCGACCTTGCTGGAAGCGATGTATGCCGCGTGGCGCCAGAATCGGGAGTTGGACTGTGAGGAGTTGCAATTGCCGCGTACCAATCGCATGGTACGCGTACGCTTTCTTGAGATTGGCGGTGATAGTTTCTGGGGGGCGGTGATCGTGCTGGAGGATATGCAGCGCATCCAGGAGCAGGCGCAGCAGGTGAAGCTGGCGGCCTTGGGCAGGTTGACTGCGAACATCGCGCACGAGGTGCGCAACCCGCTGTCGGCGATCAGCTATGCCACAGAGTTGATGCAGGAAAGTTCGCGTGACCCGGCACAGGCGCGCTTGCTGCAGATCATCCTGGATAACACCTCGCGCCTGAATCGTATCGTGCAGGATGTGATGCAGATCAACCGCCGTGATCGTACGCAAATGGAACGGATTGAGCTGTCAGTGGCGTTGCCGGTATTCGTGGACAGCCTGGCGCAGGTGGAGCAGGTGCCGCGCGAAGTGTTTGAGTTGGCGATCCCCGCTGGCAGCGTCGCGCATTTTGATCGCGGCCATTTCGAGCAAGTGCTGTGGAACCTGTGCCGCAACGCTTTGCGATATAGTCGCAAGCAGGCAGGTAGCGTGCGGTTGAGAAGCCTGACAGACGCACAAGGTCGACAGATGCTCGAGGTCGAAGACGACGGGCCGGGTGTAGCAGATGCAGAAGTGCAGAATCTGTTCGAACCTTTCTATACGACGGATAGTCGCGGCACCGGGCTGGGGCTGTATATCGCGCGCGAACTGTGCGAGGCGAACGACGCAGTGATCGGCTATAGGCGCAGTGTTCATGGCGGAGCCTGTTTCACTATCTTCTTCGGGAGCGCCGACGATGCATAAGGGAAAAGGAATGGAAGCGGGGATACCAAAAGTACTGATCGTGGATGATGAGCCCGACATCCTGGAATTGTTGGAACTCGCCCTGACACGCATGGGTCTGGATGTGACCCAGGCGAGCGGCTTGTCCGAAGCGAAAGCGCGGCTGGGTGAACATCGCTATGCCATGTGCCTGACCGATATGCGCATGGCTGATGGCACAGGCCTTGATGTGGTGCGCCACATCGCAGAAAGCAATCTCGACCTGCCGGTCGCGGTGATCACGGCGCACGGCAACATGGAGAATGCCGTGGCAGCACTCAAAGCTGGTGCCTTCGATTACCTCTCCAAGCCGGTATCGCTGGAACAATTGCGTGCGCTGGTGAATTCTGCGTTACGGCTGCAGGTCAGTGCCGTGCAGACGGAGAAATCCCTGTCCGCCTTGCTGGGTGAAGCTCCTGCCATGCATCAGGTGCGCGACCTGATCGCGCGCGTCGCGCGCAGTCAGGCGCCGGTGCATATCAGCGGTGAGTCGGGCAGCGGCAAGGAGATGGCGGCCCGACTGATCGTGGAGCAAAGCGCACGATGCGGTCAGCCCTTTATTGCAGTCAACTGCGGCGCCATCCCGGAGAATCTGATGGAGAGCGAATTCTTCGGCTATCGCAAAGGGGCGTTCACAGGCGCTGATAAGGATCGGGACGGGTTCTTTCAGGCAGCGAATCAGGGCACGCTCTTGCTGGATGAGGTGGCCGAGTTGCCGCTGGCAATGCAGGTCAAGTTGTTGCGCGCCATACAGGAAAAGCGGGTACGTCGAGTGGGTGCGACCGAGGAAGAGGCTGTGGATGTGCGCATCTTGAGCGCCACGCACCGTGATTTGGCTGAATGTGTACGGGACGGCAGCTTCCGCCAGGATCTCTACTACCGGCTGAACGTGATCGCATTGCGCATGCCAGCCTTGCGTGAGATTCATGAAGACATACCGCAGATCGCACAGCAACTGCTGACGCGGATCGGCGGACCGCAAGGTGCAAGATTTTCACCCGCCGCATTGAAAGTGCTGTCGGCGTATGACTTCCCGGGCAATGTACGTGAGCTGGAGAATGTGATCGAGCGTGCGTTGGCTCTGTGTGTAGACGGGCTCATCCAGCCGGATGATCTGCAATTGATACCCATGAGCGGCGAGCAGCAGACTGCGGCGGCGGGTAAATACCCGCTGACCGACTATCTGGATCGAGTGGAGCGCGAGGTGATACTGGAAGCTTTGCAGCAGACACGTTTTAACCGCACTGCGGCTGCCAAGATACTCGGTGTGACATTCCGCGCCCTGCGCTACCGTATGGACAGGCTGTCCATCACGGACAAGGAAAAGCAGCAGTGAAGTTCGATGCGAGCGGTTGGATAAGTGGTGTCAGGCGTATCGCCTCTCCGAACTTCGATGCGCGACCGGCAGGGACGCCGGTCAGCCTGCTGGTTATACACAGCATCAGCTTGCCGCCAGGCCAGTTCGGCGGTTCGGGCATACGTAACCTGTTCACCAATACCTTGGACTGCAGTGCACATGCTTATTATGCGCAGCTGGAAGGTTTGCGCGTCTCAGCGCATTTTCTGATCGCTCGTGATGGCAGCATCACCCAGTTTGTTTCATGCAGAAGCCGGGCGTGGCATGCAGGGGTGTCCATGTGGCAGGGGCGCGAGCGCTGTAATGATTTTTCGATCGGAATCGAGTTGGAGGGGTGTGACAGCGTCCCCTTCGAGCCTCAGCAGTACGCCGCTTTGTTTCGCCTGACTCGCCGCTTGCAGCGAAACTATCCGATCCGACACATCGCCGGTCACGCAGATATCGCGCCCGGACGCAAAACCGATCCCGGCCCGACGTTCGATTGGGGACATTATTTCAGTCTGCTTGGCCGCTCATCCGCGTAACGGCGGGAGATGGCCGGAAATGAAAATATATAGGCCAAATTTCCGCTTGCATTAATTTCTTCAGCTACTAGAATTAGCCCCAATTCGCAGGTTTGACCACTAGATATAGTGTTTTTCTGTGTAAAGCCGCTCCGGTGCAAGGCCGAGCGATATCTGCAAATAAAGGGGAGATTACATGCTGCAAACATCTGAAACCACATCGCCATCCGTATCTGCCAACGTGTTCGCTCCTCGTGAGTCCGAGTCGGTTTCTGGTTTTTCCGGCGTGAAGTTGGATCAATACAAGATCATTCGTCGTAACGGATCGGTAGTGACTTTCGAGCCGTCCAAGATATCCATTGCCATGACCAAAGCCTTCATCGCGGTGAATGGCGGTCAGGGCGCAGCTTCCGCGCGCGTGCGCGAGATGGTCGAGCAATTGACGGACGGTGTGGTGAGCGCGCTGGCGCGTCGTCAGCCGCATGGCGGCACCTTCCATATCGAGGACATCCAGGACCAGGTCGAGCTGTCCTTGATGCGTTCGGGCGAACACGACGTTGCTCGTGCATATGTGCTGTATCGCGAACGCCGTAATCAGGAGCGCGCCAAGATCAAGGCCGAAACAGCTTCCGAAGCACCGTCGTTGAGCGTGACCGAAGGTGGAGTGAGGCGCCCGCTGGATGTGCAGGCATTGTCGGCCAGTATCGAGGTGGCATGTGCGGGCCTGGGTGGCGCGGTCGATGCAGCCAAGATACTCAAGAGCACATTGAAGGACCTGTACGATGGCGTGGCCATGGAAGAAGTGCGCAAGTGCACCATCCTGTCTGCACGTTCGCTGATCGAGCAAGACCCGGCTTACAGCTATGTGACTGCGCGCTTGCTGTTGAACAATATCTGCTGCGAAATTCTCGGTGAGGCAGTGACGCAAGCCGATATGGCGACGCGCTATGCCGAATATTTCCCCAAGTTCATCAAGCGCGGCATCGAGGCCGAGCTGCTGGACGACGAGCTGGGGCGCTTCGATCTGACCCGCTTGGCAGCTGCGCTGGACGCAGATCGCGACCTGCAGTTTAACTATCTGGGCCTGCAGACCTTGTATGACCGCTACTTCCTGCATGTCGAAGACAAGCGTATCGAATTGCCGCAAGCTTTCTTCATGCGCGTGGCGATGGGCCTGTCCTTGAACGAAGTAGATCGCGAAGCGTGCGCTATCGAATTCTATCGCTTGCTGTCCAGCTTCGATTTCATGAGCTCGACACCGACCCTGTTCAACTCCGGTACGCGCCGTTCACAGCTGTCTTCCTGCTACCTGACCACCGTGGCAGACGATCTGGACGGCATCTATGAAGGGTTGAAAGAAAACGCATTGCTGTCCAAGTTCGCCGGCGGTCTGGGCAACGACTGGAGCAATGTGCGCGCGCTGGGTTCGCACATCAAGGGCACCAACGGCAAGTCGCAGGGTGTGGTGCCGTTCCTCAAAGTGGTGAACGATACCGCTGTGGCAGTGAATCAGGGCGGCAAGCGTAAAGGTGCGGTATGTGCCTATCTGGAAACCTGGCACCTTGATATCGAGGAGTTCCTTGAGCTGCGCAAGAACACCGGCGATGACCGTCGTCGCACGCATGATATGAATACGTCCAACTGGATCCCGGATCTGTTCATGAAGCGTGTGATGGAAGGTGGTGAATGGACGTTGTTCTCTCCTTCGACCTGTCCCGATCTGCACGACAAGTTCGGCGCGGAATTTGAAAAGGCATACCTGGGCTATGAGGCGAAAGTCACCAGCGGTGAGATCAAACTGTTCCGCAAGGTGCCGGCACAAAGTCTGTGGCGCAAGATGCTGACCATGTTGTTCGAGACCGGCCACCCATGGGTCACCTTCAAAGACCCTTGCAACATCCGTTCGCCGCAGCAGCATGTGGGCGTGGTGCACAGCTCCAACCTGTGTACCGAGATCACTCTGAATACCTCGGCTGACGAGATAGCCGTGTGCAACCTCGGTTCGGTCAACCTGACGGCGCACTTGACTGCAGACGGGAAGATCGATCACGAGAAGCTGCAGCGTACGGTGCACACCGCGATGCGTATGTTGGACAACGTCATCGACATCAACTATTACGCAGTTGCCAAAGCGCGCAATTCCAACCTGAAGCACCGTCCGGTCGGTCTGGGCATCATGGGCTTCCAGGATTGTCTGCATAGCTTGCGCATCCCGTATTCCTCGGAAGCGGCTGTAGAGTTCGCTGATCGTTCGATGGAAGCGGTCTGCTATTACGCCTACTGGGCTTCTACCGAGCTGGCAGAAGAGCGTGGCCGTTATGCCTCGTATCGTGGCAGCTTGTGGGACAAGGGCATCCTGCCGCAGGACAGCCTGAATCTGTTGCGCGAACAGCGTGGTGGTTATGTCGAGGTCGATACCTCAGTCACCATGGACTGGGAGGCGCTGCGTGAACGCATCCGTCAGTACGGTATGCGTAACTCGAACTGCGTGGCGATCGCACCGACTGCGACCATCTCCAACATCATAGGCGTCTCGGCCTGTATCGAGCCGACCTACCAGAACATCTTCGTCAAATCGAACCTGTCTGGAGAGTTCACCGTCATCAATGAGCATCTAGTGGCCGATCTTAAGCAGCTGGGTCTGTGGGATGAAGTGATGGTGGCTGACCTTAAGTATTTCGACGGCAGCCTGACCAAGATCGACCGCATTCCGACTGAACTTCGCAGCCTGTATGCAACAGCGTTCGAGGTTGAGCCGAAATGGCTGATCGAAGCGGCTTCGCGCCGTCAGAAATGGATAGATCAGGCGCAATCCTTGAATATCTATATGTCCGGTGTTTCAGGCCGTAAGTTGGATGAAACCTACAAGCTGGCTTGGGTGCGTGGCTTGAAGACTACGTACTATCTGCGCACGCTGGGTGCCACCTCCGCAGAAAAATCCACTTCGCGTGCCGGATCACTGAATGCGGTATCTAGCGGCGGTGCGGGTGAGATGTCGGAAGCAGCTGCTACTGAAGTAACGCAATTCTGTTCGATTGACAACCCAGAGTGCGAAGCTTGCCAGTAATACTCAAAAAACGCATGCCATGGCTCAGCGGGCTGCCGAGATGTGGTGAATAGGGATCGCCCCCTTCGCCCGTGCGGGGGGATAAAAGAAGAAAAGGACTACACATGCTGAATTTTGAAGATGATGTGACACCAACAGCCGCTCCTGCAGCAATACGCATGGGCGCGATGGGAGATAAATCTGCTCCCATAGCCGAGCATGACTACACCATCGCCTCGGTATCGACCGGCCGCATCCGCGTGGAAGATAAGCGTTTGATCAACGGCAATGCTGATGTGAATCAGCTGGTTCCGATCAAATACAACTGGGCTTGGGAAAAATACAATGCAGGCAACGCGAATCACTGGCTGCCGCAAGAGATCAACATGTCGGCGGACATCGCGCTGTGGAAGAATCCGAATGGCCTGACTGAGGATGAGCGACGTTTGGTCATGCGTAATTTGGGATTCTTCTCTACCGCTGACAGTCTGGCTGCGAATAACATCGTGCTGGGTACCTACCGCCACATCACGGCTCCGGAATGCCGCCAGTACCTTTTGCGCCAGGCATATGACGAAGCGATTCACACTCATGCCTATCAATACATCGTTGAAAGCCTGGGGATGGATGAAGGTGAAGTGTTTAACATGTATCACGAGGTGCCCAGCATCCGGGACAAGGATGAGTTCCTGCTGCCGTTCATTGACACCTTGACCAATCCTGACTTCAGGACCGGTAAGCCTGAGAACGATCAGAAACTGCTGGAATCCCTGATTGTGTTCGCCTGCATCATGGAAGGTTTGTTCTTCTATGTTGGCTTCGTGCAGGTGCTGGCTCTGGGACGTCAGAACAAGATGACCGGTGCTGCTGAGCAGTTTCAGTACATCATGCGTGATGAATCGCTCCATTTGAATTTCGGCGTGGACATGGCCAATCAGATCAAGCTGGAGAATCCGCACCTGTGGACGCCGGAATTCAAGGAACGCCTGAAAGGCCACTTCATCAAGGCGGTGGAACTGGAATATCGTTACGCAGAAGATACTATGCCGCGCGGCGTACTGGGCCTCAATGCAGGCATGTTCAAGGAATATCTGCGCTTCATCGCAAATCGTCGTTGTCAGCAGATCGGCGTGGATGTGCTGTATCCGGGTGCTACCAATCCCTTCCCGTGGATGGCGGAGATGATCGATCTCAAGAAGGAAAAGAATTTCTTTGAGACGCGAGTAACTGAATATCAGACAGGTGGAGCACTGTCTTGGGATTGATGCAGGTATGTATCTGAGGCAAACAATATCGCCCCTTTTAGAGGCGATATTGTTTGTGGATTGAGTTGGCTCAAATCAATCGTGTGTGGAGAAAATAAATATCAAAAAAACAACGATTGCTTATTGACATCAAACATATTTCGGATAAAGTTGCAACCGCAAGATGCAGTAAAAAAAATCCACAGAAACTACTACTTACGGTAGTAGCCGGATACCAAAAGGGGGCTTCGCTTGCGCGAACTGGATATTCAAGAAGCAACTAAATTTCCGGTATCACCCTTTGCGCTTGGCGCGCAATTGAAAAACGAGATTCCGCTCGGGGGATTTCCTCCCTCAAAATTCACAGAACACTTTTTTTGGCCAATTTTAATGACTGGTCAGGGTGTAGTGCATTCAGTCATTCGCAGCGAGGCAAGGACTGGACGAGCATAACCCGAAAAGGATCGATGGCGCAGCGTCATGCGCCACAAAGGCTTCAGTCTTGCTGCGCGGCAGCATGCTGGAGGAGTAGTAAGTGTTGTTCTTATTAACTTTCATATCTCAAGGAGGTTGAAATGGTAGCAGCAAAGAAAGCCAAACCAGCAGCAAAGAAGCCGGCAGTGAAGAAAGCTGTCGCCGTCAAGAAGCCAGCAGTAAAGAAGGTTGCAGCAAAGAAGCCTGTAGCTAAGAAAGCAGTTGCCGCCAAGAAGCCTGCAGCCAAAAAAGTGGCAGCGAAGAAGCCGGCAGTGAAGAAAGCAGTTGCCGCCAAGAAGCCTGCAGTCAAGAAAGTGGCAGCGAAGAAACCGGCCGTGAAGAAAGCAGTTGCCGCCAAGAAGCCTGCAGTCAAGAAAGTGGCAGCGAAGAAGCCGGCCGTAAAGAAAGCAGTTGCCGCCAAGAAGCCTGCAGTCAAGAAAGTG
>JAHJQE010000090.1 GCA_018819205.1 Gammaproteobacteria bacterium
CCGCAACCCGATCAAGATCAAACAACTGCACAAGGGCTTGCAGCAGCTCGGCGAGGAGGGCGCGGTGCAGGTGTTCAAACCTGTGGACGGTGGAGACCTTATCCTGGGTGCGGTCGGTGTGCTGCAGTTCGACGTTGTGTCCAGCCGTCTGCAGGGCGAATACGGCGTGGATGCGATGTTCGAGGGCGCCAGCGTCAGTACTGCGCGCTGGGTGACTTGTGACGATGCCAAGGTGTTCGCCGATTTCCAGAAAGCGTTGTCGCACAATCTTGCGGTCGATGCGGCGGGCAATCTGGCTTATCTGGCACCGAACAACGTCAACCTTAAACTGACACAGGAACGCTGGCCGAAAGTCGTGTTCCATACTACGCGCGAACACGCGGTCAAACTTTGAACACCTCCAATAACCTACTGCGCGTTTCGATTGCTGCGTTGCGCGGTCTTGGCACCAGCATCACGCGCGTTGCGCATGAGCTTCACCGCAACATTCGTTGTCGCTTCCTCTCCTACCCGTCCGGTATGTCTCGTTACTCCGTTCCGTGCGCCTTGCACTCGAATCGCTCGCTACGGTTCTTGGAGGTATTCAGCTGATGGAACAAATCGATTTCCAGCTGCGCGGCGAATTCATCGCGCTGAACGATCTGCTCAAACTGACCGGTGTGAGCGACAGTGGCGGTGCAGCCAAGGCGCTGGTGGCGGACGGTGTGGTTTCCGTCGATGGTCAGGTGGAGTTGCGCAAGACCGCCAAGATCCGGGCGGGGCAGGTGGTGGCACTGACCGGCGTGCGGATACGAGTGGTTGCCTGATCCATGCTGTACATCTCGCATAACGTCGTCATCCCGGAGCGCGAGATCGAGTTGACCGCCGTGCGCGCTCAAGGCGCGGGCGGACAGAATGTGAACAAGGTGTCGAGCGCGATGCATCTGCGCTTCGATATCCATGCCTCTTCGTTGCCAGTGGAAATGAAGGAGCGTCTGCTGCTGATCAATGACCAACGCATCACCAAGGACGGCGTGGTCATCATCAAGGCACAGGAATTCCGCAATCAGGAGCAGAACCGCAACGAGGCGCTGCGTCGTCTCAAGGCCTTGTTGCAATCGGCGGCGGAGCGGCCCAAGCTGCGCATCGCGACCAAGCCGTCGCGATCGGCAAAGAAGAAACGCGTGGAAGGGAAGGTGTTGCGCGGCAGGGTGAAGGCTATGCGCGGCAAGGTCACCGACTGAAGGGCACCTCTAAAAATTCAAACTTCGTCGCAATACTGCGTTGCTCACAAAAGATCACTCCTTACATATCGGACATATGCTGCGTCGCGATCTTTTGTTCGCGCCTTGTCTTGCTTAGAATTTTGAATTTTTATAGACGCCCCAAGTCAGTCTTTCAGTTCCAGCTCCACCCGCAACAGGTGGTGATCGGAACTCAGTGTGGGGATGACTTGTTGGCCCACACAGCGCAACTTGTCATTGAAGAACACATGATCCAGCACCAGCGGCATGCGCCGCCAGGTGATCTCACTGATCTGGGCGGTGGAGAATCCAGCTTCCTCGAATTGATCGACCAGCGTCTCATGGCCGCTGACATTGAAGTCGCCGCCCAGCAAGGTCGGCAACTTTGACTGGCGCAAATGAGAGACGACCATCTCGCGCTGTTCCGGATACACACTGCTGGAGGATTTGAGCATGAAGAAGGCCAGCAGATGCGTATTGAACAACTGTACTTCGCGCCCTGCGATCTTCGTTTTTGCACCGATCAGCAAACGGTCGGTCGGAGTCTTGATTTCGCCGTTGAAGTTGAACTCTATGGGAGGTGAAGGCAGGTCGAGTCTGGTTGTGTCGAACAGTTTGCTGCGCGAGAAAATGGCCAAACCGATGCCGAAAGGCAGTTCGCGTGCATCTTCCCTGGGATAGCTGAAGTAACTGTCATATTCCGCGAGTGCGGCTTTCAGGCGCGTGTAGTTCGGGGGCGGGAAGATCTGCTTGCCGCCGGGCTCGGCGTGCTCCACTTCCTGAAGTAATACGATGTCTGCGTTCTGGCGCTTGATCTCGTCGATGGTCTGTTCAAGGTCAACCGGGGCATGATCGGGATAAGCGTCATCCCATATCTGGCCGAATTGCATGTTGAACTGAAGGACGCTGAACCGTGACATACAGGCCTGCGGACGTTTTAGATTGGCGAACTGTATAGAAACAGCGGATTGGAATCAAGCAGTCGGGAACGTTCTTTTCAGATATCGTTCTCGTAGCGGTGGAGCGAAACGTTCGATTGCATAGCGTAACGTAGTACGGGGCAGTCGCTGGTAATGTTGCTGCAGGAATTCTTCCTCAACCTTCTGATTGCGTTTCCCTACCTCGCGCAGCATCCAGCCCACTGCCTTGTGCATCAGGTCGTGTTGGTCATCCAGCAACATTTCGGCAATCTGTAGCGTGTCATAAAAATCGTCAAGGCGGATAAACCAGGCCGTGGCGATGATGGCGATACGACGTTCCCACAATGAATCCGAGCGGGCAAGTTGCCGCAATATCTTGCGCGGCTTGTTTTCCAGATGGCGGCCGACGATGCGCGGGGCCGAGACATCCACCAGATCCCAGTTGTTGATGTGTACCGTGTTGCCAAGGTACAACTCATAGGCGGCCTGTCTGCCTGCATCGTCCGCGGCCTGATAGAACTGCATCAGCAACAACAACGCAAGCATCCGTTGTTCGTGATATCTGGACGCCAGCAATGTCTTGATGGTCGCGAGGTCTGCATCGCGATGCTGTTTCGCCAGTGCGCGCAGTGGCGGCACCTTGATGCCGAGGAACACATCCCCCGCGCCGTATTGCCCCGGCCCGGTCTTGAAGAAGCGTTGCAGGTTGGCTGCAGTGTCGGCTGAGGCGAGCGCGTGTAGCCGGGCACTGATCTCCTTGGCCTGATTCATCGTGGCTTGCGGGCAACGATGAGGAAGATGGGGAACTCGCGCATGCCTTGTCCTTCGACATCCTTGCTGACGGTAGTGGCGGTGCTGTCTTTTACTGCTGCGAAGCCAGTCTCCAGCAGAAGTTGGCGCAGATGCGCGCGATCGAAGCCGAGATGGAATACGCCGGTGTTGTCGCCGTGGAATGCACCGTCTTCGGTATCGAGATCGGCAAAGGCGATCTGTCCACCGGGATTGAGCAGGCGGAACCATTCCGCGAACAGGGCCGCGGTATCGGGAACGTGGTGCGTCACCATGCTGCTCACGATCAGGTCGTAACTGCCGCTCGCATGCGCGCCGTTCTCGAAATCGACGAACTGGGTGCTGGCATTGTTCAGATTCTGCGCGGTGATCTTGCCTGCCATCACTTCCAGCATGGCGGGCGAACTGTCGGCACCGCATAGCGAGCCTGCTTGCGGCAGCAGTTGCAAAGACAGCAGGCCGGTGCCGCAGCCGTAGTCCAGCACGGCCATATGCGGCGACAGCGCCACTTCACGGCGTATGGCCGCCGCGACCTCGTTGGCGATCCTGACCCGGCCGGGGTTGCTGTCCCAGCGTGCGGCGACCGATTCGAAGTCACGTCTTGCTTGTTCCATTTTGGGTTCCTATCTATTGAGCGATGTCCGATTATCACGTTAGAAACGTGTGCGCTGCAATGTGGTCGTCCGGCAGTGATATGCACATAGCCATAATGGGGAAGCATGGCTTGGATAGAATGTGCACTGACGAGATTTGCTGGAAATACATAATGAGATCGATTCTGTCTGCGGCGGTATTGTTATTGTTCTGTGTGTCGGCGAGCGCAGTCGACTGGACGATTCGCGGAACAGTATTCGAGAAAGGGACCGACAAGCCCCTGCAAGGTGCCGAGGTGATCTTGCGCGGGCCGCAGGAGGCGAGCACTGCCACGACTGCTGAAGGCGAGTTTCAGCTCGTTCTATCAACCGCAGGCGATTACGAATTGGTCGCCAGTTATGCAGGTGTCAGCATCGTGCGGGTAATGCAACTGGAAGCGGGCACGGAGGTGAAGCCGCAAATATTCTTCCTGCGCCTTCCCGCGACCTTGCGCGAGATGGTGGTGACGGCTCCGCGCAGTCCTGACCGGGTGAGCAAGAGCATCATCAGCGGCAAGACCTTGCGCAGCATTGCCGGTTCGGGCGGTGATCCGCTCGCAGGCTTGCAGACCCTGCCGGGTGTCGTTGCGGTGAACGGCAGCAGCGCACCGGCGGTGCGCGGTTCCGGGCCTGGCGACAACGCGTATTACGTCGACGGTCTGGTGATCGGCAAGCTGTTCCATTACGGCAGCCTCAGCGTGTTCAATGCCGATCTGATCGAAGACTTCAACCTGCACAGCGCCGCTTTCAGTCCGCATTATGCCGATGTGACCGGCGCGGTGATCGATGTGGCGCTGCGCAAACCGCGCACAGACAGGATAGGTGGCAAGGTCAACGTCAGCCTGATGGGGGCGGACTTCCTGGTGGAAGGGCCGCGTAAAGAAGATCAGTCGTTCTATTTCGCGGCACGCCGCAGTTATATAGACCTGTTCGTGAAACAGGTGGAAGACAAGGGCGTGACCATCCAGATCCCCCGCTACTGGGACTATCAGGGCAAGTATCTGTGGAATCTGAACGATACGAACAAGCTGAGCTTCCATCTGCACGGCGCGGGCGACCAGCTAGAACTGAATTTCTCACCGACGTCCAATGCCGCCATCCGCGAACCTGTTCTGGCAGGTGACCTGTCTTTGTCCGATTCGGGCGCATCGCAAGCCGTGATGCTGGACAGCGTGGTGTCGGACACGACACTCAATACCCTGACCTTGCAGCACCGGACGCGCAATGCGAGCAACCGTATCGCACAGGCTGGCACCTTGGCTTTCAGCCAGGACAGTCTGCTGTTGCGCGACCAAGTTCGGCTGGAGTTTTCTGCGGGGCATGAACTGACACTGGGGGCGGAGCTGGGGCAGACTAGGGTCACGGTAGATGCCGACCTGAACAACACACCCTGCACGCAGTTCGACAGCAACTGTGATCTCACTACGGGCACGCGATTGCAGTTGCAGGATGCTTTCTCCAGCCGCCTGCTGGCGATGTCGGTGCAGGACAGGAAGCGTGTACTGGATGACCTTACCCTGGTCGGCGGCGTGCGCTATTCGAAAGAGGATTACCTGGATCGCAACTACACAGAACCGCGCATAGGCCTGGAATGGGAGTGGAGCCGCGACATATTGCTGACGGCAGGCTGGGGCAAACACAACCAGATGCCGACCGGCCAACAGATCGTGCGCCTGTTCGGCAATCCCGGCCTCGACCATATCCGCGCCGAGCATCGCGTGGTCGGCATCGCGCAGAAACTGGATGCGGACTGGAACTGGAAGAGCGAGGCCTATTACAAGAAGTTCAGCAATCTGGTGGTCAGCGACCCGGCACTCAATTACATCAACGCGGCCAGCGGCAAGGCGTACGGTCTGGAGTTTCTGCTCAGGAAAGAAGAGACCGACAAGCTTTCGGGCTGGTTCGTACTCAATCTGGCCAAGTCACAACGGCGCAACGACGTGACCGGCGAAACGTTCCGTTTCCAGTATGACGAGCCGTTGAACACGACGCTGGTCGGCAAGTACAAAATGGACGAAGACTGGAGCTTCGGGCTGAAATGGAACTACCACTCCGGCGCGCCCTATACGCCTGTTATCGGTACCAGTGGGAATTATCCAGACGGTCGGTTCATTCCCGCCTATGCCGGGATCAATTCAGGCACCTTGCCCGTGTATCACAAGCTCGACCTGCGGATAGACCGCTACATGGTGATGGACCACTGGAAGATGAATGCCTACTTCGAGCTGAACAACGTCTATCAGCGCAAGAACATCGCGGGCTATACCTACAGTGCGGATTACACCTCGCGCGAGCCTGTCTACACCTTCGAGTTGCCGATCTCGTTCGGGGTACAGGGAGAGTTCTAAAAAAATAAGAAATGCCTAAAGCAACCTCAAGACGTGCCGCTCTAGCCGCAATAGCGAGACATGCATGAGGTTGTAAAAGATCATGTAAATTCAGCCAAGTCTGCAGCGGAGTCTCAGGCAGCACAGGCATCGAAGCCGAATGTGAGCACCCAATGCCAGACAGCAGGACCAATCACTAATGTTCTGGCCTGAGACGGTATGGGCATCGCCTCAAAAGGCGCACCTGGTCGGGCACGCCTTTTCTAATTGCTCATGCCGAAGTCGATCATCCGGGGCGTCGTATCTTTAGCGAGATGGTTCGTTCAAGGCTTTATCGATAGCCTCGATGCGTCTGCTTGCTTCCCTGCTCAGGTCATGCTCTGGATGTTTGGTCAGGAATTCTGCATACAGGATTTTTGCGGCAACTTTGTCACCGAGTTTCTCTTCGGTGATCTCTGCGTTCTTGAATTCTGCTTTGATCGCCTCTTCGTGCTGCGGGGAGAGCGCGATGATGCGGTGATTGATGTCTATCGCCTTTGCCCAATCGCGCGTGGTGAACAAAGCGAGCCGCTCGGCAGCCAGCAACGCTTCCATGCCTGCTTCACCCTTGAATAGTTCGGCTATCTTGAGATGACTCTCAATCGCTTGCTCAGGTTGCTTGGTCTTGTTCTGCTGGATGGATGCCATTGAACGCAGGGCATTCAACACTACCGGGTCATCTTTGTATCGTGCGACGATGGCCTCGTTGGTTTTGATCGCGTTGGGGTAATCCTGCATGTCCTCGTCATACATCGACGCGAGCGCCTCGTAACCTTGCTTGGTCTCGGCGGAATCGGGGAACTGGCCTATCAGTTGAGTATAGGTCGCGGCAGCCTGCGGATAGATGTGCATGTTCTTGCGCTGTATCGTTGCTTTGGCCAGCAGGCTGTCAGCGTGCTGATCGCTCTCAGGATACAGTGCGATCAACTTGTCGAAGTGATAGATCCCGGTCTGGGCATCCAGCAACGCCGCTTGTCGAGCCCAGACGTGTTCAATCCGATCTTCAGACAACCAACCTTGGTTGCCGGACAGGAACGAGGCGCAGGCATCAGCGATCGGGCGTGCCCAGTCCTTTTCCGTGTTTTCGCCGAGGTGGTGTAGCAAACCGGCCACGCGCTCTTCACGTTCTCCTTTAAGACTGCCGATCTTTGTACCCAACGTCTGCAGCATGTCGGCCTGTTTCTTCAGATCGTCGTTCGCCAGTGCCTGCAGTCGCTTGACGGCTTCCTTCTCGAAAGGGGAGCCCGGGTAGGCTGCGCGCAGCAGGAGCAGGTCGATTGCCGCAGCGGGATATTCGCTGCTGCGCTGATGGACTTGGTTCATCAGCAGGTATACCTCGGCCGTCTCAGGTAATGCCGGATAGTCTTCGGTGAAGCGACGCAATTCTGATAACAGTTCCGCATCGATCGGATTCTGCGAGGACGCAAGCAGTCGCGAGAACAGGCTCTTTTTCGTTTCGGTGTTCTTGATCGTGGTTCGGAGCAACTGCATCTTCTTTGCGGCGAGCCTTTGATGCATGGCAGCCAATTTCACACTGTCGGGCTCTTCCTCGGCTTGGGCGGGTATCGCCGTCATCCCCGCTACAGGTGTCGTTTCCGGCAGATCGATGGTGGCTGGAGTTTCGGAAGGCTGTTCTGTCTGCTGAGGTGTCGCTGCAGCCGATGCGGCATCAATCGTTTCATCCATCGCACAAGCAGTTGTGAGCGACAAACCCAAGCCCAAGGCCAGCAATATCCTTCTCATACGTTCTCTCCCTGACACATCATGTGTGCGTTATCGAATGGTGAACGAGGTTAACAGCCGCGTCGCAAGGTTACAACCGGCGGGTGAGGCAGTCCGCGCGATTCTGTTCTTGGGCCAAACGTGAAGCACGTTTGACGGACTCGGCAGCGCCTTGCGTATTACATGGATATCCCGGCCTCCTCGGCCTGGATGTCGGCGAAATAGCTGCTTCTGACCATGGGCGCACAGGCGGCGTGCGAGAAGCCCATCTTCTTCGCTTCTTCCTCGAACATCTTGAACGCTTCCGGCGTGACGTAGCGCAACACCGGCAGATGGCCGTCCGAGGGTTGCAGGTACTGGCCGAGCGTGAGCATCTCCACATCATGCTCGCGCAGGTCGCGCATCACTTGCAGCACTTCTTCGTCGGTCTCGCCAAGACCCAGCATCAGGCCGGACTTGGTCATCACCTGCGGGAAGCGTGCCTTGAAGTCCTTCAGCAGCTTGAGCGAATGCGCATAGTCCGCACCGGGGCGCGCCATGGGATACAGGCGCGGCACGGTTTCCAGATTGTGGTTCAGCACATCCGGCAATTCTTCTGCCATGGCATCCAGCGCCACGTCCAGGCGGCCGCGGAAATCGGGTACCAGCGTTTCCAGTTTGGTGCCGGGCGAGGAGGCGCGGATCTCGCGCAGGCAGGCGGAGAAATGCGCCGCGCCGCCATCGCGCAGGTCGTCGCGGTCCACGCTGGTGATCACCACATAGCGCAGCTTGAGCAGACCGATGGAGTGCGCGAGGTTCTTCGGTTCATCCGCATCGGGCGGCAACGGTTTGCCGTGCGCCACATCACAGAACGGGCAGCGGCGCGTGCAGATGTCGCCCAGGATCATGAAGCTGGCCGTGCCCTTGCCGAATCATTCGCCGATATTGGGGCAGGAGGCTTCCTCGCACACGGTGTGCAGGCTGTGTTCGCGCAGCATGCGCTTCACCTCGTTATAGCCCGCGCCGCTGCCGGATTTGACGCGTATCCATTGCGGTTTGCGCAGGCGTTCTTGCAGGGGGATGATCTTGATCGGGTTGCGCGCGGTCTTGGCTGCGCCGGTCTGTTTGTTGGTATCGTTCATGGGGGTGGATTGTAAAGCATCCGGAATACCCAAGTATAAAAGTATGGTATATTACCGCACCGTGGCGATGCCATCACCGCTCATCGAATTCATCACAAGGAGACTCTCATGGAACACCAACTGCCAGCTCTTCCGTATGCCAAGGACGCCCTCGCGCCGCACATGTCCGCCGAGACTTTCGACTATCACTACAGCAAGCACCATCAGGCGTATGTGACCAATCTGAACAACCTGATCAAGGGCACCGAGTACGAGAACCTTGATCTGGAAGCCATCGTCAAGAAGGCACCGGCCGGCGGCATCTACAACAACGCGGCACAGGTTTCCAACCACACTTTCTTCTGGAGCTGCATGAAGCCGAACGGCGGCGGTGCACCGAGCGGCGCACTGGCCGACGCGATCAACAAGAAGTGGGGTTCGCTGGACGAGTTCAAGAAGGCATTCCAGACTTCCGCCGTGGGTAACTTCGGCTCCGGCTGGACCTGGCTGGTGAAGAAGGCCGACGGTTCCGTGGACATCGTCAACATGGGCGCAGCGGGTACACCGCTGACCACCGCCGACAAGCCGTTGTTGTGCGTGGACGTGTGGGAACATGCCTACTACATCGACTACCGCAACATGCGTCCCAAGTTCGTCGAGACCTTCCTCAACAATCTGGTGAACTGGGCATTCGCGGAAAAGAACTTCGCGTAAGCCTGCAGTAGATCAACTCCACATCAAGGCCGGGGCATCGCTCCGGCCTTTTTGTTTGCCAGCCTCTGCAGATTGGCGAGCGCTTCAGCTTGCTGCGGGTCGATTGTCAGTGCGAGAACGAATTCCCGTCGCGCTTCATCATTGCGTCCGGCCAGCAGGTAGGCATGGCCGAGATTGTTGTGCACGCGTGCCTTGTTGGGGGATTTCTGCACGGTGTCTTCCCACAACGCGATCTCGCTGCGGTAGTCCTGATTGCGCTGGATGGTGAGCAGGGCGCAGGCGAGCAACAGCGCAGTGATGGCGTACCTGGCTTGCGCAGGCTTCAGCACGAACGCGAGTTCGATGACTGCCGCCATGCACAGCGGCCAACAAGCCAGATAGATCTGGCGCTCGTTGGCAACATCAAGGCGCGGCAACAGCAGATAGAGCGGCAGCCATTGCAGCAGTGCCCAAGCCAAAGCGAACGTGATCCACGGCCGGCTGGAACGAAAGCGCCAGCTTGCAGCCAGCAGTGACAACACGGCGAGCAAGGCGAGCGGGGCCTCCAGTACTTTGCGGTACACAGGCAGGTCGGGGTCGATATTGAGCCACAAGGGCAGGGCCCACTGCTTGAACAACCAGACCGCCCCGGCCAGTTGTGTGGAAACGTTGCCGCCCAGATCATTGAAGTTCGCACTGTTCAGCATCTGCGACTGGTAGCTATCGCTGAACAGGAAGAACACCGCGGCGACAAGCAGCAGCATCCAGCTGCTCCATTGTTTGGACAAGGCGCTGCGCCAACTTCCCTGTGTGCATATTTCCCAGAGCAATAGTGCGAAAGGAAAGGTCACGGCAGTTTCCTTGCTCAGCAGCGCGAGCGCGAAACAAAGCGGTGTCAGCAGGTGCAGGTGTATACGACTCGCATGACTGCTTCCGCGAACATAGGCCAACAATCCACCCAGATAGAACACGCTCATCAAGGCCGCGGAACGTCCGCTGATATAGGTCACCGCCTCGGTGTTGGCCGGATGCAGGGCGAACAGCAGGGCGATGAGCAAAGGCAGCGATGCGAGGTCGCGCAGTCGTGCGTGCTGTGCGATGAAATGACGGGAGAGCAGAAAGACCAGCCAACTGGCGCTCAGGTGGATCAGCAGATTGGACAGATGGAAGCCGACGGCACCACAACCCAGTGTCCAGTCCAGTGTATAGCTTGCTTTGAGCAGGGCACGAATGCCGTGGCCGAGTCCGGCCAGCCATGCCTGCCAACTGTGCACACCTTCCTGATACACGATGACGTTGTAGTCGTCGAACTGGAAAGGAGTGGTGAGCGTAATGGCATATGCTAGCGCGATGGCCAACGCCAGCCAGCCCACTGCTCGCAGCTCAAGATCAGTGCGACTGCTGGGCTTCCGCAAAGGCGACATCGAGGATATCCACCGCGTCCCACCAGCGGTCGTTGCCGTGCAGCAACACCAGCAGCACCGTGGTGTCGCCGCGCTTGGCATAGGCGATCAGGCATTTCCCTGCGCGCGCGGTGTAGCCGGTCTTCAGTCCGAACGCGCCGCGGTAGCGGCCGACCAGTGCGTTCTTGTTTTCGAAAGAGATCGAACGTGCAGTGCCGGCGGTCTGGATGCGCGTCTCGATACGCGAGGTGATGGCCAGTAACTCGCTATGTTTGAGTATCTCGCGCGCGAGAATGGCAAGGTCGTAGGCACTGGAATGATGATCTTGGGAATCGTGGCCACAGGCGTTGGCGAAGTGTGTATCACGCATTCCCAGCTCAGCAGCACGCATGTTCATCCGTTTGACGAATTCGCGTTCGTTTCCGGCCAGCGCATCGGCCAGTGCATGGCAGGCATCATTGGCTGATGCCATCAGTGTGGCTGAGAGCAGGTCTTGCAGTCGATATTGTTCTCCCGCTTTGAGTTTGAGACGGGCTCCGGTTTCGCGCGCGGCAGCAGGGGAGATAGTGGTGACTTTTTCCAGGTCATCCATTTCGACCGCCAGCAAGGCGGTCATCAGTTTTGTCAGGCTTGCAGGTGGCAGGCGGCTATGTGATTTGCGCTCCCAAGTCGGAGTGCCGTCAATCTCCACACGGTAAGCAGTCGCCACATCGGGGAACAGATCGGGCAGGGCAGTGGCCAGCGTGACGTGGCACAGCAGCCACAACCCGATCAGTGTGCGCATGCTCAGAAGCCGAACAGCCCTTTCAGCTTCTTGGCGCCATCGATGGCATCGCCTACTGGATTGTCGGTGATCATGCTGCTGGAGCGTGACGTACTGGTGTAACTGCGCCCGGACTCCATCGTTGCGGCGACCTTGGCGGATTCGGTCGGACAGGCTTCCTCCAGCTCCTGATAATTGCTGTCGTCCACTTTCTTGCAAATGGCCTTGGTGGCGGCTTTCATGTCGATTTTGCACGCTTGGGCGATGGAAATGTCCGAGGTGTCGTCATGCTTTACCAGCGCGAGATAGACCTCCGTCTTCTTCATCACTTCCTTGTTGATCACCTTGCACGCGTATTTCTGGTTTTTGGCACACATGGCGTCAGGGCCGAAGAAGGTGTTGGTCATCAGCTGTTCCGCCTCATAGCGGCCCACTTCGCACTGCTCGGCCATGCCGGCAGCCATCTGTGCCTTGGCCATGCCCATCATGTCGTTCATGTTTTCCATGCCCTTGCCGCTCACGACCACGGGGGCTGAGGTGTCGCAGGTCTGGCCGATGCGTTTGCCGTGATAGCTGGCGTTCATGTCCACCTTCTCGCCGTCGGCAGTGCCGCTCATGTGCATGGAACCCTGGTAGCTGTTCTTGCTGTGGGTGATCTCGCCACCGCCGCTCATCTTCTGGCCGTTGCCGTCGCAGCGTACCTTCCAGGTGGTCTTGCTGCCGGAATGCTTGACGTCCGTCACCTTGCAGTTGCTGTCATCCTGCATCATCTGTTGCGGATCTGGTGCGCCGCCCTTGGGCTGGCACACGGTCATGGTGGTCTCAGGCATCGCATATGGCATGCCGGCCATCTCGGTCTTGCTGGTGACTTCCCAGGTCTCGCCGGCAGCCGCATGGGCGAGGGGTACGTACAGGGCCACCAGTGAAGTGATCAATAAACAGGAAAGTCTTTGCATGACAGCCTCCGAAGGACGGGTTCAAGTTCTGGAATACGTTGTGGATTCTTTACCTTCCCGGGCAAGGCGTCAAGATGACCGGATAGGAAGCCGACGCCGCCTCGGGTATCATGCACGCCCTTCCCAGATTCGTATCGTTTGCCATGAATCCTACACTCGTCTTTGACATCGAAACCATCCCGGATATAGCCGGCCTGCGCACCTTGCACGAACTTGATGATGGGGTCAGCGACACGGAAGTCGCGGAGATGGCATTCCAGATGCGTCGCCAGAAGACCGGCAGTGATTTCCTGCCCCACCATTTGCAGAAGGTCGCGGCCATCTCCTGCGTATTGCGCGAGGGTGACAACTTCAAGGTGTGGTCTCTGGGTGAGCCGGACGAGGATGAGGGAAGCATCATCAAACGGTTCTTCGACGGCATAGAGAAATACACGCCGCAGATCGTGTCCTGGAACGGTGGCGGCTTTGACCTGCCGGTGCTGCATTACCGCGGCCTGATCCACGGCATCCAGTGTCCGCGCTACTGGGACATGGGCGAGGACGACCGAGATTTCAAATGGAACAACTACATCAGCCGCTACCATACGCGTCACCTCGACCTGATGGACCTGCTGGCGATGTATACCGGCCGTGCCAATGCGCCGCTGGACGAGCTGGCAAAGCTGATCGGCTTTCCAGGCAAGCTGGGCATGGACGGCAGCAAGGTGTGGGAGGCCTACCAGCAAGGCAGGCTGGCTGAGATCCGCAATTACTGCGAGACCGATGTGGTGAATACTTATCTGGTGTTCGCCCGCTTCCTGCTGATGCGCGGACAGTTCAACAAGGCGCGCTACGAGCAGGAGATCGAACTGGTGCGCAGCACGCTGGCGAAATCCAGCGAGGCACACTGGGCAGAGTATCTGGCTGCCTGGAAGTAAGCATGTCCGGTTTGCGCAAAGTCTGGCTGGGTTTCGGCTGGCTGTGGGTCGTGCTGGTTTGTTACTTGTCGCTGATGCCGTACCCGCCGCAGCCAGTCACCTTTGATGGCGTCGACAAACTCGAGCATCTGTTGGCCTACGTCTGTCTCATGTTGTGGTTCTGTCAGGTATACGTTGCACGTGCGGCACGTATCAGACTGCTGATCGGACTGGTTGCGCTGGGCGTGGCCATCGAATTCCTGCAGGGCATGGGTGGTTACCGTTATTTTGAATATTCAGACATGCTGGCCAATAGCGGCGGCGTGTTGATCGGATGGGGTTTGGCGCATACCCGCATGGGGCGCGTGATTTTATTGTTGGAACGAAATGGCAAATACTGAACAGACAGTGGTGATCGAATCCATCGATCAGGAAGGGCGCGGTATCGCGCATCACGATGGCAAGGTGATCTTCATCGAAGGCGCGCTGCCAGGCGAGCGGGCGACGTATGCCTCGTATCGCAAAAAGCCCAGTTTCGAAATGGCACAGGCGACCAGCATCGCCAACCATTCCTACATGCGCGTGCAGCCGAAGTGCATCCACTTCGGCATGTGCGGCGGTTGCGCCATGCAGCATATGGATTCCGGTGCACAGGTCGCCATCAAGCAGCGCATCCTGGAGGAGAATCTGGCGCGTATCGGCAAGGTCGAAGCGGACAACATCCTGTCGCCCATCCACGGCATCTACTGGGGCTACCGCCAGCGTGCGCGCATCGGCGTGCGCCATGTGCTGAAGAAGGGGCGCACGCTGGTCGGTTTCCACGAGAAGCGCAGCAGTTTCATCGCCGACCTGTCGCGCTGCGAGATACTGCCGCCCAAGATCTCCGCGTTGATCACGCCGTTGTCGGAACTGATCGACGGGCTATCCATCCGCGAACGTTTGCCGCAGATCGAGATCGCCTGCGGCGACAATGTCGATGTACTGGTGTTGCGCATCATGGAGGCCCTGTCGCCATCCGACGAAGCCGCCTTGCGAGCGTTTGCCGATGCGCATGACATCCAGTTCTGGCTGCAAACCAAAGGGCCGGAGAGCGTGGTGCCTTTCCATCCCTTGCAGGCACCGGCGCTCACCTACAGCCTGCCGGAGTTCGCGGTCGAGATGCCGTTCGCGCCCACCGAGTTCACCCAGGTCAATCACCAGCTCAACCGTGTGATGGTGCACCGTGCCCTGCGACTGCTCGATCCGCAGCCGCATGAAAACATCGCCGACTTCTTCTGCGGACTGGGCAACTTCACCTTGCCCATCGCGCGCAGCGGCGCGCAGGTGCTGGGTGTCGAAGGCAGTGCAGCGCTGGTGAAGCGCGCTGTGCAGGGCGCTGAACACAACGGTCTGTCAGCCAATACGCGCTTCATGGACATGAACCTGTTCGAGATGGATGAAAATACGCTCGCCGGTCTGGGCAGGTTCGACAAATGGCTGGTTGATCCACCGCGCGACGGCGCCATCGAATTGCTCAAAGCGATCACACCGGAGACCGCACCGCAGCGCATCGTCTACGTGAGCTGTAATCCGGCCACGCTGGCGCGCGATGCGGAAGTGTTGGTGCATGTGAAGGGTTACACCTTGAAGGCGGCCGGTGTGATGAACATGTTCCCGCAGACGGCGCATGTGGAATCCATCGCGGTATTCAGCAAGGAGTGAATCGTGGCCAAACGATATGACGATCTGATCAATGAGGCGCTGACCCGCGTGAAAGAAGTTACCCCTTGGGATTTCGGCCGTCGTTACCAGGCCGGCGACATTCCCTTGCTGCTCGATATCCGTGAACCGGCCGAATTCGCGCTGCTACGTATTCCCGGTTCCATCAATGTGCCACGCGGTGTTCTGGAGCAATCCTGCGAATGGGACTACGACGAGACCGTCCCCGAGTTGGTACGGGGACATGAACGGGAGATCGTCGTGATCTGCCGCTCCGGCAAGCGTTCCGTGCTGGCGGCGGATGTGATGCAGGAGATGGGTTACACCCATGTGGTCTCGCTCAAGCTGGGCATACGCGGCTGGAACGATGCTGAATTGCCGATGGAGGACGCCAACGGCAATGCGGTGGATGCGGATTTGGGTGATGAACTGCTGGCTTCACGCGTGAAACCGGAGCAGCGCAAGCCGTAGATACCGTCTTTAATGTCAAACGATGTTTGCATAGTCGCTTTGATATGGCTGACGAGTTTTAAGTACACCGAAGCACAGATGCACCAGTTTGCGCATGGCCGCACCGAGTGCGGACATCTTCGATTTTCCTCGTGCCA